>JAOAAU010000040.1 GCA_026418695.1 Clostridia bacterium
CTTTCTTACTTTGTTTGCTGTTCTTGCTATACCGATAGCTCCTTCAGCAGCAGCGAAGGATTCATGTCCTGCGAGGAAGCAGAAACACTTTGTTTCTTCTTTCAAAAGCATTGCGCCGAGGTTACCGTGTCCGATACCAACTTTTCTCGAGTCAGCAACAGAACCTGGGATACAGAATGCCTGAAGTCCGATACCGATTGCTTCAGCAGCTTCAGCAGCATTCTTAACGCCCTTCTTCAAAGCTACACCGCATCCTAATGTGTAAGCCCAAACAGCGTTTTCAAAAGCAATCATCTGAACATCTCTTACAATTTTCTCTACGTCTATACCCTTGGAAGTACAAAAGTCCTTAACTTCTTCAAGGCTCTTGAATCCGTATTCTGCCATACAGGCATTGATTTTATCTATTCTTCTTTCATAACCTTCGAATCTTACCACTGTAATCACCTCTCTTCTAATTATTCATGTCTTGGATCTATTACTTTTACAGCTTCGGCAAATCTTCCGTAAGTGCCTATGTTCTTTTCATAAGCTTCCTTGGGATCTACACCCTTCTTGATCATATCCATCATCTTTCCAAGGTGTACGAATTTGTAGCCGATGACTTCATTTTCTGCATCAAGGCCAATGTTGAGGATGTAACCTTCAGCCATTTCAAGATATCTAACACCCTTTGCCTTGGTTCCGAAAATAGTGCCAACCTGTGAACGAAGTCCCTTACCAAGGTCTTCGAGTCCTGCACCGATTGGAAGTCCGCCTTCGGAGAAAGCAGATTGAGTTCTTCCGTAAACCAGCTGTTTGAAGATTTCTCTCATTGCAACATTAATCGCATCACATACAAGGTCAGTATTGAGAGCTTCAAGAATTGTTTTTCCACCGAGGATTTCACCTGCCATTGCAGCAGAGTGTGTCATACCGGAACATCCGAGGGTCTCTACAAGCGCCTCTTCGATGATACCATCCTTAACATTTAATGTGAGCTTGCAGCATCCCTGCTGAGGTGCACACCAGCCAATACCGTGTGACAAACCGGAAATGTCTTTGATTTCTTTCGCCTTTACCCATTTACCTTCTTCAGGAATTGGAGCTGGGCCATGATTTGGGCCTTTTTTAACGCAAATCATTTGTTCAACTTCATGTGAATAATTCATTTACCTTATCCCCCTTCACAAAATGATTCAGCCATTACTTTTATTTAACATTTAAATGGCGATGTCTTTAAAAAATTCAGCATTAATTATACCACATAATTCTATTTTTTTGACTAGATATGATAAATTTTTTGTTAAATTTTTTTCAATCTTTTTTAAAATAAAAATATGATCAAAAAAATGACCTCACTCTCTGATGAATGAGGTCACTCCCGTTTTCATTTATCTTGAACAGGAATATCTTACGCTTGAATTAAAGATTTCTTTTCGTTATATACCACAATGAGCAGCTGCATGAATACAATACCCAGTACGGCTGAAATCAGACACATGGCGAGATATGCAGGAGTAAACATGTTTGCTTTCGTCATCGTCTGCGCATTCATCATACTGGAATAATTGAATACCATGTATAAAACTGATGGGAGGTACATGATAAAGGTTGAAAGCACAAGAAACCAGTATCCTTTCACAGCCGCTTTAGCACCTCTTTTCAATCCCTCCATGACTCCGATATCATCAACAAATATTGCCGGGAACCAAAGCATGATGAAAGGTGCCACAAAAACTATGATTAACATCATGATCCCGGATGTAACAAGACCGATCATTGCACCGGCTGCTACAGCATTCGCCGGATCATTCATGGCAAACATGATGCTAAACGGAATCATGATGATCCCTATGACAATAGAGAATCCTAAGTAAAACGCAAATAGCAGCAATGCTGCCAGCAGTACTCTTACAAAGAACTTCTTGACTCCTTCTCCGAAAGCAGCTGTTGATGTTTCACCAAGAGTAACAGCATCTGCAGCCATTTTCCCGTAGCCTGCAAAGAACACAATACCTATCACCCCCATGATCAGGGCGCCAAGCAGTATTTTACCGAGAACCGAAAACGCAGCTGCCGGATCCGGGTTAGCTCCCAGGTTATTCGCAAAGAATACATAAGTAATCGCAAATACAACCATAAGGTAAAGCACATAAAAAACAACGACTACCGGGTTTTTCTTCAAACTTTCCAACGCCTTCGCAATCATTTTGTCTCCTCCTTAATTGAAATTAGAATCAGCCATATGATATACAAAACATGACTATTATATCATATTCTTACAGGTCCAATCTTAAATATATCTTAAATTTATGAGGCAACTCCTAGATCCTTACCAACCGAATATTTCCCTTAGCCCCCATCTTATCGCCGATGATCACCAAAGCTCCCTCAATTCCCTCAATCCCCATTGCAAACTCCAAGGCCTTCTCTATGTCCTCCGGTGTCTTTACAATATTTCCTGTTGCTGTTGCAACCGCGTCCGCCAGGAAAGTGTCTTTAGATAGAATCATAGCCGCATCTACCTTTCCAAAGCTTAAGGAATGACCGACAGTACCCGCAGAGGTACATATTCCCAAAGGAGTCCTATCTGCTTCAATCACAACAGCCAGCTTTTCACTAAACGGAGAGTTTCCCGCATATACCCCTACCCTTCGGTTCATCTTGGTTTTAATAAAAATATCTCCCCCGTTTTCAACAATCACCTCGTCGGAATAATTCAAAAGCTCCAGTCCAACCAATTCGCTGATCGCTCCCGCAACCGCCGCCATAGGACCAACACCGGCTTTTTGTGCGGCCTCACACATTTTCAGGACGATCCCGGGTGCTCCCGGCTCAGCTTCAACAGGTTCCAAAGAGGTTAAAAACATGGGATGAAGCTGTATATACTGTTCCAACTGTTTTCTATACTTGCTGACTGAAGCCAAAGCCGCCTCATAGAGATTAGTGTTCGCCCCAATGGTAAGATCCGTCTCAAGTACACACACATTGAAAAATTCCAGGTTTATGCCCTTAAAAAGCTTTCGATATAACCGTTCCTCGTACATTTTTGTCCGTCCTTTATAGTTTCACTGTCTATACCTGTTATATCACAACACAGACAAAAATTTCAACAAAACCCCGAAACTAAAGAAATATGAGGTTATAAGACTGTAATATAATCAACTCGTACTGCTTAACCCTCATCCCTAGCCCTTCTTCCCTGAATTGGAAAAGTCAGACCTTGAAGTATTAATTCATTATAAAACACACATAACAATTTTCACGGATACGAATTCTGCCCTCTTCCGTGTTCTGGAGAGGGCAGTTAAATGTGAGGGCTGAAAAATTCAATACAATAATCAATTCATCAAAATTTCAATATTCCCAGTGAATTGAGGAAGACCAATAGAAGCAGCAAGGGAGAAATAAACCTTACAAGGAAGAGGAATGACTGAACCAGCCACCCGTTATTCAGCCTACCACGGTTTGAAAGCTCACCGAAGATATCCTCCTTCTTGATGAAGTATCCAACAAACAATACGATCAGAAGTCCTCCGACAGGCAGAAGAATATTGGATGAAATGAAGTCAAACCAGTCAAAGAACCCCCTTCCCCAGAACTGAATTCCGCCCAGCAGGCTGGATTTATCAGCTGAGAAAGTAGCTAATGTTCCAAAGAGAAGGATAATAAACGAATTGATTAATACAGAGTTTCTTCTTGAAATTCCCTTTTCCTCTGTCATATATGCTACCGGCACTTCTACCAGTGAAAGCATTGCTGTTGTCGCTGCAATGGATGTAAGAACGAAGAATGCAATCAGCAGGATGTTTCCAAACATCATTTTTGAAAAAACAAGCGGTATGGTCATGAAGAGCAGCCCCGGTCCCGCTCCCGGCTCCATACCAAAGGAAAACACTGCGGGGAAAATCGCAATCCCTGCCAGGATGGATACAGCGGTATCGGATAGCGCTACCTTTGCTGAAGTCGCCATCATATGGTTATCGTCTGTAAAATAGCTGGCATAGGTCATCATGGTTCCCATTCCGAGCGAGAGCTTGAAGAAGGCTAACCCAAGCGCTGTAAGAATGACAGGGGGCGTAATTTTTGCAAAATCCACTCTGAACAGGAATTCCAATCCGGCAAAAGCTCCTGGGAGTGTAATTGCCCTGATGCCGCAGATGATGACAAGGATGAATAGTACCGGCATCAGTGTTTTGGTTACTCTTTCTATTCCTTTTTTAACGCCTGAAATCAATATCAATGACACTACCGCCATTACAATGATCTGCCAGAGCAAAGGAGGTAACGGTCCTACTACTGTACTGCCAAACTGTGCTTTTGCTGTATCTGCAGTAATCCCCGCAAAGTCACCTTTGATGGCTTTAAAAACATAGGAGTACACCCACCCGGCTACACAACTATAGAAAAACATAATCAGGTAAGCAGCAGCGACGCCCATCAAGCCGATGCCCTTCCATGGCGTACCCGGCTTTAAGGCTTCGAAGGCTCCCACTGCATTTTTTCTTGTCTTTCTCCCAATATAGAATTCTGATACCATTACCGGGATTCCCACCAGCAAGATACATAGCAAATAAACAAAAAGGAAGGCACCACCGCCGTTTTGTCCTGTCAGGTAAGGAAACTTCCATATATTCCCCAATCCAACGGCAGAACCCAGGGTGGCAAAAAACACCGCAATTCCGGAAGAGAATTTTTCCCTTTTCATATCATTGTTTTGTGCACTCATCGCTTCCACTCACTTCCTTCATCTGTCATAGACATTATTTTATGTATTCTTCAATCTAATAATGTATCAATACAAATTATCAATACCATCCTGGAGTTTAATCAAAACAAAAAGCGGATTTTGAATTTGCTGATCCGCAAATTCAAAATCCGCTTTATTTAATATTCTTTAAGGCTTTGTAAACTGAATGTTCAAATCTACGATTTCCGGGTTGTTTCCCGTCCTCATGGGTGCGCCCCAGGTTCCGAACCCGCTGGATACAACTACTTGAAGGTTTCCCTTCTTTAAATATCCCCAATCTACTTCGTACATTCTTTGTGTAATCCATTGATTCGGAAAAAGCTGTCCCCGATGGGTATGTCCCGACAATTGAAGATCTACTCCCGACTTTTCTGCTTCCTGCAGACCAGATGGGTTGTGATCAATAAGAATTAGCGGTAACGAGGCGTCTATTCCATTCAGAACTTCACTTAAGGCTTTGCGGGGTACTCCCAGAGCCCTCCTTGAATCCCGGTCTTCTCTTCCGGCAATATACAAACTCTCTTCCAATTTGATATACCGATCCCGAAGAACTGTAATATTGGATTTTTCCAGTTGATCCACAATACGTTCAATCTGCCCCCCGTAATACTCATGATTTCCAAGAGCGGCAAACACACCATACTTGGCCTTCAGCTTCCGAAATTCTCCAGACATGTTCTGCTGGATAAAGGGTTCAATATCTTCATCAATGATATCCCCCGCCAAAATGACAACATCGGGATTCAGGCCATTGACCGTTTCTACCATTTGGGTCACCCTGTTTTTCTTTACTATCATCCCAAGATGCATATCCGAAATCATCACGACATGTAGTTTGTCTATTTTTTCTGCATTCTTTGGAATTACAATATTATAAGGTTTTACTAAAGGGTGATTCGCATTATAAATTCCATAGACGACGATCCCTATAACGATCAACACAACGGCAGCTCCAAAAAAAGGAGAATTCAATATCGCCTGAGAACGCTCCTTAGTCAGCAGTCTGGCAGCCCAACCAATAAACCGCATTAGATCGATCGCAGCCAGTATCAGAAGAAGATAAACCATCGCACCCATCCAATAGGAACCAACCAGTGTAAAGATGGTGGTGACGGTCTTGGGAAGATGTGCTGTTGCCATCCTTCCTAAAATATAGGAAAAGGCAATCGCCATGAAAACACCCCAATATACCATCGGGTGCAGAAATGGTAAAAACGTACCGAGAGATTGCCACAACCGGAATCCAATATAGTAATTGATGAGTCCGTAGATAGAAAAAATCAGACATAGCGCCAGTATCATAAATATATTCATTTTAAGACCTCAGTAAAATATTCATAGTAATTTTTTAACCCGATTCATAGTATTTCTACGTCCATATTAACAAATAACCAATTAAAGTGTACTTCAAACATGGAATTGGATCCTATATGGATTTGATTTTCTCAAATTCTCAAAATAAAAGCAAGTAATTCTATTCTCATACAATCACTTGCCCTTATATTTCAATTTTCTTTTGTGAGAAAACCCTAATTCTTCTTGGAAGTAAATACTCCCAGGACGATATTGACGATATCACTGATAATCTTCACATAGTTCAGCAGATTTTCAGCACCCTCACTAACAGTTGCTACGGTTTCTGCAACGGCACTCTCAACACCGCCAATGGTTTCCTCCACCTTTTCCATATTATGTTTGATACTGATCGCTACATCGTTTACATTTTTTGTAGCTTCCGGCAGCAACACCAGCGTATTATGCAGGTTTTCACTATTGGCCTCCAGAATCTTATTGGCTTTTTTAATAAACTGGGTAAAATTGTACAGCATGATAATAAGGAAAACCCCAGCTGTCACAACAAGACAAAAAATAACAAACAACAGCAAATCCTTTATTTGTATTGCACCATCCATAAGCTGCCCCCTTCATTCATAATTCACAGGGTTAATTCCAAACAAGCTTAAGCCTTGTCTTCACTCTCAGCTTCCTCACATTTATCTTCGCAGCAGCATTTTTCTTTGGATGCTTTGTATTCTTCTACTTTTTCCTTTATGGTATCAATAGATTCCTTTACATTCTCAACTGCCTGTTTCCCAGCATTTGCGATATCTTCCCTGGTTTCCTTGCCGGCTTTAGGAGCAAACAGCAATCCTAATGCTGCGCCGACAGCAGCGCCAATCCCTGTACCGATGGCCAGATTCTTTGCTGCTTTCTTTTTTTGATCCTTTTTACTTTTTGCGAGTAAATCTGCTATTTTCATTATAAATGCACCCCCGTTTTTTATCTTTCATGATTTCCAAGAAATTCTTATTATCTAATTATATTCTATTTTGTCGTTTTTTCATAGACATAATTTTACAAATCATTTTTGTCCCCATAAAAACCACCAATCTTGGAAAGTCTAAATATAATTTGATATAATAACTATCAGATGTTTCATTCATTCACCATGAAAACATTGGCATAAAATTTCACAATAAAAACTGACAGTAAAGGATGTGTACTATGAGTAAAAATCCCGAAGTTACAATCGAGATGGAAAACGGAGGTATCCTCAAAGTTGAATTATACCCGGATATCGCTCCGAACACAGTTAATAATTTTATTTCCCTTGTGAGAAAAGGCTTCTACGACGGAATAATCTTTCACCGGGTCATCCCAGGATTCATGATTCAGGGCGGATGTCCTGAAGGGACCGGAACAGGCGGCCCAGGTTACAGCATCAAAGGAGAATTCTCAAGCAATGGCTTTACAAACAACCTCAAGCACGAGCGAGGCGTTATTTCAATGGCAAGAACCATGAAGCCAAACTCAGCCGGCTCCCAGTTCTTTATCATGGTGAAAAAGTCTCCCCACCTGGACGGAGAGTATGCAGGCTTTGGACGCGTAACAGAAGGCATGGAGGTAGCCGACAAAATCGTCAGTGTTAAAACAGATTATAATGATAAACCACTTGAACCGCAGAGAATGAAAAAGGTAACCGTAGATACATTTGGAGCTGAATACCCGGAAGTACAAAAAGTCTAGAAAAGGGGTTAATCTATGCAGTTTGCAGAAGCCACCATGAAAAATATCAATCAGGTATTCCTGTCTGCTTATGAAGATGGCCGAAAGGCGCTATACGAGCATGAGGTTTATCAAGTCCTGCACCACATCGGATTGGAAGTACCGAAATTCGTTTTTGCGGAAAACCCTTACGACGTTAGCAGCAAGATGTTGGAAAATTTCGGCGAAGAGATCGTGGTGAAGATTGTATCTCCCCAGATTGCCCACAAGCAGAAACTGGGAGGAGTAAAAATCATCCGGAACTATGATCCGATGTTTGTGCAATTCGTCCTGGCCAGGATGAAGGATGAAGTGCTTTCTCATTTTGAAGAGGGTAATAAGCCTGAGATCACCGGCTTCCTGCTTGTAGAGTTTCTCCCTCACACGCAGGCTATCGGATACGAAGTACTGATTGGATTTAAAGAGGACCCTGCCTTTGGTCCTGTTCTAACTTTAAGCAAAGGTGGAGATGACGCTGAGTTTTTCGCGAAGTATTATGATGCTGCGAACCTCTTCCTTCCACCCATGGACTACGAAGCTGCACTTAAAATGGTGAATACCCTGAATATCAGACATAAGTTTAAGCAGATCGGACATACGGAATATATGGAGTATATGGCCAAAGCCATGTCCGTCCTCAGCGGACTTGCCTACCACTATTCCTTTGTTGCTGAAAAGAAACCGGAATTCATCATCAAAGCCATTGATATCAATCCGTTTGTCATCACCAAAGACAACCGGTTTGTAGCCATCGACGGTTTTGCTGAATTTATAAAAACTTCTGAAGAGAGCAAGTCAGTTCCTGAGGTAAATACAAATCATCTGGAAGGCTTTTTCCGTCCGAAGGGAATTGCCGTTGTCGGAGTTTCAGCGGATATGGATAAATACAGCCTTGGAAGGGAAATCGGGCGCCTGCTCCATGACCTGAACCGTGATGATTTATATTTCATCAATGCCCGGGGCGGTGCTCTCCGCTTTGATAACAAGGAATACGTGCTCTATAAAAGTCTGGACGAGATTGAAGACAATATCGACCTGGTTGTTTACGCTGCGCCAGCCCAATATACCATTGACTTCATCAAGTCATTGAAGGCCGGTAAACCCAAGGCAGTTATTCTGATTTCCGGCATTCCAGCAAATATCAAATACTCGGAATTCGCAAAGCAGTTGGACGAGTTTATCCCCGACGGTCTAAGGATTATCGGACCGAATTGTATGGGGGTATATTTTGCTCCGGATCAATCCGGAAAAGGATTGAACACCTTGTTCATTGAAGAAAAAAGATTGGAGCTCAAGCACTCCAGTTACAGCAACACCGTTCTCCTGACGCAAAGCGGTGCCCTGGCTGTCACAGCCATTGATAAATTGCAGAATACCCGTATTTTTAAATCCGTGGTCAGCTTCGGCAATAAGTATGATGTAAAGATCACAGATCTGATGGCCTACTTTGCGAAGGAAGACTCTATTGATCTGATTTCTCTATACATCGAGGGGTTGGATGCCGGTGAAGGAAGACAATTCTTCCAACTGGCCCGGAAGATTTCGAAGCCGATTATCGCTTATAAATCTGGTAAAACAGAAGCCGGCGCCAAAGCTGCCGCCTCTCATACCGCTTCCATGTCCGGAAGCTATGACGTATTTAAGGCAGCCTGCTTGCAGGCAGGAGTTATCCTGATTGAGAACATCGACGATCACTACAACTTCGTAAAAGTCTTCTCTCTCCTCGCCCATAAGATTCCATCCGGCAACCGGGTTGCCGGGGTTGTAAATGCCGGTTTTGAATCTACGGTAGGTGCGGATGAGCTAAAGAATCTCAGGCAGGCACAGCTCAGTACTGAGACCATCGAAAAGTTGAATACCATCAATAAATACGGCCTTGTGGATACATCCTCCCCATTCCTGGATATCACTCCGATGGCGGATGACAGAATGTATGCCGATTTCGTGGAAGCCGTCCTTCAAGATGAGAATGTAGATTGCGTTTTTGTAGCGATCGTTCCCCATGCTACCACGCTCAAAACAACTCCGGATACCTGCCGGGATCAGGACAGTCTCGCCAACCTATTGGTTGAGCTTGGAAAAAAACATAACAAACCGATGGTGGTATCTGTCAATGCAGGCCGTTATTACCAGGATTTTGTGTCCATCATGGAATCCAATGGCTTACCTGTTTTCAACGATATCCGGTCCTCGATTAAATCCTTGGATACCTTTGTATCCTACCATTTTCAATCAGAATAATTCGATGAAAATCACCAGGGGGCAGCTGCCGTTCGGCAGCTACCCCCTGATTGCTTATTTGACCAAGCTTCTTTCTATATTCACCAGGAAGTCTTGAATATTCGTCACGATAGAAGTGACTTCCAAAGTTCCTCTGTCCCTGAGCTTGTTTACAGCAAATTCTGATACGTCCACACTATAGATGAATACCGGTCTTACAACACCATCGACTACCTGGTAGGACGGCGTCATATTCCCCGTAGCAATAGAATGCAGCTGAGTTGCGAGACCAAGAACGGTTGTAGCTTTTTTTGTATGGGCTCTCATAGCGTTCTGCGCCTCATATACGTCCGAATAGACTCCAGGCAAAGGACCATCATCTCTGATGGAGCCCGCAAGAACCAGCGGAATCTTATTCTTCATGCATGCATGTACAACGCCGTCCTGTATGTGGCCTTCTTCCAGCATCTTTTCCAGAGATGAAACACTTCTTGCTCTATTGATTACATCCAGGTGATGGTAATGCCCGTTCGGCCTGGACACCTGTGTATAAATGTCCTGTCCCAGCGCAGTCTGAAATATGGAGCCTTCCATATCATGCGTAGCCAGTGCATTCCCAGCAAAAATAACATCGACATAGCCATGTTCTATCAACGAAACCATAGCCTTTCTGGAATCAGAGTCAAATACCACTGCCGGGCCTAAAACCCATATGATATAACCATGATCCCTTTCGTGTCTCAGCAGCTCATAAAGCCTGTCATAGTCCCTGGAATAGGAGGTTTCCCTGGAACGGCCTGTCCTGAAAGCGAAAGTTTCATCCATGCCTGCCGCTTCCTTAAACCCTTCCGCATACAGGTATATCCCATCATTGGTATCTTCCGTCCTTCCCAGAACCACTTCATCGCCAACCTTCAACCTTCTAAACTCGGTAATTTCCAGCTGACGGTTGTCCCTAACAACGACAACGCAGTCCATTCTGCTCTCTTTTGCCAGCACCCAACTGCCATCGATCTTAAAGTACTCCGGAAAAATCGAAGTTGCATGATAATGATCCGGTGCTACGCCATCTTTTTCTACTCTTTTTGTCTTAATACAGGGCGCAGAGATAAAGGGTTCCTGATTAAAGTTTGGTTCTTTATACTTAGGCAATTCAAAGCTCATTGGGTTAGCCTCCGTTCTTTTTTTGGCAATTTATAATTGGATTTCTTATATAGATATTTCTCAAATCCTTCGTATTCTTAGAAATGATCCGGCCTGTCAACATCTAAGACCGGATTGAAACACCGGGAAAAGCCCCATCCTCATTATAGCTTGCATGTACACTTTATTCTAGCATGATTTTCATCTTGCCTCCTAGATGTCCGTGTTTCTGAATCCCTTTCCAATGATTTCAGAAGTATTGCTAATGGTCATAAACGCTTTAGCATCGATCTCTCTCACAAAGCTTCTCAGTCTGACAGCCTGTCCCCTGCTGACTACCGTAGTAATCATATCCTTTTCTTCGTTGGTATAAGCACCTGTAGCTTTGGTGATTGTTGCACCTCTTTTGAGTTCCTTCACGATAAAGGCCTTAATCTCTGCGGATTTTGTTGTAATAATTACGACCTGTTTTCCCAGATTCATGCCTTCAATGACAAAGTCGATCAGGAATCCTTTCATAATAAGCCCCAGAATGGAATACATTCCGATTCGTATCCCAAAAACAAAAATGGCGGATGCTGCTATGGTAAAGTCCGCCATAAGCAGAGTTTTGCCAATATGTACATGGGTTAACTTGCTTAGGATTTTCGCAACAATATCGGTTCCACCCGTGGATGCATTCTGATTGAATACAATGGCAGAGCCGACTGCAGGAAGAAGTATGGAGTATACCAATTCAAGAAAGGTATCTCCTGTAAGCGGGGCGGAGATGGGAAAAACCCTTTCCAGAACCCAAACCATCCCGGACAATGCAAAGCTTGAATATACTGTTTTTGAACCGAAGTTTGACCCGATAAAAATGAATCCGGCAATGATCAGAAAGATATTGACGATCATCATCAAAGGTCCGATGGACAGATTCGGAACAAAGTGATTTAAGATAATAGCAAGTCCGCTGACACCACCGGTTACAAAACTATTCGGGACTTTGAAAAGATAGATTCCCAGCGCTGTTAGAAACAATCCAAGATTGATCAGCAAAAACTCCTTCAATAATTTCATTCCTGCACCTCCGATGGAAAGGATTAGCCCGATGCATGTCCATATATTATTAATCTTCCTCGAAATTAAAAAAACTCTCATGAACCTCCAATAAAATTATATTCGTTCTTGTACAAAATAAAAACCCCCTAGTTTGACGCCTCTGGAACAACGTATACAGCAAAAAGTCTTCATCCATGAGCGGATGAAGACCTTCACATTTCAAAACTTCTTTTAAACTAATTCGTTATCATTTTAAATATCAATCGGAATCTGCAGCTGTTCCGTCACATCATCCTCTTTCTTCAAATAGCATCCCGTCGCGGGAATATTCTTGGTTCTGTAGTAGTCCAAGTCCTGGAAGGCAATTTCATCAACCTTCTTTATGCTGACCATCTTGCTGCCCTTTTTGGATGCAAGTACCTGAACCCCTTGTGAATCTCTGGTGGATTTTGGATTAATGTTAACAGTATTGAATATCAGCACCTTGTTGATACTGCTGAACGCTACCAGTTCAATATCTTCCTGTATATGTTCGATATAAACCAGTTTCTCAAGGTCTGAGTATGCATTGGCCAGTTTCTTTCTGTTGGTCTTGGTTGCATAGCTTTCCATATCGATCTTGGCCATTTTCCCGTTTTCAAAGCCAAACAGCATATACCCTTTATAATTATCGGTAGCAGCGATATAGATGATCTTTTCATCCGCTTCCAATCCCAAAAGGTTATTCAGGTATTCCCCCAGATTGCTTGCCTTACAGTCGTTGATTTCATATATCTTCATCTTGTAGACTGTAAACTTGTTGGAGAACATCAGCAGATCCGCTTTATTCCGCGTTTCTACCTCTTGAACGATGACGTCCTCTTCCTTCAATTTGTGTTCAGGATTTGCTCTCAGCGAAACGAGCGGAATCTTTTTCAGGTAGTTTTGCTCCGTTAGGAACAGCTTCAAATTGTAATCTTCAATCAAATGTTCCTGCGTGATTTCTTCAATATGCTCTTCGCTGATAATATCCGTGCGCCTTGGCTGTCCATACTTTTTAGCAATATCATTCAACTGCTTGATGATAATCTTCTTGACTCTATTCTCATCGTTATAGATATCCTTCAGGTCCTGAATCTCCTTCTGAAGGTTTTCGATTTCGCCTACACGGTTCAGGATATACTCCTTGTTGAGGTTTCTCAGCTTGATTTCAGCAATAAATTCTGCCTGAATCTGATCGATGCCGAATCCCTGTATAAGGTTAGGAACTACCTGGCTCTCCTGCTCCGTTTCCCGAATGATTTTGATGGCCTTATCGATATCCAGCAGGATCTTCTGTAAACCCAGCAATAGATGGAGTTTGTCGGATTTCTTACCGATATCGAACTGTGTCTGGCGTTTGATGCATTCGATCCTGTAATCAACCCATTCTCTCAGGATGGTTTTAATCCCCATCACCCTTGGACTGCCTTTAATCAGAATGTTAAAGTTGCAGTTGAAGGCATCCTGCAGCGGCGTCAGCTTGAAAAGCTTATTCATCAAGGCATCCGGATCGGTACTTTTTCTGACATCAAAGGTTATTTTCAAGCCATCCAGATCTGTTTCATCCCTGACATCCGTAATTTCCTTGATCTTGCCGCTTTTAACCAGTTCGATGACAGAATCAATGACTGCTTCCGTGGTCGTAGTATAAGGAATCTCAAATACTTCAATACAACTGTTTTCCTTGTCGTAACGGTACTTTGCCCTTACCTTGAAGCCACCTCTGCCTGAATTGTAAATCTCAGTGATTTCCTTCTCATTGTAAATCAACTGCCCGCCCGTTGAAAAATCAGGGGCTTTAAGGTATTGAACCAGGTCTGCATCTTCATTTTTGATCAACTGCACGGTCGCTTCGCATACTTCCTGAAGGTTGAAGCTGCAGATATTGCTTGCCATCCCAACCGCAATTCCCTGGTTGGAATTCACCAGTACATTGGGGAAGGTAGTCGGCAAAAGGGTTGGCTCTTTCAAGGTGCCATCGTAGTTATCAATAAAGTCAACCGTATTTTTATCTATATCTCTAAATATCTCTTCACAAATCTTATCCAGTTTTACTTCAGTATAACGGGGAGCCGCAAACCGCATATCTCTTGAATACTGTTTACCGAAGTTTCCCTTTGAGTCGATAAAGGGATGCAGCAAAGCTGCATTGCCTCTTGTAAGACGGACTAGGGTCTCGTAAATCGCCATATCCCCACGGGGATTCAGCTTCATGGTTTGCCCGACGACATTGGCTGATTTTGTTTTGCTGCCGGTTAAAAGCCCCATTTTATACATGGTAAAGAGCAATTTCCTGTGAGATGGCTTAAAGCCGTCGATCTCGGGAATTGCTCTTGATACGATGACGCTCATGGCATAGGGCATGTAATTTTTCTCAAGCGTATCCACTATTTTCTGATCAATAGCGTAAATCTTTGTCACTCTGGTACCCCCTATAATTGTCCAAAATCACCTTTGAACACTATCCGCGGGTTAAAACCCACGGCTATCAAACTTCAAGTCCTCTGAAAAGGACTAACTAATAAAATCTCTTTCTTATATCACTATAATAGCTTTAATTGTCTATACTCTCCCTAACTGGCTGGGGGTGAGTTATCCTCAGCTTACATCAATCATATCCAAATACTTATATCCATTCTCTTCAATAAAAGACTTTCTTCCTGCAAGGTTCTCCCCTAAAAGCAGATCAAAATAGATCTCTGTCTGCTCGATATCATCGGGAACTACTCGGATCAGTCTCCTTGTTTCCGGGTTCATGGTGGTCTGCCACATCATATCCGGTTCGTTTTCACCAAGCCCTTTGGATCTTTGGATGGTATACTTTCCGTTCAGTTTTGAAAGTATCTGAGCTTTTTCTCTCTCACTGTATGCAAAATAGGTTTTATCCTTTGCATTGATCTCAAACAACGGCGATTCTGCAATATATACTTTTCCTACCTGAATCAATGTCGGTACCAGCCGGTATAACATCGCCAGGATCAGTGTCCGGATTTGGAAGCCATCCACGTCGGCATCGGTACAGATGATGATTTTGTCCCATCTCAGGTTATTAAGTTCAAAAGTATTCAATTCCTTGTTATGCTTGGATTTGATTTCAACTCCGCAGCCTAAAACCTTTAAAAGGTCTACAATAATTTCATTCTTGAAGATGCTGTCATATTCAGCCTTCAAGCAGTTTAAAATTTTACCTCTTACGGGCATGATGGCCTGAAACTCGGCATCCCTGCCCAGCTTGCAGGCTCCCAACGCGGAATCTCCCTCAACAATATAGAGTTCTCTTTTGTTAACATCCTTCGTACGGCAGTCCACAAATTTCTTTACCCTGTTGGAAATATCAATGGTGCCGCTGAGTTTCTTCTTGATATTGACTCTGGTCTTTTCAGCAGTTTCTCTGCTCCTCTTGTTCACCAGAATCTGCTCGATTACTTTGTCGCTCTCAAATTTGTTCTCGATAAAATAGATCTCCAGCTGCTGTTTCAGGAACTCCGTCATGGCATCCTGAATAAATTTGTTGGTGATGGATTTCTTGGTCTGGTTTTCGTAGCTGGTGACGGTTGAAAAGGAGTTCGTAACCAGGATCAAGCTGTCCTGGATATCTGCAAAGGTTATTTTCGCCTCATCCTTGTTGTATTTGTTTCTTGCTCTCAAACACTTGTCTATTTCATAAACGAAAGCATTTTTAACAGCCCTGTCCGGCGCTCCGCCGTGCTCCAAAAAGCTGGAATTGTGATAATACTCTAAAAGATTGAGCTCATTATTGAAACAAAATGCGATCTGCATTTTCACCTTATACTCAGGCTTATCTTCTCTGTCCCTACCCTTGGTAGAGGTTTCATAGAACTGGACTTCCGTAAATCCTTTACCGTCGTTGATTTCCTTAATATAATCCACAATTCCGTTTTCATAACTGTATTCAAAAGTCGTAGCCGAAGCTTCGTCAAAAAGTCTGAATACCAGTCCGGCATTTACGACGGCCTGTTTCTTCAGGGTATTCTGAAAATATTCCAGCGGAATATCAATATCCGTAAAAACATCCAGGTCCGGTCTCCATTTGATCACCGTTCCGGTATGCTCATCATTGCATTTTTCCTTCATCAGCCCACCGACATTTTCACCTTTTTCAAAGTGCAGGCCGTAGCGGTGTCCGTCTCTATATACGGTCACATCCATATATTCGGAGCTGTATTGTGTGGCACAGCTTCCCAACCCGTTTAATCCCAGGCTGTATTCGTAGTTTTCTCCTGAATTGGTCTTGTATTTTCCTCCGGCATACAGCTCACAGAACACCAACTCCCAGTTATAGCGCTCTTCCTTGGAATTATAGTCAAGCGGAATACCTCTTCCTTCATCTTTGACCATGACGGATTTATCTATGAACCGGGTTACTTCAATCACCTTTCCATAACCTTCTCTGGCCTCATCGATGGAGTTGGATAAGATCTCAAATACCGAGTGTTCACACCCTTCAATCCCATCCGACCCGAAAATAACCCCCGGACGGAGCCTGACTCTGTCAGCTCCTTTAAGCGACGTGATACTATGATTGCCGTAACTTTGACTATTGGTATTCTTTGTCATTTGTACACCCACTCACTAAATTCTTTCTATTTAAAATGAATAAAACCATTTAATTTACCAAGTATACAGTATCTCAAACTAGTGTTCGTGTCAATATACCCTGGATTCCAGATTTTATTAGCTTTATTCGTGTACTATGCAATTCGCTGTTTATTTCCCAATTTCCATGCTTAACTGCTTATAATTACACAAAAAACTAGCTTTTCTAAAGATATTTCGGCTGAATCCAAAGAAATTTTCATATTTTCTTTAATTCTATCACTTTTGAATTCCATCGGTCAAAATCTTTAAATCTTTAAAATATAATATTTCACATGATTTCCAGATTGCTAAAGCATCATTGATTATTCTCCAATCCTTTGCATGAATGCTAAAGCCCTCTATTCATACCTATTTCCCAAAAATATTGATCTTTGTAACAGGGTTGATATAATACTATCTGTAAAAATTTAACATTTAGTAAGGGTAAGAAATATGCTTTTAGATTTTTTCAGCAGGAAAAATGCTACCATCTGTATTGACATTGGCTTTAGGAATATCAAGGTCACCGAGGTACGAAAAAAAAGCGGCAATCATGTTATTGTTCAAAAATTCGGGATCGCCAAGACCCCCAGAGGCTGTATTTCCAACGGTTCTATTTTTGATGCGCCAAGCGCCATCAATGCCATCAGCGGAATTATCCGCCAGAATAAGATGAGAGCGAAATCCTCAAAAATCATTATGTCCGGAACCAACATCATCACCAGGGTTTGCACTGCAGATAAGATTCCCGGAGAAGACTTTCATACAACAGTTAAGAAACACGTCATTCCTTATTACCTTCCTACGATAAAGAATGATTACCAAATCGATTATAAACTTCTGGAAACCATTCACCAGGAAGAGAAAGAGATCTATAAAATCTTCATTACCGCCGTGCCCAAAATTGTGCTGCAGAGCTATGTCCGAGTACTGCAAGGCTTGAACCTCATTCCGGTGTCAGTGGATATTCCAGCCAACAGCGCCGCAAAGTTCTTTCATAAAGCGGCAAGTGTAGATATCACCCGGTATTGGCCCAAGGAAGAACGAGTCAGCGACAAGGATCTAAGCACCTTCGCAGTGATTGATTTCGGATCGGAAACCACCATTGTGAACATATTTCAGAACAAAGTCCTTGAATTCAACCGGGTGATCCTGTGCGGAAGCAGCAATATTGATGAACAAATCGCCAAAACCTGTAAACTGAAGGATGAAGATGCGGAAATACAAAAAATCAACTACGGTATGCTGCCTCCCAGTACAAATTCACCAGTAGAACACCATCAGGTTAACAAAACAGTCCATAGTTTTATATGCAAACTCACAAAACAAATTCAGGATTGTTTTCACTTTTTTAACCAGAGAGACTACAGCGGGTCCATCAGTAAGGTATTTGTCATGGGTGGCGGCTCTCAGCTTCTCGGGTTGGACAAGCATCTCGAATCCACACTGGGTATTCCCGTTTATCCGGTAAGCCTGTTGGATCTGGATGGAATTAAAATCGACAGGAAGATTGAGAAGAAGCATTTAAACTACCTGGTAAACTCCATCGGAATATCTCTTTAGTCTCATGAGCGCAGAATCTTTCAGCGGCTGCATATCTGGTATTAAGATATGCAGTCTTTTTTCATCTTGAAAAACCATATCTCGATATAACCCCATTGCATCTTGTCAGACAAAGTAATAAAATTTACTTATATGAAGTATTCTCGGGCATGTCAATGATTTACAGCTTTCAGCCCGGGTTGTATAAATATTTCTACCGGGAGGACCTCCAGCAATGGATTTCAGTTTGGATCATCTTGCATTAAAAATTATCGATGAGGCAATTGAGGAGCAGACACAACCTGACGAAGGCTTTGTGATCGACAACGATGCCAAGGCGGAGTGGGCATTAAAGAAGATTTGCGAAGAAAGAGCTGAAGCCCAGCGCTATATTCAGGTCTGTGAAACAATGATCAGCGAATATCAGGAAAAGATCAGAAAAGCAGAGGAAAAGTTAAAATCAAAGACCTCCTATCTGGAAACTCTGCTGTTGAAATATTTTGAAACCGTATCACGAAAGGTTACGAAAACCCAGGAATCCTACAAACTGCCCAGCGGTACCCTCAAGCTCAAGCGCCCCTCTCCCGAGTATATCCGGGATGATGCGGAACTTCTCAAATGGCTTAAAGAAAACTCCCTGGATGAATATATCCGGGTGGAGGAAAAGCTGAACTGGTCTGAACTCAAGAAAAAACTTTCTTTTTCCGGTGAAAAAGTCATCGATGAAAACGGACAAATCATCGAGGGCATCAAGGTGGTTGAAAAGCCGCCGGTTTTTGAAATTGAAACTTAACAAAGTCTTTGAAAAAAGATATTATGAAGACTTTGTTGAAATGCTCTTAACGGAAATAGTAAATCAATGTATAACTATAATTTCCTAAGCATTATAAAACCCCAAAGCTTTTTACGGATTCTTCCGATAATCATATTAAGCTCGGTAAACTTTAATCTTACAATTTAAAAATGGATTTAACTGTTGTTAAAATCATGCAATTTACGTCCCTTTATTCAATCAAATCTACCTACTATTGACAAGGAGGAACTCACGATGTGTGACTCCACAAAGCAGCAGAATCACAAGCAGCCGGCTTTTGAAAGCTACAACAGTATTCTTCAGGGGATTCATGTAATCAATACCATCCTTGACAACTCCCATGATACCATCTATTTCAAAGACAAGCAGTCCCGTTTTCTTCTGGTAAGCAAAGCCCAGGCAATGGGGTTTGGCGTTGACGGCCCTCATCAGGTGATCGGTAAAAGCGATTTTGATTTCTTTCCCGAAGCCTTTGCACAAGAAGCATATTTAGATGAGCAAAAAATTATAGAAACCGGAGTTTCTCTCATCGGTAAGGTTGAAAAGTTAGTCTGGCCCGATGGGAATATCACATGGGTGACAGTGTGCAAATACCCGCTGTATGACCTGGAAGGAAATATCATCGGTACCTGGGGAAATTCAACGGATATCACAGAACTCAAGCTTGCCAAGGAAGAATTGGAAAGAGTCAATCTACAGTTGAAAGAGGCAAACCGGATCCTGGAGATTTTATCTGCGGTAGATTCCTTATCCGGACTATATAATCACAGGCTATATTTTGAAGAGGCACAAAAAGAATATCGAAGCATCCAAGGCGGATATGGAAGTCCTTTCTCTATTATACTAATTGATGTGGACCATTTTAAAAGCATCAATGACTGTAATGGTCATTTATGCGGGGATTATGCAATAAAATATGTTTCTGAGCAGATCCGCTCCTGTATCAGGATTTCCGATAAAGCTTTCCGGTATGGCGGAGATGAATTTATTGTTCTTTTGCCCGGAACAAACAAGGAACAAGCTCATCATATCGCTGAAAAGCTGAGGAATTCCATCCAAAAAACTACAGTAAAGTTCAATAGCGTCGAAACAGTGATCACGATCAGTTCAGGCGTAGCTGCTTCCGCAGAGGCAGGAAACGAAAATGATTTGCTGATTTTGGCCGACCAACGGCTATACCGGTCTAAATCGGAAGGCCGCAACAGGGTTACCAAAGATTGAACAACCAAGGAGTATGATGATGGACAAGAAAAGACTATTCAGAATGGCCTATAGAGTATTGGAAAACTCAACCCCATTACGGATGGATTGCGGTGAACTCTGCAGCAAAGCCTGCTGCAAGGGGGATCAAGAAACTGGAATGCACCTTTTCCCCGGTGAAGAACAGGTATATGCTGATCCTCCGTCATTTCTGTCTATTTCACCAACACATATAGAAATCAAGGGGCATTCCCGCCTTCTAATTGCCTTATGCAAGGGCAGCTGCAACAGAAGATTACGTCCCCTTTCCTGCCGGGTATTCCCGCTCATTCCCTATCTGGACAAAAACAATGTTCTATCAATCATTATGGACCCAAGGGCAGCGCACCTTTGTCCTATTGCCGGGTATACCGAACGTAATACTCTAAATCTGTTTTTTGTAAGAAATGTAAGGAATGCTTTTCGATTATTGATGCATGATAAGGAAATAAAGGAATATATAGTGTGGCTGTCCAGACAAATTGACGACTTCAATCAGTTAAAAGGCAGCTTTGATGCGAAGACAGACTCTACAGAAAGGTAATCCATGATTTATTCCGACGTAAAGAAAGCCGTATTTCTAAAACGCCCCAATAGATTCATTGCCCATGTACTTGTGGACGGTCAGGAAGAAATCGTTCATGTAAAGAATACAGGACGGTGCCGGGAAATCTTGATAGAAGGAACACCTGTCCTTCTTGAGAAAGGTAAAAAACCGGACAGAAAAACAAAGTATTCACTCATCTGTGCATACAAAGGGGATATTCTAATCAATATCGATTCGCAGGTTCCCAACCGGGTTGTGTTTGACGCCATAAAAGCAGGCAGTATCAAGGGTTTTGAAAGTGTATTCAAGATTTCCAGAGAAGTCGCCTTTGGAAACTCAAGATTTGATATTTATTATGAAAATCCGTCCGATAAAGGGTATATTGAAGTCAAAGGGGTTACCCTTGAGAGAGACGGAATTGCATTGTTTCCCGATGCACCCACAGAAAGGGGAGCTAAACACATTCATGAGATGATCAAGGCTGTCGAGTTGGGTTACAGAGGTAGTATTTTCTTTCTGATTCAACTCAAGGGTGTAAGCGCCTTTACTCCGAACGCGATCATGGACAAGGAATTCGCAGATGCTCTTATTGCCGCCAGGAAAAGCGGGGTGCAGATTATCGCCTACGATTCGGTAGTCACCGAAAACAGCATTACCATTGGGAAAGAAATAGAAGTTGTTTTATAGATAGGATTAAAAAGGGGACGCCTTATATTTTTTGCATCCCCTTTTTCTTTATTCTATCGGCTTCAGTTTCGCTGTGAAATGCCTCAAAATCTGCGGCTCATAAGTAAACTCCAGCCCTTTCAATATATGCGCCCTTTCCTTGATCTTGATCAACGCCTCTGCAACATAATCCATATGATTGTTCGTATAGGTTCTTCTTGGGATCGTCAACCTTAGTAATTCCATGGGAGATTCCGCTTGCTCTCCCGTTTCCGGATCTCTGCCTCGAAGGAATGATCCAATCTCAACGCCTCTAACCCCAGCTTCCAGATAAAGTTCATTGGCTAGAACCTGTGCCGGAAATTGATGTGCCGGAATGTGCGGCAGAAGTTTTTTCGCATCTACAAAGACTGCATGCCCCCCTGTTGGCGTCTGGATCGGAATTCCCCCTTCCATAAGCCTTTTTCCCAGATATTCCACCTGATCGATTCTATATTCAAGGTAAGCCTCATCAACACCTTCCCGCAGACCTCTCGCAAGAGCTTCCATGTCCCTTCCGGCCAATCCGCCATAGGTAGGGAACCCTTCAAAAGGCACCAGCATGGATCTTGCCTGAGTATATAATTCTTCGTCTTCCTTAATTCCCAGGAGTCCTCCGATATTCACCAGGGCATCCTTCTTGGCACTCATGGTAAAGCCTTCTGCATAAGAAAACATCTCTTTTACGATCTCTATGACCGATTTTTGCTCATACCCTTTTTCACGCTTTTTAATGAAATAAGCATTTTCTGCAAACCTTGCCGCATCTATCAATACCCGGATACCATATTTTTTCCCGACAGCGCTGACTTCCCGGATATTTTGCATGGATACCGGCTGTCCTCCAGCCCCGTTGCAGGTGATGGTAATCAAAATAAACCCGATGTTTTCGATTCCTTTTTCCTTGATAAAGGCTTCCATCTTTTCGACATCAAAATTCCCCTTGAAATCAAAAGGAGTCGTCGTATCAAAAGCCTTTTCCGTGACAAAGTTGACAGCCCTTCCTCCGGGAATTTCAATATGGGCTGTGGTAGTATCAAAGTGCATGTTCCCCAAGGCATACTGCCCCTTTTTCAAAAGCAGCGGAAACAAAACCTGTTCTGCTCCCCTGCCCTGATGCGTAGGGATGACATATTGATACCCAATGACCTCCTGAACAGCTTCTACCAGATGATAATAGTTTTTGCTCCCGGCATAGGATTCATCACCAAGCATCAATCCTGCCCACTGGTTATCGCTCATGGCACCTGTCCCGCTGTCTGTCAAAAGATCTATAAAAACATCCTCCGCCCTTAATGAGAAAGGATTATAGCCTGCTTCAACAAGAGCTTTTTGTCTATCTTCCCGTGATATCAATCGAATGGGTTCTACCATTTTAATTCTGAATGGCTCCGGTCTGGTCATTGTTTTCATCCTCCGTATTTATAAAAAATATTCTATATAATATTTATAGCAAAAACCATGCCAGTTCTCGGAAACAGGAAAACCTGCAATTCAACAGCAAAAAAGCCGGAATACTTAGGATTTGTCCCCTATTCTTCCGGCTTATACAGCAATATTCTGTTTCGTTTTAGTACATATTTGTTGTATTTTTCAATTTGTGTTTCAAAACAAGTCATCTACATTTTTAAATTAGATATTATTGTTTTATTTTGATACATCTAATCCAAGGTATCCCCCAACAGTCCGTATTGTTCCAATTTTCTGTAAAGCGTGGAACGTGAGACATGAAGCACTCTGGATATTTCCGCTTTGGATTTATATCGATTCACTGCATTTTGTAGAATGGTTTTCTCCATTTGTTCGAAAGAGGGAAAGTTCTCAAAACTTATATCCAATCTTTCCTCCTTTTCATCCCTGTGAACCTTAGCCTTTTTCATAAGCTCGTCAGGCAGATCATCTACACCCAATATTCCATTTTCGTCCGACACCAGGGCAACCTCGACGATATTTTCCAATTCTCTGATATTTCCGGGATAGGTATGTTCCATCAGACACCTTAACACTTTTGGGCTTACCTGAGGAATCCGCTTGCCGATTCTGCCGGCGATTTTTCTCAAGGCATTGTCTATATAAAGATGAATATCTTCCTTTCTTTCTCTGAGCGGCGGAATATGGATTTTAACTACCTCCAGCCTGTAATATAAATCTTCCCTGAAGGTTTTGACCTTGACCATCTCCATCAAATTTTTATTGGTAGCAGCTATCACCCGTACGTCGACCTTTCTTTGACGGACAGCGCCAATCCTGGTAATCTGACGGTCCTGTAATACTCTTAGCAGTTTAGCCTGCAAAGCCATGCTCATATCTCCGATTTCATCAAGGAAAATCGTCCCCTCATGGGCCAGCTCGAATAACCCTGGCCGTCCCCCTTTTTTAGCACCGGTAAAAGCCCCTTCATCATACCCGAACAATTCGCTTTCCAGCAAGCTATCCGGTATCGCGGCACAGTTTACTGCAACAAAAGGTTTTTCCGCACGGCTGCTGTGACGGTGGATCATCCTGGCAATCACTTCTTTTCCTGTACCGCTCTCCCCCTGGAGAAGTACCGTAGAAGCGACCTGCGATGCTTTCTGTGTCAACCTGAGGACATTCTCCATCTGCTTGTTGTTCCCGATCACCAGGTGGCTTTCAATATCATTTTTAAAATTCAGTTTTTCAAAAAGGTGTTCAATGGTGGAATTTGCTTCCTCTAGCTTCTGGCTGAGGGATAACACTTCTGAAATATCACGGAACACCGAGATTGCGCCTTCCATCCTGCCGTCGATTATAATGGGAACAATATTGGAGATGACCTTTTTGGAGTTTACTTCCGTCTTTACTCCGATCAAGCGGTTTCCGGTATTCAGCACATGCGGCAGATGAGAATCCGGAACCGCCTCTCTAACATTTCTGCCAAGGATGGCTTTGCTCTCCACCCCAGTAATTCTATAATTTGCCTCATTTACAAACACAACGGTTCCCTCCATATCCACGATAGCGATGCCATCGTATAGGGATTCCAGAATGTCTCCGCTCATTTTCACAAGGTCATTCAAGCTCATACGTTCACCTTTTCATGAAGATCGATTGATATCCCCTTCATCTTACACCAAAAAGAGCATTCGGTAAATCATTCTCACGTTGTGTAAAATTTAAACAACAAAGGCACCCTGCAATAAATATAATTACAAGATGCCTTGTTATATCACCCTTTTTTAAAGTTTCAAACCATATCCTTTTTTCTAAACTTAAACTGCTTCCTTTTTTCTTGAAAAGTACTTCATCAATTCCTTCCCCGCATAGCGCCAAACGGAATAAATAACGAAAACCTGGACCGGAAGCATGAACAACTTGGTCAACCTTTGCATAAACAAAAGAATCACACCTTTTTGATAAAGCATAGAAAGCCAAAAAGTGTTCAAGCCAAGCTCTATGAATACCATAACCACTGCTGCCGCTATAACTACACGGATCAGGCTGACCTTCTTATTATAAAGAATCAGGCCGTATATTCCACCTACTAAAAATGCGCTAAGCGTTAGTCCTGGAAAAAAAGGACCGGCAGGATGCAGTAAATAGCTGATAATATCGGTAAGTACAGCGCCTATACCGGCAAGGATTGGCCCAAAAGCAATTGCTGAAATCGCAATAACAACGGATTCAAAGGTAAAGCGCAGTGTCGGAGTTGGCTGATAATACAAAAACCCCTTCAGAATTACTTCCATGGCAACAAAAAGCCCCATAAAAACCATAGTACGCGTTTTTTTCATTGTGTCACCTCCTCTCTTTACATGACAGAAAAGCCACATAAAGAGAGTCGTGCTCTTTTTGTGGCAGCGGAATGCGAAAATTGTACCGCAAGTCCTAAGGACTTTTCGTATAGTGGCAACTTCCCGTCCAACTATCACTTAACGCACAATTCCCTACTCTGCCCAATGCATGGTTGCATCATCATGGTAATGGTTATTTTACACAATCCTGCTTCACAAAGCAATAATAATTTGCTCCTGTTGAATTTAAAATTCCGTCCTATCAAATAATATGTATGTTTCATCCTATATTTTTCAATCATCTGGAGGTTCATATGAATCTGGTCTCTGGAAAGCTGCTGTGGACAAACACCAGTCCGATTCCTTATAAATACATGTATCTGAGTGAAGATATCGAATGTGAAATCGCCGTCGTAGGTGCCGGTGTGATTGGCGCCATATGCGCCTATTATCTCACTGAGGCAGGAATTCAAACCGTACTTGTTGATAAAAATATCATTGGCTACGGAAGTACCAGTGCTTCAACTTCCATTCTCCAATATGAAGTAGATACCGACCTGATCGGTCTGAAGGGTCTGATTGGGATTGAAAATGCCCTTCGAAGCTTTAAACTAAACGAGAAGGCTGTCAATGATATTAAGGAAATCATCGACAGGCTCAGGAATAAATGCGATTTTATCCTAAGAGAGTGTTTCTACTACACTGCCAACCCGGCAGATGAAGAATTTATGCAGAATGAATATACATTGAGAAAGGAAAACGGCTTCGATGTTGAATTTCTCGATTCAGAAGCCGCTACCCGCCGTTTCTCTTTTAAGGTTCAGGCAGGAATCTATTCAAACTCGGGGGCTGCCGAAATCAATCCCTATAGGTTTGCTCATGAACTGATCCGTTCTTCTGTGGCGAAAGGACTGCAAGTTTTTGAAAACACGGAGATCACCTATATTGAACATACCGCCGATTCACTGCTGCTTGAAACAAAGAACGGGAAAAAGATCAAATGCAAAAAGATCGTTGTGGCAACAGGTTATGAAGCCACCCGGTATATGAAGCGCAGAATTGCCGGCATCAACCGCACCTTCACCATAGTAACCAAGCCTGTAGCAAGCTTTGAAGGCTGGCATCGCCGCTGCATCCTCAGGGACAACAACAATCCGTATACTTACCTCCGAACCACCCTGGACAACCGGATCATCATCGGAGGAGAAGATGTAAAGATCGGCGGAATCAACAGTAAAATGTCCACGCTTCGGAATACGGACAACTTTCTGAATGAAAAATACAATATTCTTGAAAACAGATTGAAATCCATGTTTCCTGCAATTCATGATATTGAAATTGAGTATAAGTTTACAGGGTTATTTGCTGATACGAAAGACAGCCTGCCCTTCATCGGTCCCCACCGGCATTTCCCCAACCATTATTTCTGCCTATGCTACGGCTCTAATGGGATTCTATACGGAATACTGGGCGGTCAGCTGATCAGAGATCTGTACCTTGGGAAAAAGCCCTCCGAGCAAGGACTATTTCGATTTGACAGGCGATGAAAATATACTTTTTTGTTATTGAATTATGATATTGACCGCAGTATAATAACAATGACAATTTTTTCTTCGTTAGGTGAGGTTACTATAACAGATACACGCTGCTGCCCTGCCACATCGAGAGATGCCCAAGGGTCAACAGGGATTGCCGAAATAAGGTTTTACCTAATGTAGCTGGATTTGTTTCCAAAGCTGTATAGTGCTAAAACTCAACGAGTGACGATACAATACTGTAATTGTGTCTTTATGCCCTTCACTCGTAGTGACCGGGCATTTATTATTTTCCCCGTAAGGTTCTTGAATCTAAAGATAAAGGTCCTTGTTATTTTTCTCGAAGGATGGAGGTGGTTCCATGGATAGCGACCCTGAAAATAGAATCAAAGATTTTAGAAGCTTTATATCTTTTGGGCTTATCCATCGTACCGTTTCTCGCTGCGAGAAGCTGCAGCCGCCAAAGATTCGCTGAAATAATGACTTGGCTGGATGGCCCCCTATAGAAACTAATAAAAGGAGGGCAAAGAGATGCTGGAAATATTCAAAACAATCAACGACTCCCTGCAGAGATTGGAAAACTTCGAGGAAGGTGTATGGGTAAACCTGACAGTCCCGGCAGAAGAAGAAATCAAGCAGGTCAGTGAAGCATTACATATAGAAACTGAATTTCTTAAAGCAGCACTGGATGAAGAAGAACGTGCCCGTATAGAATTTGAAGGCGGACAGACACTGATCCTGGTGGATATCCCCATTATAGAAAGGCAAGGGAATGCCAACGTGTACACGACCATTCCTCTCGGCATTATATTAACCAGGGAATCCATTGTTACCGTATGCTTAAAGGAAGATACACTCATTAAAGACTTTGTGAATGGACGGGTAAAGTCCTTTTACACGCAATATAAAAACAGGTTTATTCTGCAGATCCTGTATAAGAACTCCACCCAATACCTTCAGTACCTGAGGCATATTGACAAGATCAGCGGCAGGATTGAACAGGATTTGCACAAATCCATGAAAAACAAGGAGTTGTTCCAATTATTGAAGCTGGAAAAAAGCCTTGTTTATTTCTCTACTTCCTTAAAAGCCAACGAAATAGTTTTGGAAAAAATGCTGAGAACAGAAAACATTAAGAAGTATCCGGATGATACGGAACTGCTTGAGGATGTGATCATCGAAAACAAGCAGGCCATTGAAATGGCCACCATATACAGCAGTATTCTTAGCGGTACGATGGATGCTTTCGCCTCCATCATCTCCAACAATGTGAATATCGTGATGAAGTTTTTGACCTCCGTTACCATCGTGTTGGCAATCCCAACCATGGTGGCAAGTTTTTTCGGAATGAACGTGAAGATTCCCTACAAGGATAACCCTCATGCCTTTACCATTGTCCTCACTATATCCCTTGTTTTGTCGTCGCTTTCCGTTTTGCTGCTTGCTAGAAAGCGAATGTTTTAAGGAATGACAAAACCCGCCATGGCTCATGGCGGGTTTTCTATTTGAATTTTATGCTTCTCTCAGACAATCCTTGCTGTCGTAAAACAAATCTCCCGGCTTTCGAAGCAACCCCTGGCTGTCGAAAAACTCATCCTCTGAATGTCTTAGAATTCCCTGGTAGTCAAAATATTCCTCTCCCGGTTCCCTTAATAATCCTTCTCCATCGTAGAAGCTATCTCCCGGATCCCGCAGGCAACCTTGACCATCATAAAAACTCTCAGATTTTGAAAACAATGAAAACTGACCTCTCTTTATTTACTATATTTTAATCATATGCTGATTATCAATTCAATATTATACACCTTTTTATACAAAAGTTAAGGTTCATATACTTCCCCTACCATTCATTTATCTGTGTGAGGAACGTTCAGCCTGCATTGACAATTCCGCTCTCTTTTACTCGCTCTATTGCTTTCATTATCTTATCCTCCGGCTGGACCATCGCAAGACGTACAAACCCTTCGCCTCTTTCTCCGAAGCTGCTTCCCGGTACAACGATGACTCCTGTCTGCTCCAAAAGATCGATGGTAAACTTTTCTGAGGAATCATACTTTGGCGGAATCGGTGCCCATATAAACATAGTGGCAGGGGGCTTTTCCATATGCCATCCGATCTTATTGAACCCTTCCACGATGAAATCCCTGCGCTTTTGATATGTATCCACTGTTTCTTGCAAACAGTTCTGAGGCCCTGTTAAAGCTGCGATTGCCGCTCTCTGAACAGGCAGAAAAACGCCATAGTCCAGATGGGACTTCAGTGTTCTCAGCTGCTCGATTACGTTACGATTGCCTAGTGCAAACGATATTCTGCATCCGGTCATGTTATAGGACTTGGACAGGGAGTTGAATTCAACACCGATATCCTTCGCCCCGGGAATACTCAGGAAGCTTTCTCCCCGCTTGCCGTCATAGACCAGTTCACTGTACGCGTTGTCATGCAATACAACAATATCATATTTTTTTGCGAACCATACCAGCTTTTCATAAAACTCCATGGGTGCTGTCGCTGTTACAGGGTTATTGGGGTAGGAAACGATCATCAATTTAGCGGCATGGGCAGCACTTGGCTCAATGGCATCAAAGTCAATCAGGAAGTTGTTCTCCTTCAGTAAAGGCATCTTATAGAGGTTTGCACAAGCCAGCGCAGGCCCGACACTGAAAATAGGGTAACACGGATCCTGCACCATGACTGTGTCCCCCGGATCTGCCAAAGTAAGCGATATATGGGATAATCCGTCCTGGGAGCCCATCAGGGAAACAATTTCTTCCCGTTCCAGGCAAACTCCGAACCTTTTGGAATACCAGCCGGTCACTGCTTCGACCAGTTCAGGAATATCCTTCAAGGCATATTTATAGTTTTCTGCAAAGCCTGCTGCCTCTTGCAGCGCATGAATGATATGGGGTGCCGGAGGAATATCCGGTGTACCCACGCTGAAGTTAAATACCTCCCTGCCTTGAGAAACCAATTCATTTCTTTTGTTTTCCAGCGTTGAGAAAATAGCCGAAGAAAGTCCGTTCATTCTATTGGAAAAAACCATTCTGATCACCACTTATAAAATTTGTACTTAAATTATAACAAAGAATGCGCGAACATCATAGCATTTTGCATCTATCTTCTGCTTCATAATTCATAAACAGCAGAATGCATTTGAACTTACCGACTAAACCAGTTAAGATTTTTATAATTTATGTAAACTTCTGTAGATGAACATCATATTCTATTTATGAAAAAGTAAAAAATAATTCTCAAAAAGAACAACTAAATGTCAATTCATTATGTAACCACTACAAATTTAACTGCATAGTATATACTATATCAACAATCAAGGAGGTTTACATTATGGAATACTCTGAATTCTGGGTAACAGACCGCGGGTCAAAACCTTGTTCACACTCAGGCTCACAGCCGGGTTCATTTAATTGTCCTCAGCTTCCGGGTACGGTTCTCCGCATATCCATCCCGCCAGGAGCAGTGATCAACTTGCTCAACCTGATTGAAGTTACATCCCCTGGTGGAATATGCCTGATTATCCGTTTACCTTTCCTCGGCGGTACTCATCCACACTTTGGAAATCTTGCAGGCATCATGGATGCCATCAGAGCAGCCGGTGGATCTGTAGAAGTAGTAAAATAACGGATTATGCATTAACATAAAACCGTGACTTTATGACTAATATTTCGCTTGAGTGAAATGAAAAATTAAGGTGGCCAGATTCTGGCCACCCTTTTCATTTACCAGTTTTTGATTTTATTTCTTTAACAAAACACCTGTGATGTCCTTTGAAAGGCGCTTGATAAACTCTTTTGCATCCTCAATGGTACCTACAACATCCGCAAAGTGAATCGGTACTGCTATAAGGGGTTTAATAGTATTTGCAGCTTCAGCAGCTTCTTTGGCTGTCATAGTATAAGTGCCGCCCACCGGAAGGAATGCCACATCCGCATTAAAATTGCTCATTTCACCGATCACATCGGTATCTCCAGCCATATAGTATCTGGTGTTGTTTACTGTAACGATGTATCCAACCCACTGATTGGACTTAGGGTGAAAATCCTTGTTGGTGTTATAGGAAGGAACGGTTTCAAACTTGATTCCTTTAGCCTCATAGCTCTTTCCAGGTTCAACGCTGACAACATTCTTGAGGCCTTCTTTCTTAGCACCTTCCACCCCATCGGCTGTAATCACCAAAACAGTATCCTCCTTCATGATCTTTTTGATATCCGGTATAGAGTAATGGTCCCCGTGGGTGTGGGTAATAAAGATCACATCCGCATCTTTCGGTTCGCCCTCTATGGAAAGGGGATCCACATAAAGCACCTTATCGGACTTGATTCTTATTGTTGACTGTTTCCCATGTTCCACCCCTGATAACAAATCCTTGAGTACAACCCCTTTGATGGATTTATCCAGACTGCGGATAAATTCCTTTGCATCTCGCGTTGACCCGACGATATCTGCAAAATGCACCGGTACAGCAACCTTAGGCTTGATAATATTGGCTGCTTCAGCGGCTTCCTTGGCCGTCATGGTGTACGTGCCGCCTACAGGCAGGAAAGCAACGTCAGCTTTGATGCTGTTCATTTCCGGAATTTTGTCGGTGTCCCCGGAAAAATAATAGCTGGTTTTGTTCATTTCAAGAATATATCCAACCCATTTTTTATCCTTGGTATGGAAATCCTTGTTTGTATTGTAGGAAGACACTGTTTTAAATTGAATCCCTGCTGCTTCATAGTTCTTTGAAGGTTCCACCGTAATGATGTTGGTGATTCCATCTTTTCTGGCTGCATCTGCCCCATCCGCTGTAATTACCAGGATTGCATCCTTTTTCATTACCTTCTTGATATCCGGTACAGAAAAATGGTCCCCATGGGTATGAGTCACAAAAACTATATCCGCATCTTTGGGTTCACCACCGATTGAAAACGGATCGATATACACTGTCTTCTCTCCGCCAATCTTCACTGTAGACTGCTTGTAGTGGCTTACCTTATCCAGCAGGTTCAACACAGTTTTTATCGTAATCTTTCCAGCCTTCTCATCCCAATCCGGCTTGATTCCGAATCTCTGTTCAAAAAATCCGGCAGGAACAAAGAGTTTCTGTGATTTTGAGAGCACCTTTGAATCCAGGCTTGTAAATTCACCATTAATAGAAATCTTTTTCTCCCCTTCTTTGAGACAAATGGAATCACTGCCATAGGTAACAACAACTTCCCCGGTATTCGCATCCCAACGGATAGCCGCTCCCAAAGCTTCTGCGACAGCCCTCAATGGGAGATATACGGTTTTACTCCCTGCATCCACAAAGGGTTCGGTTCCTCCCAAGTCCATGGTTTTCCCATCCATTACAATACTCGTACCTCCGATTGCACTTGCCTGTCCGGCAAATAAACCTACCATTAAAACAACCATCAAAACCCAGCTTATTTTTTTCACTTTAACTCCCCCTTATTTCTTTGAATTTAAATTCCTTTGATGACTTTATTATAGTGTGGAAAGTTTTGAGCATCATTAGAGTTCCATTAAAAATGAATTCAGTTCTCTAATTCAATCTTAATTTTCCATTCTGCCCGAGCTGTCAGCCCGATTCAATAAAGCATGGTTGAATTATAAATCATCTCGAAACACAGGTTAATTGCATATATTCAACAATTCTTTGCTTATCTGCAATTTTTTATCCCGGAAGAAAAAAACCCTGCAACGGGTTGTCCCACTGCAGGGTTTAAAACTTATGCCTTTTTATATTTCAGCGCATCAGCCAGCAGTTTTGCTGACGATATTCACTGGGTGAGCAGCCGGTACTCTTTTTGAACATTCTCACAAAGTGGGCGGGATCCTTGAAGCCTAACCTGTCCATGATCTCTACAATAGGAATCATAGTATCTCTCAGCATTGCAGAAGCAATATTCATCCTCAGCTTGATCAGATAGGTCATCACAGGCAGACCAACCTCTTCATTGAAGCGTTTGTTCAGGGTTGTCCTGTTGATGTGAAATACCTTGGACAATTCCTCCAGCGTAATTTTATTCTGATAATGCGTATGAAGGTAGAGGATTACTTTGCTGATCTCTTCTGAAATGCTGTCCACAACAATTTCCTCCCTGGCTTGGGGTTCCATATAAGCCCGTTCTGTAAGAAAAAGTGCTTCAAGCAGGTAAGAACGGCTTCTGCAAGGCCAAAATCCGTCTCTTTGTTCTGCCAGTTCAAAGCTCAAGGTATCAAAGAGCTGTTGAATTTTTTTCAATGACATGTATCCAATCGGAAGTATCCCGTGAAAGCTCTCATTTCTTTCAAAGAACGGCCGCAGCCAATGCCTGTCACGGATATCCGTCAGCAGGAACTGTTCTGAGCCCGCCCGGGTATTTTCAAAAGTAAACGCACTGTTAATAAAACTCGGATGAAAATATAATGACTTTGCCTTGATGTTGGAGACCTGTTCGACTTCCGGCAGTTCGAGTTCATTCAAGCATACCAGGGCTGGAGCGGATACCAGTTCGCGTCGATGAGCAAGACGAATGAACCCTGTACCTTCCTCGATAATCAACAATCGGTAGCTCCCATTCTGTAAATTTTGAGAAAAGTCTTCCTTGAGGTTGCATTTTAACGGCACTTTCATTCCCGGGTAGTGGTTGATTCCCAGAGTATAGGTTTCCATCGGTTTCACCTGCCAAGTTCTTTACTCTTGAAACTACAAGGTAAAATTTAGATGTATATCCTATTTTAACATTCACAGCGAGAGAAAAAAATGATTAAAGTAGACAAAAAAACCATTCAAGGTTATCCAATTTTGAATGGTTCTCATAGTAGTTGAATTGTTTTTATTAAAGGATAAAAGCACCGGCAATTCCTGCCAGGATGGTCAGCGTAATAGGTCCTACTTTAAATTTTATTGATAAAAAGACGGTGGCAGCGCAGATGATCAGCGCCGGGATACTGATATAGCTTAACGGACTCTTTAATCCTTCGTAACTAAAGAGTTTCTCCTGGAAGATGGAGGTATTTGCAAAAAACAACACCGCTGAAGCGATCAATCCAACAGTTGCAGGCCGGATTCCATCAAGTACCGCTTGAACAATTTTACTGGATTTGAATTTATAAAAGAAAGCTGAAATAATCAAAATAAGTATAAAGGACGGAAGTGATACGCCGACGGTTGCAAATGCAGCCCCCCAGAAACCCGCATATTTGAAGCCAACATAGGTTGCTGCATTGACTGCAATGGGTCCTGGAGTCATTTGCGAGAGTGCAACCACGTCGGAGAATTCCTTTGCCGGCATAAAACCGAATTTTTCGATTTCCTGATAGATCATGGAGAGCATGGCATATCCCCCGCCAAAGCTAAACATCCCCACCTTGAAAAACACATAAAACAATTGAAGCAGTTTAAGCATGCTTTGTACCTCCGTTGAAAAGATACAGTCCATATCCTGCAACTCCGCCAAATACGATGGCCCAGGCAGCATGAATGTTCCATATCGTAATAGCCAGGAAAGCAGCAATGGCAATGAAATAACCCAGTCTGCCCTTTACGGCATTCCTGCCCAGTTTGATGGCTGCTAACAGGATGAGACCGGCAGAGGCTGCCCTGATTCCTGCAAACACCTTTTCAACATAAATATTTCCCTGCAGTCCTATCAGTAAAGTCACGACAAGGATAATCGACACAAAGGCCGGAAGAATTACACCAAAAGCGGCGGCCACAGCACCGCTCTTTCCTGCCACCTTGTTTCCCACAAAAATGGAGGTATTGATGGCGATGACCCCCGGAACAGACTGGGAAATGGCAAAGATATCGATGATTTCTTCCTCCGCCACCCAACTTCGGTTGTCCACTACCTCCCGCTGTATAAGCGGCAGCATGGCAAGGCCTCCACCGAAGGTAAAACCTCCGATCTTCAGAAATATCATAAAAAGATCCCATAATACTTTGATTTTTTTCATGTCTTCATCTCTTTTCAATTGCTTTGGAATTATAGCGGTCACTGATAAGAATTTGTTTTCATCATTTATGCCATTATAATCCTCTTGATATTTTTATGTCAATTTCAAATATTCATCTCCGTTTCACAATTATTCACTCTATATCATATAGTAGTATGATGTATGAAATGATATCATTCATGGGGGATACCAGCGTATGCTTTTCAATTCATTCGACCGCCCGTCACTGCGAATGCAAACATCCTCAAATAATTTTGTCGTCCTTGATTATAAGTTCGGCGACGTCACCGGAGATGGGATACCTGATCATATTTACCTCACCGGTTATAAACGATACGGAAATGACAGTTCTTTTGCTGATCAGATCACTCTGCAGATTCAGGATGGTCACACTTATCAGGTTGTCAGCCTTCCTCTTGAGGTCAATGGCGGTTACCACCCCTCTCTGTTTCCGGGTGATTTCAATGGAGACGGGGTGTTGGATACCCTGATCAGCATTGACTCCGGCGGAAGCGGTGGTATCGGCTTCTTTTATATCTTCTCTTACCGGAATAAACGTGCAATACTTCTATTTGATTTTGAAAAGTTCAACAATCGCTACCGATATGATGTAACTTATATGGACCATTACAAAGTACATGTCCAAAGCAAGACCTTGAATAAAGGGTATATCCTTGATATTAGTACAAGAGAACCGGAATATCTGTCCGCCTTATACAATACCGCCGGGAAGCTTATAAAGCCCGTAAAGGGAGATGTACTGCCTTTAGGAGGGATATTCCCCATAGATATTAACAGGGACAGTATCTATGAACTTTTGGCGGTTCAGAGAATTATCGGAATTGCCAATGCGGATACCCTCGGTACTGTGGAAACAACTTTGAAATGGGATCAGTCTTCTTTTAAGACAATACATCAGGTTGTAACCATTCAGGGAACGCCCCTTTAGCATTGCTTTTATCAGGGTAAAATCTTGTTCCTGCTTCCGTTAACATAACATATACTGTATTAGAACATTCTATGAAAGGATGAACGAGATGCAGTTCTATTATGGAGAAAAAATGCCCCTGAGGGTTCTTGATGAAGCAGAATTTTGGAAGCTTCAGGAGTCGGAACATACGGTTGTCATTCGAAAGATCGTTCCCAATTTGGAAAAAGAGTTCGTAAGGCAGCTTGAAAACTGGCAGCTGTTGCTGTCCCAAGCTCAGGCTGCAGCTGTAAGGCTGATTGAGGAAGTCATCCGCTCAGGTTCCAATCTGACGCCCATGCAGCTCCAGCGAATAATGCAATATATTGAGTTTGCACTTCGCCAGAGCCAGCAGTTTGTGATGTTTTTAAACCAGATGTCCGCTCAAAGCGCTGCCATCCGAAGCAACCCAATAGCGCAAACCGTTGTAAGCCACATTATCCGGGAGTCCGAATACTTTATTGGTATCGCGCAAGCCTCCTTATCCAGGCATATGTCGTAAGCAGCATAAAAGCCGTCCCCGTGGGCGGCTTTTCTAATCTATTTCCATAGATGTGCATAGTCCTTTATAAATTGTCTTACAGTGATGGGAGGCCTTCCAAGGAGAAGTTCGGTATCGGCAGTAACTTTTTTAGCAAAGCCGATGCGGGCTGTAAAATAGATTCCCTGCATGACCGTAATAAATTCCTTGGCAACACCGGCTTCCTTCATTCTTTTACTATATTCCCCAGGCGTTGGGTCAGCATAGGTAATTTTTCTCCCAAGCTCCTCAGAAAAAATCTCCGCTACCTCAAAGTAATCCAAAGCCTCGCTTCCTGTCAGCGGATAGGCTTTATTCCTATGGCCTTCCTCCATCAATGCCTTCGCCCCGATTTCTGCAATGTCACGGCAATCGATAAAGCTGGTTTTCCCTTTCCCGGCCGGTACGAATATTTCATTTCTAAGCTTGATATCTTCACGGTAGAATTCGCTCAGGTTTTGCATGAAAAAGCTGGGACGCAGGAAAGTATAAGAAATTTTCTTTTTAAGAATGTGCTTCTCGATTTTGTAATGAGGCACAATGGGGTTGTTTTCAACGCCCAGCAGCGATAGAAATACAATATGCTCTACACCATTCTCGATCGCTGCATCAATCACCGGGTTGATATACTTTTTTGTGTTTGAGATGGCCGGAGGCCTCATCAGGAACAGACGGTCAACATCCTTAAACGCCGCTGCACAGGTTTCAGGCTTTTCAAAGTCAAACGCTACATATTCCAAGCCATCTCCCAATACAGATTTGGCTTTTTCGATACTTTGCCTCCTGATAGCAGCCTTGACTGGATGTTTCCCCTTGTCAAGAAGCTTTGCAATATCCATTCCAACAGTTCCTGTGATTCCTGTAACCAGAATTTTTTTCATGAAACCCTCCGAAAATTCTTTTCTCAATATTCAACTATTCAGGCTGCAGCTTCGTCGCTAAATGCCGTTCATGTTTATCTTCCAGCCGTCTTAATTCTCTCCAAATCCAAAAGCCGGTGAGTAACGAAGCTCCTAAATCCGCAACCGGTCCTGCGAAGACCACTCCGTGAAGTCCAAAGAAAAGCGGCAGGATCAATACTGCCGGGATCAGAAGAATAATCTGTCTCGAAAGGCTTAAAAACGCAGACTGCTTTGCTTTTCCAATGGCCTGAAAGTAGTTGGCGCTGATGATCTGGAAGCCAATCACCGGAAGGAATATCAAAAACGCCCTTAAAGCATAAATGCTAAATTCGATCAACTGTGTATCATCGTTGTTAAAAATGTGCACGATCTGCCTCGGAATCAGCTGTACGACCCCAAACCCGACGCATACAATGGCTGTAGCTCCGATAATCGCAAGTTTGAGCGCTTCCTTCACTCTGTCAAAGTTTTTTGCACCGTAATTATATCCGATGATGGGCTGTACTCCCTGGTTGATTCCAAAAATCGGCATCATAATCAACGTCAGGATGCTTGTAACAATTCCCATTCCTGCAATCGCAACATCACCGCCATATACTTTCAGTCTCCAGTTCAATATGAAATTAACAAGGCTTGCCGCCAGCTGAAGAGCAAAAGGTGCAGATCCAAGGCCCAGTATGCTTTTAATTACTACTTGATCCGGCTTTAGGTTCTTCAAGTGAATTTTCAGCGTGCTTTTACCGGAAAAGAAGTAATTCAAAACCCATGCCGCTGAAACTCCTTGCGAAATGATGGTTGCAAGGGCTGACCCCTTGATCCCCCACCCAAAAATCATGATAAACAGCCAGCACAGGATGATATTGAGCACTGCGCCCACCAGCATGGTCATCATGGCTACCTTCGGATTTCCTTCTCCGCGGATAAAGTTGTTCATACCAAAACCAATTCCCTGGAAAATAACGCCAATCAAAATGATCTGCAGAAAATCCCGTGCATAAGGCAGCACTTCACTGCTGGCGCCTAGGAGCTTGATGATGGGGGTCAGGAAAATCAACCCCAGCGCAGTTAATACCAGTGAAATGACAATCAAAAGCATAAATGCGTTGCCCAAAATGTGCTCCGCTTCCTGCCTGTTCCCCTGTCCAAGCCTTATAGATACCAGTGAATTGGCTCCCAGACCGATGAGCATCATACAAGCCATGAGAATCAGCATCACAGGAAACGTAAGCGTAACTCCGGCAAGCCCGAGCTGTCCTACGCTGTGTCCTACAAAAGCCCTGTCGATAACACTGTACAGGGCATTCACCAACATACCTACCATCGCAGGTATGGAAAATTTCAATAAAAGATTAAGTACCTTACCTTCTCCCAATTGTTTTGAGCGTTCCATTTCAGTTCTCCTTTTCGAATTCAGACAAGTTGCTGAAAATCCTTTTTAGATAGTTTTCAAAATCTGCTGTCTCTTCTTTCTTAAAACCTTGATAGAATAGATCTGCAATTTCATGCAGGACTTTTTCATATACTTCTTTTATTTTGGAGTCCTTGTTCAGAACACGGATCAATATCTTCCTGCGATCTTCTCTGCTCGGTTCACGCCTGATATGACCCGCTGCCTCCAATCGATCCAACATGCTCGTCAGTGTGGATTTCTCAAGAGATGTTATCCTGGATACCTCCTGAATGGAAATCCCGTCATGCTGCCAGAGAAAAAACAGAATCCTGCCCTGTGCAGGGTTAATCTCCTCGATATTATACTGCTTTAACTTTTTAGCAAAAATCCTCTCCGATATCTGATGTATCTTGGAAATGTAGAATCCTCCCTGGGGTAATGGACATTCCGGCATTTGCCTACCTCCAAAAATCAATTTCATGTAGGAATATATTACATAGTATAGTACTATATAAAACTATTTTCAAGTAGTATATTTATTTTTACTAATTTTATGCATGTGTCAGGGGGACGGTTCTTGTGACATAGAATTCATGTCACAAGAACCGTCCCCCTGACACATACACACCCCTGACACATAAAAAAGGAGCCTTCTCAATTCATTTGAAAGCCCCTGCCCACCCCAGCCGAGTGATTTATAGCTTTTTACAGCATCTTCATCAGCGGACTTCCGGAAGCAATGATATCCTCTATTTGATATACCGTTATCGGGAATTCAGGCAATCCGTAAACATAAGCCGTTATCTCATAAGTCTGGAAGTAGATCACCAGAATTTTATCCGCGATATAAAAATCCTGATCCGGCCGGATTCCCTTGAATTCGTCCAGCGTATGAAGATCCCGTGTCTTGATCTGCTGAGCGATCAGGTCTGAAAGTACTTTTACATAGTCGCTTCCGGGTTTGAATAACTCCGGCAACTGATAAATCTTTCCGGTGGTTATATCAAAAGTCAGGGACTTAACCACGGTAAGGCCGTGCGCGGCCGGATAGGCCATGGTATAATTGCCGATAGACAGGCTGAGCACATCCCGCTGGTTGTTTTTGATTTCGTAGAAACCCCGAACTGTTAATTTCAGCGGCTGGGGATATCCCTGCACGCTGATCAGCTGGTTTGTCTGATCGTAAATCAACTGATTGACCAGGTGAAGGATCGCATCATTGATTTTCTTCTGTACTGCAGAATTCTTCATGCCTATAGCAACAGGGTAATCAATATGCATTCCGTAAGCAGGTTTGATGATCTGCCTGGTAATTATCTGAACCGGACTCTGAGAAGTATTCATCTTCATCGACTCACTGACAAAAAGTATTCCTGGTATATCATATACAAGTCAGCAGTTCGTGGTTCATTATTTTGATCTTCAGAAGCTATTGCTAAAATGTGCAAGAATATACTATTATATTCTTAGACTTGATTTGTTTTTATGAGTATCCGGGGTTGATCGTTCAAATAACCCCTTTCCCATTAAGAAAAACAGTTTTTTAGGAGGTCTTAAAGTGGCAAAGAAACATATTCAACTGACATTTGGGGAAGAAGTAGCCAATTCCGTCAGCCATGGTGTTGCATCCCTTTTGGTTTTGTTCGCGCTTCCTTTGGTGTCCATTATTGCCTATACCAAAGGCACAGTTACTGATGTAGTCGGTGTGACCATTTTCGGTATATCCATCTTTCTCATGTTCATGATGTCTACGCTTTATCACGCGATGGAGCCTGAGACCAAGCACAAGGATGTCATGCACATCCTGGATCATATTTTCATTTATGTTGCCATTGCCGGGACCTATACACCCATTGCGCTTTCAATCATCGGCGGCTGGCAGGCCATCGTCATTCTTGCCATACAATGGGCCATGGTCCTGTTCGGAATCTTGTACAAGTCCATTTCCAAGCATTCCATGCCGAAGGTCTCCCTTTTGATCTATCTGGTCATGGGCTGGACACTGATCATTTTTATGCCGCTCTTCATCCAAAAAGCCAATCCGCTGCTCTTTTGGCTGATTTTCGGCGGGGGGGTACTGTACTCACTGGGTGCAATTATCTACGCCAAAAAAGGGTTCAAATACTTCCACATGGTATGGCATCTGTTTGTATTTCTCGGCGCTTTGACCCACTTCATCGGAATCTGCTTCTTTATGTATTGATGTTTGGCGTCCGTTAGCTTAAGGGATTACAGCTTCCTTAAATAAAGCTGCTAATCCTTAAGTTTTTTTCCCGGGAGAGATCAACCAGACTGCCATTAATACGCACAATAGGTTTTGTAATATTATGGAGTGGAATATGTACGATTTCTCCAACTTCTCCCGAGTTATACCGTACTTTTGATCCAATATAATGATAGGATAAATTCTTTATGAAAACGTTCAGAATATAAACATCATAAGTACTAAGACATTCAGCCAATAAGATTTTAAACGCCTTAAAAGGCGTTTCCGCTTTTTTATAAGGTCTTTCGCTGGTGATCGCATCATAGGTATCTGCAATGGATACTACTTTTGTATTCAGGTTCAGCCGGTTTCCTTTTAGATTCAGCGGATACCCTGAACCGTCTTCTCTCTCATGATGCATCAGTACTGCCATCTTTATGTCAAAGCTCAACTCTTCCAAATCTTTTATCAAGTTATACCCGTACAAGGCGTGCCTTTTCATACATTCAAACTCTTCCAAAGGAAGCCGTTCCTTTTTCTCCAACAAGGCAACAGGAATTTTTGTTTTCCCCAGATCATGGAGAAGGCCGCTTTTGATAATATCTTTGATTTGATGAAGAGGACAATTCAACCACTTGGAGATTAATGCCGAATAAAATCCAACATTTAATGAATGTGTGTAAGTGTATGAAGAATAGTCTTTTATGCTATCTAAAAATTCCAGGAGATACTTACAATTTCGAATGTCATTGAGGATGGAATCACTTAAAAAATCAAGCTGTGATAAATTGATTCCCCTGCCTGAAATAATATCTTTGGTTATACCTTCGACAATACAAATATTATTGATATAATCCGCATGAAACTTTTGAAAAGCATCTTGCTTATTTGCAGAACTTATCTTATCAGGTTCACACAGAATCCAAACACCTTCGATTCCCATATTTCTAAAGGTATTCAGAATACTTTGATTAATTACTGTATTTTTTACTGCAACCAGGGCTCCCTGACTATTGTAAACATCAACAGCAAGTATATCACCGCTTTTGCATGCACCTACCGGACAATACGACTTATTCATTTTTTCACTCGCTTACCATATAAGAATCAAACAATGATGCCCACGGATTCGTCTGCTTATATCAAGTAATTGTATTGAATGTAGTGTATCAGGCATTTGTTCATAAGTTTTCAACTGTCATCCCGTGAATATCAGTCTGTTCCCTTTAGACAATGGCTTTGATCCTGAGATCATTTAACCCCTATTCCCCTTAAATCTAGTACTGTTCTATTCATAGGCATAGATTATATCATAATGATCAAAGCAAAATTATCTTATTACAATCACATACCCCTGTCAACATTATTTTACAAATTTATACATATGGTAGCAAATGCATTTATACCTTCACAAATTCTCAAAATATCGTAAAGCATACCTCAAACAATATAGCTGATGGCTGCTTTCGGGAATTTTGCTGCAATTTCATTTCTAAAGAACACTGCTGCTTCCTGGGAGATCTCCGGCTTGTAATGGTATTTCCCCCGGCCCTTCGGCTTCATTTTCTCTTTTTCAAAAATATCGGCTGTTCCCGGAAGGGCAGCCTGGTTGATCTTTTCATTCGCCAATCCGTAAGTCATAAAAATCAATTCAAAGAAAGTATTCTCCCTCAAACCGTCATCCAGGGTCCGTGAAAGCTCTTCTATCAGTTCATGATACTGCTCTTTCCAATCATCCAGAAGGATGATGGGTGCTATATTGATGCCGATTCTATATCCTGCCTGATACATTTTATTTGCAGCCGCAATTCGGTCTTTCAGGCTCGCTGTTCCAATTTCTGCTTTTTTTATGATTTCAGGAGGATTGACACTGATCCTCATCTGGGTATGTCCATGATGGTCAACATCCAGCAAATCATCAATCTCTGCAAACTTTGTTGCAAAAGTACATCGGGCATCCTTAATTTTTGCAAATTCCTCCACAGCCCACTTTAGATTGCCGGTTAATGCATTTTCCAAAACCATGTCACTGTTGCACCCAATTTCATATACCTTCTCTACTCCGAGTTTCTGTGCTTTTTTCCTGACCTGGTCCATCATTTCATCCCTGTTGACGAAAACCCTCAGGTAGGAGTTTTTAAAGAAAGTGCAGACAAGATAGCAATAAAGACACATGGCAGAACAGCCTGAAGAGGTGAAGGGAACAATAAAGTCTGCAGACCGGTTGTTGGGAATCAATCGGGTCGTCCTTCGAATTCCAAGAATCAGATACTTTTTCATCCTGACAAACTCCGAATCCGGAAGCTCTCTCAGTTCGGGAATCTGATTGTGGTTTTCTATTTCGATTAATGCGACACCATCCTTGGAGTACCTGTCTAAAAGCTCTTTTCCTATAGAGTAATCTACAATTTCCTTTTCGTAATAAACCCGTTCCGGCACAAGTTTGATCATTTGCTTTTCTCCTGCTCTGTGCATTTTAATTAGATATCGAACTGTAAAGATAAATATAAATTCGCTCAGCTAATTTGAATGTCAAATTGCTGGCTCATTTGATTTATCTTGTCTTACAGTTCGACATCTCTAGTATCTGCAGCGCAGAAGTGAATATTCTTTTGATCGTTTATATCCGGAAATGAAGCATGTGCTTAGATAAGCCGAAGGAAATCCATTGAAACTGACATAACCTACCCTTCGTCATCTGTATCATTCTTTATCTTGTTGGTTAAAAGATCGAAGGAGAAGCCTCTTTTTACAAGTCCGTCAATAATCTTTGGGAGAGCTTCGGTTGTAGCTGTTTTTGCAGGTGAATCATGCATCAGCACAATCAATGAGTTTCTCCCCCAGGCTCCTTGAAGAACATTGTTCACCAGAACCTCCACTTTGCTTCCCATTTCACTGGTATCGGAATCACCGTCAGAAATATCCCAGTCATAAACCGTATAGCCTTCCGACTCCAGAATCTTGTTTCTGCTCTCAAGCAATTTCTTGCTTCTTCCCATGGTTCCCCCGGGAAATCGATACAACGTGGTCGTATAATTGAACTTTTCCTTTATAAAATTCTTCGCCATCAGGACATCTTCCATGAACTCGAAATCCGTGAGATTGTAAAGCTGATGATAGTCATGGAAATAAGAATGGTTCCCTATGGCATGCCCTTCCTCCAGAATTCGCCGATACACATCGTCAACATCCTTCTGAGGAAGCACAAAAAAGGTCGCTTTAATCCCATACTTTTTTAATGTATCCAGGTTCTTCAACGTGTTATTCCTTGACGGTCCGTCATCAAAAGTAAGGTAAGCAATTTTCTTCTTTTTCAGCTTGGTATTCTTCAGTTTATAGACAGCGCTTGTTACAGATTCCCTGCCGGCAGGAGCTTTGATCTGTTGTTCGCTGTATTCCGCCTTTTCAGGAAGGATCACCTCAGAAGCTTTTGGAGTTGAGACACCGCTCTCGACCGGTTTTGTCCCAGAATGACTTGAGGCTGAGGCTGAATCTTCTTGTACAGGAAAAGGATTTACCGTTGAGATACTTGCAGTATTGTTTTTTGAACAGCCGGAAAGGATAAGAAGATTCCATAAAATCAGTAAGAGAATTACCATGGATGCCCTAAGCTTATTCATACATAAATTCTTTCTCATCTGCGTCTCGCAAATTTCAGTTAGTATTTAGACTTGTTATAAATCATTCCCTGATTTAAACCACCTATAAACCCATTGTAATATATTTTCCTGAATTTTACACTTGTTTTTACCATTATTGCTGCTTAAGCACGGGCTTATTCAATATTGAATCCATCAAAGGTTAACTAGCTGTATATCGCCAAAAATGAAAAGGGAAGAATCATAAACCAAATCCTTCCCGATAACAGCTAAGTAACGTACTTACTGAAACTCAACTTCTCTATAAAGGCAGTATCCCGGATTCTTTCCATGTCCTGTATGCTTCCGCCAGCAGCATCCAGTCCTCGTAAAAATATTTACGGAGATTGGGTCTTCTACGGACCGCAAGAGGATGATAACTGGCCAAAACTTTCAGATCGCCTATGGAATGCCACAGACCCCTGAGATTTTTCACCTCAGCTTCAGAATCTTCAAAAAATGTTTGTACAGCAATATTTCCCAAGCACAATGCGAATGCCGGTTTTGTCTGCTCAATCTGATGCCTGAGATACTTCTTGCATGTATTCCTCGCGCCTTCCTTATCATATTTGCGTACCGGCCTGCACTTCAGAATATAGGTGACGTATAACTCCTGCATCCCAAGCCCAGCATTAAACGCAGCCTTCTGCAAAGCCTGCCTGGTACCGCAGACAAAGGAGACCCCCTCCTGATTCTCTCTTAGTCCGGGATTATCCAATATAACGAGGATGGATGCATTAGGACTGCCTTCTCCCCATATCATCCTTGCTCTCTGGGCACACAGCTCACATCGCTCACAAAACTGGTATTGCTCGGGAACAGGGTCTTCCTGCCAAACCTCCGGCGAAAATGATGTTTCCATTCTATTTACCTCATGGTGAATGAATATCCAAGTCATTTTACCCTGATCCCATTGATTTATTCACGGTACGCAGAACGCCATACTCAAGACGCCACCCGCAATATCCTTCCCCAACAAGAAGGCAGCGTCACACAGCACCTATTTTCTGAGGCAGAAAAAGCCTCTCCTGAATTTAAAATATCCTCAAGCCTTCTTACCCCCGCCGGAAGTGCAAATTCTAAAGCCATTGGCTGATCCGATGCATTGACAGCCACAATCATGCACTCATCCTCTGCAATTCTTGCAAACACCAATTGTTCATGGTTTACCTTGATCTGCTCATAACGGCCGTATTTCAAAGCCTTCGACTGCTGACGGATGCTTGCAAGACGGGATATTGTTTTTTCAAGATCCTTTTGAGGACTTCTTGCCGGGCAGACTTTCAAATCAAGCTCCGGTCTTAATGCATGGTCACTGTAGCTGCCTTTCACACCTTGAATTCCCCACTCACTTCCATAATAAATTGAGGGAATCCCAGGCATGGTAAACAGAAGTACATGCAGGGGGTGTAAGTGCGCAGGGTTTTTTAGTGTACTCGATATTCGGTTGACATCATGATTGTCAACAAACGAATACAGCCACAGGTTTTTATAAATCCCATGCTCCTCTCCAAACTGCCGGTTCAGCGAATATGCAATCTCAAAATAGTTTTTATCGTTATGACTGGAATAAAGCCCTTTATAACACTCGTAATTGGTCGTGGAGTCCAAGGTGTTTTCATTGACCCAACGGTTGTAGTCTCCATGAACCACCTCTCCCATCAGCCAGAAATCCTCCTTGAGGGTTTTACAAAACCGGGACAGTTCCCGAAGAAAATCAAGGTCGAGGCAATCCGCACAATCCAATCGGATTCCGTCAATCCCAAAGTCTTCAATCCACATGCGGACCGCTTTGAAAAGATGTTCTCTAACCTCAGGATGATTAACATTTAATTTTACCAGGTTGTAATATCCATTCCAGGCATCATAGCTGAAAGGATCATGGTAAGGACTTTTCTTACCAAACTGCAGGTTGGAAAACCAGCTGCAGTATCTTGATTTCTCACCCTTTTGCAATACATCCTTGAATGCCCAGAATTCCCGGCCTACGTGATTAAAAACGCCATCCACCACAACCCGGATACCTCTCTCACGAAGTTCGGAAGCAACTTTTTTGAAGGTATTGTTATCTCCAAGCCGTCGGTCTACCTGATAATAATCCACAGTGTCATATCCATGGGAACTGGATTCGAACAAAGGTCCCAGGTAAACCGCATTTGCTCCTAAGGATCGGATATGCCCGGCCCAATCTAATATCTTTGTCAGCCTGGGTTGGGGTACGCTCTTAAAATTGTTGCTTTTCTCCGCTCCGCAAAACCCTATAGGATAGATATGGTAAAATATAGCTTCTTTTGCCCATGTATTCATGAAAAAAACCTCCTATGATACGAATGTATACCGAACGGTATATTCTGGTTAAAAAAATTTTTCTACTTATAGAATCGTAATAATGAAAAAACTTCGGAACACCTGATTATTGTCATATAAATCAAGGTAATCCAAGCGCATAGAATAATAAAATATAAAAGCTTTTGTGCGTTATATTTAGCAGCAGGGATTATGAATAAATTCCATGCATGTACTGGTGAACTGCTTTAAATGTGATTTCATCATTAAGCTCAATGGCACCTGAGAAACTCATCTGGATATACGCATTGATAACACCTAAAAAGCTGATGGCATATGCTTTGTGTCTTCCCCTCATGTTCCCGTGATCCCTGACAGCGCTTGAAAACAGCTCTTCCAGAATGCTTAACTGGATCTGCAGCTTCGGGGCAACCACTTTAAAGGAGTCACTCTCAGGCGGAGAATAAATCATCGACATCTCCATTCGATAAAAAAGAGGGTGGTTGGAGGCAAAGGAAAAATACGCCGCTACAAGCCTATGTAGTGTGAGCGGCAAATCACCGTTGTATTGTGCAGCTTTTCGTATTTTTTCTTCCATGTGGACGAAGTTCTCATTGAGTGCAGCTTCCAGTAATCCTTTTTTGCTGCCGAAGTAATGATAAAGTGTAGGCTTTGTAACCCTCGCTTTTTCAGCAACTTCCTGCACACCCACAGCGTCATACCCGTGAGAAGCAAACAGTTCGAGGGCGCAATTCAGGATATAAGAACGATTTTCCATGTTTTTATTCCTCGTAAGCAGCTTATTGGTTTAGACATTGATCAAGAAATAGAATCGCGATTCTATTTCATTATACCGTTTGGTATAATGAAAGTCAAGGTAAATTCCTAGTTCAACAGAACACAAAGAATTACATAGCAAAAAACAGGACGATTTTTGATTAGCAGTCATGCTATAATGTGTAGGTAACACCATCAAACATGGAATGGTCATGCATGATACAGGATTTTTTAGTAGAAATGAGCTTTTCAGGTACTGCAAAAAAGCAGATTGGAAGGAAAGAAATTGTGAAGCAGCTTACAAATGAGATCAAATGGCAAGCAGTGATCAATAACAATGCCGAATATGACGGAGCCTTCTATTACGCTGTGAAAACGACAGGAATATTCTGTCGCCCCTCCTGCAAGTCAAGGGTTCCCTCCAGAAAAAATGTAGTATTCTTTCACTCCCCGGAAGAAGCATTAAAGGATGGCTTTCGCCCCTGCAAGCGTTGTCGTCCGGACGAACCGGAGTTATCCGTGGAGCTGGATAAGAAAGCCTATGAAAAAATCACATGGATTTTGGAAGAAGAATATATGTCACCCGATATACTTCCTGAATTGCCGCTTCGTATGGGAATCAGTGCTTTTCATTTACAGCGTTCCTACAAGAAACATACCGGCTATACGCCCAGAGCTTATTTGCAGAAAGTAAGGATTATCAAGGCCAAACAACTGCTATTGGACAATCAACGGAGCAACACGGAGATCTGTTTTTCCATTGGCTTTCATAGCCTTTCCAGCTTTTATGCCGCTTTTCGTGCGGAAACCGGCTTATCACCCGGGAAGTTTAGGAATCAAACTATTTTGAATACCTAGAGAGGGAAATTTCATGAAAATCACTTATTGCGATTATAACTCGCCCATTGGATTGCTTCATATCGTGATGGATGACATCGGGGTTAAAAGAATATTTATCCTCCGGGAGCATTGGGAAGAATTCCAAAGGAAATCCGACGGCATTTTAAAGGACAGCAAGACTTATTCTGCAGTAATCCGAGAGCTTGATGAATACTTTTCCGGCAAGAGACACAGCTTCAGTATTCCGTTATCTGTAGATGGAACAGAATTTTATAAGCAAGTGTGGCAAGCATTGATATCCATTCCCTATGGCGAAGTGCGGAGCTACTCGGACATTGCCTGCACGGTTGGCCGTCCCAGAGCCCGCAGGGCGATCGGGCAAGCGAATCGGAACAATCCTCTCCCCATCCTCATTCCCTGCCACCGTGTCGTTGGAAAGAGCGGGGCTTTGACAGGTTATCTGGGAAAAAATCTGGATATAAAAACGCAATTGCTCCAAATGGAACATGATTTCAAAAACAATTCAAATTCACAGCTAGATTAAAATAATCGAATCCTTACATATAAATATCGGAAAACTCGATTTCGATCCGCTCAATATAATCGGGTTTTCTGCTATTATGCTTTTGGGTTGGGTTTTGCAGTTGATCTTCTGCCGGCTGCAGCGTAGCAGGAAGTGTAACCGCAATTTCGCATCCATTTACATAATGTTCATTTACACAGATACTTCCTTGATGCATTTGTACAAGGGATTTTGTTAGAGAAAGGCCGATTCCGCTGCCCTCATGATTTCTTGTAAGAGACTTGTCCACTTGTCGGAAGCGCTCAAATACAACCTGACTCTTTTCCTTTGGAATTCCGATGCCGGTATCACGGACAAGGATTTGAACCCGGCTCTCCAAGTCCGAAACGATCACCTCAACCTTGCCTCCCTGCGGCGTGAATTTCATGGCGTTGGATAGCAGGTTGAGCAGAATCCGTTCAATCTTGTCATGGTCAAAAGCTATTTCCTTTTCTTCCACATCGGTATCAAAGGTCAGCTCGATTCCCTTCTCTTTCATATAGCCTGCTACAGATAAAGTAATCTCTTCAATAACACTGATAATATTATTTTTTTCCAAATGGAGGTCCAGGTAATTAGAATCGATTTTTGTAGAATCAATCAGGTTGTTGACCAGCCTTAACAGTCTCAGACAGTTTTGCTTCATAATGCGGATACGTTTTTTTGTATCTTCGATGCTCTGCTCTTTTTTGCTGCTGATATAATACTCAAAAAGCTGCAGTGTTCCCAACAAGACGTTTAACGGTGTCCTGAATTCATGAGATATGTTGGAGAAGAATTCTACTCTGATGCGGTCCAGCTCTGTGATCTCCATCAGCTGCTTGTAGTTATCATCTACATTTCTCTTGAGATCTCTCATTTTCTCGCTTTGAGCCATATAAGACATTATGAGGATGCTCAGTATAAAGGCAATTACTGCAAATATGGAAGTCAGTAAGATGAATTTGTTCCTCAGGGATTCAACACTGCTGAATATCGTATCCTTCGGTATCGTCAGGGCAAGGAACCAGTCAGTGCCGCCTACCGGAGTATAAGACATGAACATTTTAGTTCCATTGGCCTCGTAAAAACCATATCCTGTTTCATATTGGACCATTTTTTTCAAAAGAGCCACATATTCATGCTGAGACTGATCAGCCTTCATACTCTCCAGATTCACCTTCCGGGATAAGACCTTTTCTACTTCCGGATGTGCAACAAAAAAGCCCTCCTTATTGATCATAAAAGCAAATCCGCCTTGCCCGATTTGGATATTATCAATGATTCCCTTAAGGATCTGATAGTTAATCGGCTCGGACAAAACCCCAACAACATTACCGTTGTCATCTCTGATTGGCGATGCACATATGATACTCAACCGTTGATCCACCCTGCTGATCAATACATCCGACATGATCGCGTTTCCCTCGACAGCTGTACGAAAATATTCCCTGTCATTCACCTTTATACTAATATTTTCTCCACCGGTCGATCTCAAATTGCCTGCCAGGTCAATGACTTGATACCGTTCAGTATTTAATCTCAATTTTTGTGATAATAAATAGGACTTTTGTATTTGCCAATCCATGGTCTTCATCTGAGGATTTGAAGCTATAATCTCCAGCTCGGTTAGCTTGGATTCAAATACTTGCCGTACATACTTTGAGTTATCAGTCGCCCTGCTGATATACGATTCGCATATATGATCATAGAGCGCCTTTGAAGAGCTTTGATAAGAGGCAATCCCCAAGGCTAAGGACAGTAAGATGATCGCAACACTGGAAAACAGCATTCTTTTTAATTTTATATCTTCGGATACTTTTATTCTCAAGTAAAGACTCCTTTGAACCGTATGATAATTACATTATGAAAAATTACCTAGACCGATAAATTCAAGCTTCAAATGTATGTTATTGATGACTTAATTCGACATAAAAGAGCATTTTCCTCCAAACTTTTATATCTACTCATCATTCTTTCAAGAGCCCATAATAAATATGGCTATAGCGAAAGACACCCTCAACAGCTTTATATACTTAATTATAAAGAATTAATCAAATATTTCTTGAAGATAAAACTTATAGATTTTTATTAATTCGGAAATGAATACTGTTAATAGGAATATATAAAAAGGAGCACCTATGGAATCTTCATTTGAAACAGCCTTAAGAACGATTATCGGATTCACGGTTTTATTAATATTAACTCGACTGCTTGGAAAAAAGCAGCTGGGTCAATTGACCATTTTCACCTATATTACCGGTATTGCCATGGGGAATATCGCAGGGGACATGGTGGTTCACAGGGATATTAAGCTTTTGGATGGTGTCATCGGTCTGGCGATTTGGGCATTGATGACCTTTATCGTAGAATTTATCAGTTTAAATTCTTCCAAAGCCAGAGTATTTCTTGATGGAGAACCTGCTATTGTAATTAAGAAAGGAATCATACAACAAAAGGAACTGTCCACTCAAAGATTGAACATGGATGACCTCACAATGCTGCTGCGGGTGAACAACATCTTCTCGGTTCAAGACGTAGATTATGCGATACTCGAGCCAAATGGACAGCTTAGTGTGCTTAAAAAGCCTAATCTGGATACTGTTACAAAAAAAGATCTTCAGATCTCAGCAGCAAATCCTCGTAATATTCCTACGGAAATCATCGTTGATGGCAAGCTGGTCTCAAAAAATCTCATTGAATTAAACCTCGATCGTCAGTGGCTGGATACGGAACTGGCAAAATCAGGAATCAAATCCCTTAAAGAAGTCTTTTTTGCAGAGCTGCAAAGTGATGGCAGTCTCTACATCAGCAAAAAAAGCTGAACAGATGGCCGCTCGTTGTGTGAACCACCTGCGGATTTAGATTTTACACCGGACACCCCTTTTTTCATATTTTCTCTTGACGACCGTTTTATCTAAAGGTAAATATTTTTTTAATTGTCATTATTGACAATTAAACACATCTATGCAATAATACTCAAAATTTACAAATACACTTAAAAACTGTATCGATACACCTTTGGGTCAATCCATAGGATGAACCTTCTTTAAGCAAAACTACTTAATAAGGTATCATAACAATACCATCATAAAGGCAGGTAAAAGCAGTGTGCAATGTTCTACCAAGAGTTGCTGCAATTCATGATCTTTCGGGTTTTGGACGGTGTTCTTTGACAGTAATCATTCCCGTGCTCTCTTCCATGGGCGTGCAGGCATGTCCTCTGCCCACAGCCGTATTAAGCACACACTCAGGGGGATTTGGCAATTTTTTGTTCCATGACCTGACAGACTGTATGGCAGACTACTCCAACCACTGGAAAAGTCTCGGGATCGAGTTCAACTGTCTCTACAGCGGATTTCTGGGATCCTCCGGACAGATTGATATTGTGGCAAAACTGTTCAATGATCTGAAAACAGAGGAACATCAACTGATCGTGGTAGACCCTGTCATGGGAGATCATGGCCGGCTGTATAAGACCTATACTCAAGAAATGCAGCACAAAATGAAACAGCTTGTCGGGAAAGCGGATATAATTACGCCAAACCTTACCGAAGCATATTTTTTAACTGAAGAAACATACACTGAGGAACCGCTGGGTACGCAGCGAATGAAACCCATGCTAAGGAAGCTGTCCGATTTAGGTCCTGAAACAGTCGTAATCACCGGGGTCAAAACCGATACCGGCACTTATGCCAATCTCGGTTATACACGAAGCTCCGATACCTACTGGAAAGTAAACTATGATTGTATTCCTGCACAGTATCCCGGTACAGGCGATATCTTCACCAGCGTGCTGATCGGCAGTCTCCTTCTTGGGGAAAAGCTTCCCCTGGCAATGGTTCGAGCAACCGGCTTTGTTTCACTGGCTGTACGTACGACCTATGAATACCGTACCCCTGAAAGAGAAGGCGTCCTTCTTGAAAAAGTGCTGAATACTCTTGGGAATGAACTGGACAGCAGTACATATGAAACCATTGATTAGCTTTGCAGATGAAAAGATTCGTCCTGAATCACCTAAGAAATATGCGGAAAAATCATTAAAATGCATTTTGTATGGAGAGGATAAAATGAACCACACAAATAAATTTTCAATCCGTGATATTGCTATCGTCGGTATGGCAGCTGCCATCTGCGCTGTGAGTATGATTTTCAAGATTCCTTATGGAACTGGTGCCATGTTTCACTTCGGTACTGCAGCAATATTTACACTAGCTATTCTTTTCGGTGGTATTCGGGCAGGCTTAGCTGCTGCGATCGGAACAGCTTTTTATGACCTTTTAATGGGATTTAGTCCTTACACAATATGGTCATTTTTTATAAAAGGGATCGCTGGATTAATTTTAGGATACATATCTCATTCTGCCCACACAGGAGGTAAAAGTATTATAAGGAATATTATAGGTTGCATTTTAAGTGCTATATGGACGCTAATAGGTTATCTTGTAGCTTGGACTTTTGTTATTGGGAAATTTGAATCTGCCCTAGCCAACGCACCTAGTTCTATTGTTAATTCAGTAATAGGGCTCATCGTTGCGATTCCCCTAGCGGCTACACTCCGGATCGCTCTTGAAAAAGCAGGCATTCTAGGAAACTCTGCCAGTAATATAAATTCAAATTAAAATAGAAAAGGTTGAGGCTGCTGGCAGCCTCAACCGGAAGGTTTTCCCGCTGCCACCGATGAGCGGAATGAATCTCAATCAATCATTCTATTTTTGTGAGCTTATTTGTTTTACATAAAGCTGCATTAGGATAATTGCAGTATAACTCTTTGAGATGAAATGGCCATACTGCGCCATCCATACTATGGAGATGCTCATCGTCCACGGTCGTAACACCGCAGTATAAATGGTAGTGCTGCCCGTTTACAATGATGGCAGGGCTGGTCTGGAGCCTATATCGATGGGTATGCCCATCTTCATACGTGGTGGTGCCCACCATATAATGGATATGAGCCGGGTCTTCCGAACTACAGCTGGTGACCCCCTTGAATCCGTGACGATGACCGTCATCATACGAAGTGGTATTTACATATCTGTGTGTATGCATAAAAAAACCTCCTTTATTTATATTATGTCAACTTCATCGGATTTGTTCAGGAATTTGACAGGATCGAATCCTTGTACTACACTATAAGTTAGTAACAGTTTTGTTGTTTTCGTAACTAAACCCCGGAAGCGATTTCTTTTGATGGATACATCAGGAAACTGCTTTTCCGATGATAATGTTATCCATGGATAAATCGCCCGATTTCAGATTTATCCTTATGTAAAGTAATTCTAGAAGCCAGTTCTCAAGGCACCTCCAGTTTTACATACTATTCATAGCTTATACACATAAAAACAATCCATTATTTGTGATCAATAATGATTTTTTTGTAAGGTGGGAAGATCCGTATGCTCGAAATCGTTCTATGTGAAGACGACATCAATATCCTGAATTATATGTCCAAAACCCTGGAAAAAATAATAAAAAACAGCAGCATGGAATGCAAAATCATACTAAAAGCATCCCGGTCAGAAGATGTTGAGGCTTTTATCCAAAACACCCTGGGTCCCAATATGGCCTTCTTTCTGGATATCCAGCTGAAGAACTCCAAATACAACGGTTATGATCTGGCTCAGCTCATCCGTGAGAAAGAACGTGCCTTAAAACAAAAAAAATCCAGTATTGTATTCATTTCAGACTATTATTTCCAATACTTGTCCATGGGTTATAATGTCGGGGCTGCCAATTGCCTGAAAAAGCCTGTTTCAGCAACCGTTTTGGAGGATTGCTTGAGAAGTATTTACGAAGACTATCTGCTCCTTGACTACAGCCAAAGTAAAGCTCAACTTTTACATGTGAAAGTAGGACATGAGATTTACCGGATTAAGCCTGAGGACATTATTTATATCAACCGGAACAAAACAACACGGAAGACGGTCATTCATACGATTTCACAAAATATAGAGTGCAGCGACACCCTGGATGTGATTGAAGAAAAACTGAGCGATACCTGTGTTGTCAAATGTGGAAAATCCTATCTCGTCAATAAGGAAAGAATCATCAAGATCAATGAAAATGAAAAAACCGTCTATCTTGATCCCGGGAATGGATTGGAAGCGGTAGAGTGCTACTATGGAGAGAAATACAAGAATTTTATTGTGGAGGTTGTTCGAAGTGCCTTTAATAAACCTGGCATCGGTTAACTACATTTTGACTTTTATTACTGTCATCTTCTTCATTGTCTTTATCACGATCACCAAAGGCAGAAATTATTCGAAAAGTACGGTTATTCTGTTTACCCTGGCGGTCAGTGTGATCAACAGCGCTTTTGTAACGATCTTCATGTACACTAAGTACGACTTCCTAAGGCCGATCCTGTCATTGCTCTGCATTATCCTCTTTACAAAGCTTTTACTAAAGTTATCGGTTTTGGATTCCATTATCTATTCTGTGATTTTCTATTTGATCGCTATGTTCGGGAATGTCATTGCCATCATCACCCTTACGCTTGCAAAGGTAGAAAACCTATGGGATAAAAACAATTTCTCCGTCATTATTTATGCCAATGTGATCACCTATGTGATATATCTTCTTTCATTTTTCATTATCCAGCATTTTAAGCTTATTTCCAAGCTTTCAGACGACACGAAATATCGAACCTACATTTCAAGTATTGTCACCATTATTTCCATTTTTGTCGTCTTGGAAATCAATATGAACTACTATTCCAGCATTATTAAAAGTGATCCGAAGTCCATTCTGTTTATCTTTATTACCCTGGGCGTTTTTATGCTTTTTATCTATACGCATCTGGGGACAAAATCAAAGCTGGAGATCAAGAATCAGGAATACGAATATCAGATCTTCTATAATAAAACCATGGAAACGCTAATCAATGACCTGAGAAGATACAAACACAATTACAACAATATCGTTGCCTCTCTCGTCAGCCTTGTGAACTCAGGGCAGTATGATGAACTCCAGAACTATCTGAAAAACGAAGTAGAAAGCTTTCATGAACGAAACATCCTCAACAACTCCATGCTGCTGCGAATCAAAAATGCCGGCTTACTGGGCCTTATGCTGTATAAAATTGAAAAAGCGGAAGCCAGTGACGTGAAGGTGAGTTTGGAGATTTTTGAGGACATCAATGAAATCCATATGAATATCAACGATCTGTGCGAATCCCTTGGCATATTATTGGATAATGCGATTGAGGCGGCCAGTGAGAGCGACCATAAGGAAGTAAAAGTCAAAGTCAAAAACGACGAAGGTCATATCACTTTCTCCATTATCAATACCTTTAAGACTGCTCCGGATATGACCCGGATTTTCAAATTGGATTATTCCTCTAAAGGAGAAGGACACGGATGGGGATTATGGTATGTAAAGCAGAAGGTCTTAAAAAAGTATAAAAACATCTTCCTGAATACCGCGATTGTTGATCATGCAAAATTCAAGCAGGATCTGGTGATCTCCTCGACTCAAAGAAAAATTTCTGTTTAGAATAGAATAAGAAACCTGGTATGGAATCCATACCAGGTTTCTTATTCTTGCCGGCGCTCTTAATCAACTTTTATAAGTGACTGCGGTATCTTCGGCTGTTCCTGCCAAATTACCATGCATGCGTTTGCGGATGTTTGTGCGACTAGGATGGCGATCATTGATACCAGTGTAAGAACCAGATACTTGATTTTTGAAGTATTCATAAGAACCCCTCCATTGTTTATTTAAAAGACTTGGTTTTGTACCAACTCTTTTATCCGATATGAATTCAACCCGCTTTTTGTACTTTCATTTTTGGACAGAACTCCGGACAAATCCGCTGGCAGTAGCTGATCATCCTGCTTTTTTCCACCTTTTTGGTTTCCTTTTCAGCCGCTTCCGCGATACAAATACCGTACTGGCGTCTGAAATTACAGATCAGCGTTATTTTATCCGCTTCGCTGTCCAATTGATGGTCTGTTTGATGCAGCAGATCCACTAAAATTGTTTTGTATTCGTCAATCGATCCGACATGAATCTCTTTTACCTTACTGATAAAATCACAGATTATACTCATATTTGTCCCCTCGGTATTCTGAACCGTATTTGTTCCCTGAAATCCAATAGATTACAGGAAGGATAAAAACACATTCTGCAAGCAGTGACAGGATCGCTATTTTCCCATAAGGCTGGGGTAAGAACAAGGATACTATGAAGATTGCATTGAAGATGAGCAGAGATATTTTTTTCAATCTTTTTCTTTGTTTGGTACTGGCAATTGGCTTGTTTTCATGATCCGACGGCGCATATTTGAGAAGGATCGCCATACAGAGCAGATAAATGCATGTCTGGAGAATATGAAGGTACAATCCGCTGAATGGAATCATGAGTGATAAGTAGACAGTAAGGAAAAATATTGTGCTGGATGATATCAGGCAGCCTATCCAGGTTTTGGAGTGGATCCCCCCTGCAAAAATTCTAAGGAGTGCATAGCACAGCAGTGAAAACAGCGCGTATTGCAGGATGTTCAATATCACGGCAATGACTATGAACACCAGCATCTTTACCATTTCAGAGAACAGGATATATAGCCCGTACTCCAGAACCTCCCTGGTATTGTTGTCCAGTTCCTTGACCGTACCGATTTCTTTCACGATCTTCCCTGATAATTGCTGGATGGTATTCAGGATCATCCTCTCCCTTCATGATGTTATTTTGAAGGTAATCAAGAATCGTCTTGGGAATATTCTGTAAGCCTGTCGTAACATGGACAGCGCCTAATTCGATTGCTTCCTTGGGTAATTCAAAAGCAATGCAGCTCCGCTCATCCTGTGCAATGGTGAAAGCACCGCACTCCTTCATTTCAAGAAGCCCCTTAGCTCCATCCTTGCCCCAGCCTGTAAGAATAATTCCCACAGCCTCAGGCCCTGCAGATTTTGCAACCGAACAGAACATCGTCTCTATGGAAGGACACTGCCGGTAAACGGGTGAACCTTCCTTGATTGAAACATAATAGCCCTCGCATTTTCTTTCCAGTGTCATATGCATATTTCCCGGCGCAATCAATACTTTTCCCGGTGTCAGCGGCTCACCATCCGTTGCCTCGGCCACCTCTAAACGGCTTACTCCATTCAGCCCTTCTGCCAAAAACTTTGTAAAACTAGCAGGAATATGCTGAACGATGATAATCGGAGGCATGTCCGCGGGCAGCTTTTTCAAAATCTCTTTGAGTGCTTCCACCCCACCGGTAGAAGCGCCTATCGCTATGACAGTACTATCTTTTTTATTCTTCATATGGAATTCATCAAATCCTTTATTGTGTCGATCCCTGAAATGTTGGTTTTATCAACTGCAAATTTTGCTCCGGAAATAAAGGCTTCCATCACAGTATCACTGTCCAGTTCACTTGAGACAATGGTAATTGTTGTATCCGGATACAATTCCTTAATCCTTCTTGTCGCATCCAAGCCATTCATTTGAGGCATACGAATATCCATGGTTACAAAATCGGGTTTGTACCGTTCTACCAGGTCTATTGCCTCATAGCCATTCCCGGCTTCCCCGACGACCGAATGCCCCATTGTGGTGAAATACTTTTTCAATACCATTCTAAGGACTGCATCGTCATCAACGATCAATACCTTCCTGGGTTTTGTTCTATCGTCCTTATGTTGAATACTGTTCTTGCAAATATGCCTTTGGGAAGCGGCACATACAAAGTTGCAAAAAATTCCGAAAGGATTGTATGTTCTCGTGCTTTCATGGCAAACTGACATGTTGCTGACCCCCGTTTATACAACGCCTTGATCTTATTATATTCGCAAAAATCGACATAAAACGCGAACCCCTCATGAAACCCTTTTTTTCCTGTCTGAAATCGTTTGCATTCAAAATTGAGACATAAAAAAAAGACTTACATGCATAGCAAATAAGTCTTATTCGAACTTACCTCCAGGTTAATTCCAGGTATACGTTTCCAGCGTTATCAGCCTCATCCAGCAAAACCAAAATATTTATTCCAGGATCCTCTCAAATCTTTGTGTCAAAAGCCTTCTTCATCCTCTTTATCCCTTCGTCAATCATTTCTTCACTTAGGTTCCCGTACCCAAGAATAAAGCTGTTCAGGTTGTCCCCTTGATTCATAGCATGTACTTCAACAGGAAACATTCTCACTCCTGATTTTTTGAGACGATTGATCTGATCCCGTGTGATTTCGAATTTGAACTTCACTACTACATGTAGTCCCGTAGATGCCCCCAAAACCTTGAATTGATTCTTGAAGCAAGCCTCTAGTGCATGAATCAGCTTTTTTTGGCGCCTATAATATACCTTTTTCATTTTAGCAACATGTCTCTCCAGGAAGCCGCCCTCAATAAACGCGGATAACGTCCGTTGCTCCAAAATAGGTGTTTGAAAGTCGGAATGTCGTTTCAGCTTGCGACAGCGATTTACCAGGTGCTCGGGCAATACCATATATCCGACCCGAAGCGCCGGAAACATGATTTTGCTGAATGTGCCTATATAAATCACCCGATCCGGGTCAAGGCTCTGAAGTGAACTGACCGGAGGTCCTTCATAACGGAATTCACTGTCATAATCATCCTCAACGATCATCGCACCTGTTTTTCTGGCATACCGGATCAGTTCTATCCTTCTTTGTATGGGAAGAATCCCCCCCAGAGGAAACTGATGGGATGGAGTCAGATAAACCATTTTAGGATGGGTTTCCTCCGGCAAAAGTTCTGTTTTCATGCCTTGTTCATCTACTGGAATTGGAATCAGCTCCGCTCCGCAGGAGGACAATATCCGCTGGAGGTCATAATTGGATGGATCTTCAAGGATTACTGAAGCCCCGGGAGTTGTCAGAAGTTTTGCCGTCAATTGGAGTGCCTGGACTGCTCCGGTTGTGATAATGATATTCTCCGGGTTGCAGTTGACTCCCCGTATTTTAAAAAGGTATTGAGCAATCACAGATCTTAATTTGAGGCATCCGGCAGGGTCGCCATAGCTTAATTCGGAACTGGGCATCTCCGTACATACCTGATGATACAAGCCGGACCATTTTTTCATCGGAAACATATCCAACGCAGGAAGACCTGAACGGAAATTAATGATATCCTCCGTTTCATTACCCGTGGTCTTTTTATTGTCCTCCTTCTCTGCCTTTATTTCAGTATACCCATTGAAGCATGCATTTTGCCCTACATACATCCCTGATCCTTGCTGGCCAAGAATATATCCTTCCGCCGCAAGCATTTCGTAGGATTCCAGAACCACATTTCTCGAAATCTGAAGAGAGGAGGCAAGTCCCCGTGAGGAAGGAAGCTTATATCCGGCCTGGAGCTCCCCTTTTAATATTTTCAAACGGATATCCTCATAAAGCTGTCGGATGATCGGTATCTTCGACTGCTTATCCACACGTAGCCAGGTCATTTTATACTCCACCTCCAACTGGTACCACTAAAATTGCATCTGAGTGGTTCTTCAACCGACCACTTTTCCTTGTTAAATTATATAATATAGCGGTGAATTTTTCCATAGGCATAAAGAATCCTGTAAACATCCATCGAATCATCATTTGCGAAAGGAGAATCATGATGAACAAAACCTATTCCGCTTACATAGAATTGACCATCGGCACCATTCTTGCAGGCAGCTCCGTGGTTGTCGGCAAAATTATCACAACCAGCCTTCCGGTTTCTCTTTCCCAGTGCATCTGCCTTGTCGCTGCACTGGCCGTACTGCTTCCTGTCTGTTGTATCTCCGGAGGCGGCTTCCCCAGAGTTCAAAGGAAGGATATTCCCTTTATATTTCTGCAGGCACTATTCGGGATGTTTCTTTTCCGTGTTTTGATGCTTGAGGGCTTAAAGCATGCATCGGCTGTAGACAGTGGAATCATCACAAGCTCAACTCCCGCGGTAGTCTCTATTCTAGCGTTTATTTTTCTGAAGGAAAGCCTTACTTCGCATAAAATATTCGGAATCCTCTGTACTGTATCCGGCATAGCAGTCATCAATCTGATGAATATCAGCAATTCCTCCGGCGTACCTTCCAGTTCCTTTTGGGGAATCCTTCTGGTTTTATGTGCAGTGGTTTGTGAAGCACTTCTGACAATATTCAGGAAAGTCTCTCCCAATGAAGTCCCACCTATTGTCGGAACCTTTTACGTTACACTTTTCACATTCCTGCTGTTTGTTCCCAACGCAGCTCTTGAAGCCAGCAAGCTTGATTTTTCCCTGATTACTTTCCCACAGTGGATGATCCTCCTGTATTACGGTATCGTCGTCACAGCTCTGGCTTATATCTTATGGTTCCGTGGAATTTCGATAGTACCGGCTTCGACTGCAGCCGCTTATACAGGATTTATTCCCATCAGTACATTGATCCTTTCGGTGGTCATCTTACAGGAAAGAATTACATTACTTCACATTCTTGGGATTGCTCTTGCTTTATTTGGAATTGTGCTGATTTCTGTGTTTGAGAAGCCTGGTAAAACCGGCATCGCAATGGATAATGCATAGATGCTTCTTTATCCTCCTGCCGACCGAAAATGCATGCAAAAAAACCCGGGATAGAATGATTCTCTCTTCTATTCCGGGTTAATCATTTATGCTTCTATGTACTTCATCCTGCTGTTTGAAGATCATACCTCCGCAAAGATGATATTCCTGTCCCTTTTCGATCGGTTAATGTCGATAATCCTTTGATTCTCCGATCCTCTGAACTTCAGCATCAGGTTTCTTTTTGTCATCTCAAAGCGGCCATCCACCAAAACATCGGTATGACTAAGCAGTTCCGCCCATGCAGGATTGGTTTGCGCATGCTCACAGATCTTTTCGTAGGTATAACCTGTGTAAGTCATTACATTTAAGCCGGCCTTTTTTACGTGTGATGCTAATACGGCAAAGCTTTGTGCCTGCTCAAAGGGTTCACCGCCGCTAAGGGTTACCCCGTCCAGCAAAGGGTTCTTTTTGATTTCTTCCAAAATGTTTCCTACGGATGTCACCGTTCCGCCTTCAAAGGAATGAGTTCCCGGGTTGTGGCAGCCTGGGCATTTGTGCTTGCATCCTTGTGCAAATACTACGTAGCGGATTCCTGGACCGTCAACAATGGATTCTTTTACGGTCCCGGCAATTCTTAAAGGTGTCTTCATCTGTTATTCCTCCTGTTAAAACTGGTAAATAATCAGATTTTTTCTGCATAGACCGAACGTTCAATAAGCTTTTCAGTTCGATTCTACAAGTGTTTTACTCGATCTTTTTCTTCTGCTCGTTTTGCATCATTAAAGCGTTCCAGGGTTCCTACCAAATAACCGGTAATTCTTCTGATCCTCTCGAACCGGATATCCCCTTCTTTTCTTCCGCAGGCTGGGCAGGTTTCGCCGATCACTCCGGTAAAGCCGCATACAGGATCCCGATCCACAGGGTGGTTGATGGAGCCATATCCGATTCCCGCTTCCTTCATCGCTCTGACAACCTTCTCAAAGGCACCGAGATTTTGGGCCGGATCGCCATCCAATTCCACATAAGTGATATGACCGGCATTGGTAAGTTCATGGTAAGGCGCTTCAATTTTTATTTTAGTAAAAGCATTGGTTTCGTGGTAAACAGGTACGTGGAAGCTGTTAGTGTAATATTCCCTGTCGGTCACCCCTTCGACGTTTCCGAAAATCTTTCGGTCGTACTTGACGAATCGTCCGGAAGTACCTTCAGCAGGAGTCGCAATCAGTGTAAAGTTCAACTTGAACTTTTGACTTGCTTCATCCATTCTCTTCCTCATATAGCCGATGATCTCAAGACCCAGGTTCTGTGCCTCCTCGGATTCACCATGGTGCTTGCCGGTCAAAGCCTTGAGACATTCTGCAAGGCCGATGAAGCCCATGGTGAGGGTACCATGCTTCAGCACTTCCCGAATCTCATCATCCCAGCCCAGTTTGTCAGAATCGATCCAAATTCCCTGTCCCATGAGGAACGGAAAATTCTTTACTTTCTTTCTTGCCTGGATCTCAAAACGTTCCAACAACTGATTGATCACCAGATCGATCTTTTTATCCAGTTCTTCAAAGAAGATGGTGATATTCTTGTTGCTTCTTAATGCAATCCTGGGCAGGTTCACTGTAGTAAAGCTCAAGTTGCCTCTGCCGTAAATGGTTTCCCTGGAAGGATCATATACATTTCCGATGACTCTGGTTCTGCATCCCATATAGGCGATCTCAGTCTCCGGTCTTCCAGGTCTGTAATATTTTAAATTGAAGGGTGCATCCATAAATGCAAAATTGGGGAAAAGCCTTTTTGCACTGACTCTGCAGGCCAGTTTGAACAAATCATAGTTTGGATCCCCTGGGTTATAGTTCACATCTTCCTTCACTCTGAAGATATGAATCGGGAATATCGGTGTCTCACCATTTCCGAGACCTGCTTCTGTAGCCAGCAGCAGGTTTTTTATAACCATTCTTCCTTCCGCAGAGGTGTCCAAGCCATAGTTGATGGAGCTGAATGGGATCTGCGCTCCGGCTCTGCTGTGCATGGTATTCAGATTATGTACAAAGGCTTCCATCGCCTGGTATGTGCTTCTGTCTGTTTCCTGTTCAGCCTTGTCACTTGCAAATTTTTGAATCCTTGACACGATGTCCCGATCTTTAATTATAGAAACCATCGTTTCGGATTCAACTTCCAAATATTTTTCGTTATTCCCCAAGGTCGGCAGCAGTTTGTGGTCGTCTGCAATCTTCTTGAATGCTTCCTTCACCTTTTCTACCAACTCTTCTTGCCCAATAAGAAGTTCCATCGCTTTTAAGAAGTTCTGCCTATATAGCTTGATAAAAGTCTTTGCAACCCCTGGCGCCATGCCATAGTCAAAATTGGGAATGCTCTGGCCGCCATGCTGATCGTTCTGGTTGGATTGAATCGCAATACAGGCTAGGGCAGAATAGCTGTGAATGTCATTGGGTTCTCTCAAATGCCCATGACCGGTACTGAAGCCGCCTTTGAAAAGCGTAGAAATATCGATCTGGCAGCAGGTCGTTGTCAATGTCAGGAAGTCCATATCATGGATGTGAATATCGCCTTCTTTATGGGCTTTCGTATGTTCAGGCTTCAAAACATACATTTCATAAAACTGCTTGGCGCCCTCTGAGCCGTACTTGAGCATGGTGCCCATGGCCGTATCACCGTCTATGTTTGCGTTTTCACGCTTTAAGTCATTATCTTTGGCTTCCTTAAACGTCAGGTCCTCGAAGACCTTCATCAGCCTTGTGTTCATCTCACGGATTCTTGTTCTGTCAGCCCTGTAAAGGATATATTCCTTTGCAGTTCGGGCATGTCCTGTCTCGATGAGAACTTTCTCAACCGCATCCTGGATTTCTTCAACCGTCGGCATTCTGTTGTCCAGCGTATTCTCCAGGTATTCCACTACCTTTTCCGCCAGCGCCATGGAAGTTCCAAAATCCTTGCCCCCGGTCACATTTGCTGCCTTGAAAATTGCACTTGCAATTTTCTCGATGTTGAAAGGTACTTCTCTTCCGTCTCTCTTTCGAATCTTCGTGATCATGATGAACCAGTCAGCCCCCTTAACAATATAAAACTCATCTTTTGTAGCTAAGACAATTCCAGCCCCTTGACATGGATATCAAGAAGCTGTATTAAACTGAATAGGTAAGCGGTTTTGCGTATTCGCGAGTACCAATATTTAGTCGTTCTTATATTATCATACACCATATATAGTGTCAACAAAGAATTGGCAAGGAAATCTTCAATTGTCGGATTATGCCCATTTTATGCAGGTTTGAGCAACAAACTTTTTCATTGCTCATGTATATAGTTTAAAACAAGAGAAAATGTAACAAAAAACGACATCCACAATCCATAGTGTATGTCGTTTTTTCATCTATAAAGGGATAGTTTTCAGACATTTTTTTATCTTTTCATCATACCCTGATTGAACTGCTTTGTTAACAGAATTCAATCCTTTATATCAATTCAGGCCAGTTTGTAAGCTTCATATTCATAATGTTTTGAGCAGCTTCAATGTCCATGCTGATTTGGTCACCAGGATCGTAAGCCCGGTAGTAGCCCATATCAACCATATAATTTGAGATATCTGCATGTATATTGATAGCATCTTTCAACTGATCTTTCATTTCACCCAAAACATCGGCGGATGCTGAGTCCACTAGTACACCGGCGCTATTAACAATCCCCGCTTTGGCATTGATCAGGAGTTCGGCAGCAATGGCCTGATCATCCAAACCGGCTTTCCCCATTGGAATATTCCTGCTTTCACTCATTTTTACTCCTCCATTTCAAAAGCTGTTTATATAACGGTCGTACCATCCGTAGATACGGTTGTGTGGTAATACGATAGAAGCCCCGATCTGAATAACAGATCTTTCAATGCATGCGCATGCTCCCGGTTGACCGCTATGTTGCGCTCAATGATAGTCTTGAGCCTGGAATCCGAGGCGGCTGCATGCATCTCCATCAATCGGACGGTACTGGTTGTTTTAAACTCCATCAATCCCTCAAGCTTGTAGATTTCGTTTGCAGCGAGCATTCTTCCGGATATATTGATGTTTTCATCGGACATGGTTCTACCTCCCTGAATTCTTCCGGATGTTATTATTTGTATTGATCAATAAACCATACATTTTATCCGGATGTAATAATTCCCGGGGCTTCTGCACAAAATGTAGGAGATAGAAAGGAGAATTTCACCATGGATCTGGAAACATTTAAAAGTAAAATAGTAACCAATGTTTATCACTTGGATTCCCAGCGAGAAGTCCAATACCATAATCATCCGAATTTTGACGAGCTTTTCTACTGTTTTAAAGGAGAAGGCACCGGTGTTTTTGAGGATCGTGAAATTGAGCTGAATCCCGGAGAAGTCTTCAGGGTTCCCGCCGGTATCATGCATACCCTTAAAACCCCTACCGAGCTTTTTGTTTGCTCCTTTTTAATACCGCCGGTCAAAGATTGAGTGATGAAATAGTAAGAGAACCGCAAACAGCCGGTTCTCTTATATCAAAACTATTTATAATGATCGGGGGTTATTTCTCTGCCAATCTCCACATTTACTCTTGAAAGCACTTCATTATCCGGTCCGTAAATGGTTTTTCGATAGCTTCTTCTCCTTGATTTTCTTGCTTCTCTCCTGACTCTATCCGCAAAAGTATCTCGATCATCTGGAAGAACGTGCTTATCCTTGTTCAAAGAAAATCACCTCCACAGTTATTATTTTAAAAATCGCACTAATTACTCCTATCATTTTTTATCAAAGCAGACAATTCCAATTGTATTTTTTTGCAATGCGAATTATTCGTACTTGATTCTGAACTCGTCGGATTCATGCCCAAAAACAGGCTTTACTTGCTTGTAGGTATCAAGGAATTTTTTTATTTTTGAAAAGCTTTGTGCATTCGCTTCTAAATCTTCCGCAAACTTGCCGCCGCTTTCCACTCCAAGTTCGTAACTTTGCCCGAACATGCAAATATCTCCAACAAACATCTTAGGACCCTCTGATCCATTAACTAGATAAGAAGTATGTCCTTTGGTATGACCCGGTGTAGCGATTGCCCAAAGAGATCCGTCACCAAAAATATCTACTGCCTTGCCCACAATCGGCATATCCCCCGCTGCGTTAAAGTCAATGGCTTGAAGATCGGTTTTGTCCTTTAGAAATCTTGAGAAGGCAATTGGGAACAAACTTATTTCCGCCTCCCCTTTTCCAAAGATAAAGGGGATATCGTTGGATAAGGAGGGCGCACCTCCCTGATGTTCATGAAAGTGAGTACAAAATACACCCTTCAGGTTCACTTTCCTATCTGCAAGAAGCTTTTCAATCTCGTGTCCCTTTTCAACTCTGAACTTAAAAGCACCTTTTTTCAGTATTCCCTCAAAGTTCCCCCAGGTTTTTTCGATGAAAGCGCTGTCAAAGCCTGTATCAATTAAAAAATCCCCGTATTTTTCATGGTGAATGAGATGTGCCAAAAGAGGCGCACTCAGCTTTTTATCCTCAATCCCTGCTGCCTTTGGATTTTTCATATTGATAAGCCCATGGACAGTACCATACACTTCACCGGCCTGCAGGGTTTCCACACGGATGCTTCCAGGATGCGAAAGAACGCTTTCCCAATCTTTAAAAGACGATTTAGCGATCTTGAATTCCTTTGTTTTAAGTTGACCTACCTTCATCACAGACTTCATGATACTTGTCACAACCAGTGCAATCACAATGACAACCGCGATGACCAAAAATACTTTTAACCCAAATTTCATTTCTTCCATCTCCTTCAATATTTTAATACTGACCTTTCGGTACTAACTTAGCAAAAAAATATCACTATTCATGCTTTCTGTGGTATTCTCCATGGGTTTCCATAAATATTTTCATATACAGCTGGTCAAATCGCTCCCGGTCAATGTTAAAATACTTTGTCCAGCTATCTGCAAAGCATACGTAGGCGTAATTGGGCATAAAGCTCGTGAAAAACTCTGCCATCAGCCGCTCATGAACATCATATTCCTGTTTCGATTTGCCGACATGAAACTTTTTTTCCGCTTCAATCAAAGCTTCTACAACTTTAAAAAGCACAGGTATTTCCTTGGATTTCTTCAGTGAGTCAATAAACATGACCCGTACAAGGTCTGCATTCCTTTGCCCAAACTCATAATAGACATTGCTCATGCGTTCAGGCAGCTTCTCTGCTTTGCTTTGATGGGTATCGCTTTCAGCAACTTTGATAAGGTTTGTGTATTCTTCAATAAAGTTCTTTGTCAGTACCTCCAAAATCTCTTCCTTACTTTTAAAATGATAGTAAATCAAAGACTTGGGAACATTTGCTTCTCGAGCGATTTCTTCAATTCTGGAGCCCTCGAAGCTCTTTTCTGCAAAGATCTTTACCGCTGTCTGCAATATTCTGTTTCGTGCATCCGGAACATTTTTTCTCGGCATATTGTCACCTAATTTAGTACTGAATTTTCAGTTTTAATTGTACCATGATGAATTTTCCATGTCAAGTCTATTTAACCGCCCCCAATGCAGTTTAAGTTTCATGCTTGAAGGATTGACTCCATCGGAGCTTCCACTTTTTCCAGAGTTTATCTGCCCCCTCCACTACCACAGGGTCAAACTGTACTCCCTTGTTGAGCATAATCTCCTCTATGCACGCTTCCCATGACATTGGTTCCCTGTATGGCCTTGCGGAAGTCATTGCATCAATGGCATCCGCCACCCCAATAATTCTCGCCCCAAGGGGTATTTTATCTGCCAGTAACCCATGAGGATATCCTTTGCCATCCCACCTTTCATGATGGTGAAGTACTATCTCTGCGATTCTTTGCAGTTCTCTCGATTTCATAAGGATGCTATAGCCAATTTCAGGGTGCCTTTGGATCTGGGCCCATTCATGGGGAAGCAGCTTTCCTTTTTTATTTAAGATATATTCCGGAATCCCCATTTTCCCTATATCATGCAGATGCGCGGCAATATGTACATTGTCACGGTAAACACCTTTCAGACCAAGGGCTCGTGCCAGATCAAAAGACATATCTGCAACTCTGGAAGAATGCCCGCTGGTGTACAAATCCTTGGCTTCCAGCGCGGCAATCAGGCATTCGATGATGTCATGGAAATGGCGGTGCCGGAATAATCTTTGTATTTGATGAATCATGCGCTGTTTCCTTTGCCTAGTTTGGTACTAATCCTGTATTACCTTCCTCAAGCTGCTGAAGCAGCCCTTCCAGTGATGTAGCACTGCTGCTGTGGCACCTGAATACAGGAATATTTTTTCTCTTCGCCTCTTTCAAAGCTGTATGGGTCATTTTGTGAGATACCGTATTTGTAAACAGTACGATTCTGTCAGGATTTCCAATGGCCTTATCGAACCTGGCAGGCATTTGGGTATAGACCTTCACGCGATGCCCACGTTTGGAGCAGATCCCCTTATACTCATCATGCATCCTGTCATGGCCTCCAACAAGTACAATACTCATCGTGCACCTCCCCAAAACTATTATTCAAGCATTTAGATTTTGATATTGATTATTAGTATATCTGCAAAATCTTTCACCTTACGACTTATGCTCACAATTGCACTGACTCTTGGAACAACCGCTGCAGCAAGTACTCTCACCTCTCCGCATACGCAGGATGGTCCGAACTATAACAAAAATCGTCAACCCAACAATAATACCGCCAACTACCCAGTTTATCATTTCGTCACCTTCTTCTCACTTTCATTTTGACCTATATGGTACTAATTCAAGCCTAAAAGCCTTCCTCCCTGGAATATCAGCATGGATACGATCCATGCAGCCGCCGTTTGATATCCCACTGTAAACAGGGTCCATTTCCAGGAGTTCATTTCCCTCTTGATGGCTGCGAAGGCTGCAAGGCAAGGCATGTAAAGAAGGGTAAAGGCCATAAAGGCATAGGCTTTCAAAGGAGTAAAGCTTGCTTGCAGTGCAGCAGCCAACTCTACCGAATCTTCACCGACTTCTCCCACTCCGTGCAGGATTCCCATGGTAGCCACCACCGCTTCCTTGGCAACAAATCCCGTCAGCAGTGCAACTGCTGATTTCCATTCACCAAACCCTAATGGTGCAAAAAATGGTGCAATGAATGTTCCAACAACCCCGAATATACTTTGTGAAGCATCCTCCACCATGGTCAGGGAAAAACTGAAGGACTGGCAGAACCAAATGATGACAGATGCTGCAAATATCACCGTCCCGGCTTTTTTAATAAAGCCTTTTCCTCGATCCCACATGTGGATCATCAGCCCTTTAAAAGTCGGAATTCTATATGGCGGGAGTTCCATGACAAAGGGCGCCGCCTCGCCTTTTAAAACTGTATTTTTGAGAAGGATACCTGAAAGTATGGCTACTATAATTCCCAAAAGATAAATCGAAAATATCACCAGGCTCTGATTTTGTGCAAAGAAAGCGGCTGTAAACAATGCATAAACCGGAAGTCTCGCCCCGCAAGACATGAAAGGAGTCAATATAATGGTAAGTCTCCGGTCCTTTTCATTTTCCAGTGTCCTTGCAGCCATAATCGCCGGAGTGCTGCAGCCAAAGCCCATCAACATGGGGATAAAGGATTTACCGCTAAGTCCCAATTTTCTTAGCAGACGGTCCATAACAAAAGCAGCTCTTGCCATATACCCGCTGTCTTCAAGAATAGACAGGAAGAAGAACATAATCATGATTTGAGGTACAAAAACCAAAATACTCCCAAGCCCTGCAATAATTCCCTCTACAACAAGGGCTTTCAGCCACTCTGCGGCTCCTCCTGCCTCCAGCCAGGTTGTAGCGAATCCGGCAACCGTCTCATTGATAAATGCATCTGTCCAGTCAATGGTGAAGGATCCGACGGCCCCAAAAGTGATCTGGAATACAGCGAACATCACCAAAAGAAACATTGGAATGGCTAAAATCTTATGGGTAACCACTTTGTCGATCTTGTCCGAAAGCGTAAGTTCACTTCCTTTGAACTTCTTTTGAACAGCTTTGCTCACGATGTCAGATATAAATCTATATCGGTTGTCCGCAATAACGGTTTCCATGTCATTATCATAATGCTTTTCAAGCTTTTCCTGATACAGCTGAATATCTTCAATTAAGCTTTCCTTCGCATTGAGTCTTTCCTTTGCCTTTTCATCTCCTTCTAAAAGCTTTATCGCGGCCCACCGTGGATTCACATTTTTCTCCTTTAAAGCGGACACCAATTTCTTCTCTATTTCAGAAATGCATTTCTCGATTTCTTCGTCATACATTTTGATATCGGACAATACTGCTTTGCCCTTTGCTGCTTGTGCAACCTGAATCGCTTTTTCCAACAGTTCACTGATTCCGTGCCCTTTATTGGCAGAGGTACAAACAACAGGAACCCCCAGACTCTTTCCCAGCACACTGATGTCCACCTTGTCTCCTTTTGCTTCAAGGGCATCCATCATATTCAGCGCCACTACAACCGGAATTCCAAGTTCCATGACCTGGGTGGTCAGGTACAGGTTTCTTTCAATATTGGTCACATCCACAATATTGATAATCACATCAGGTTTTTCATTGATGATGTAATCTCTGGCGATGATTTCCTCCATGGAATACGGGGATAAGGAATAAATCCCCGGCAAGTCAATAATCCGGATGTCTTCCTTTGTTTTTCTTGCCTTTCCTTCTTTCTTTTCTATCGTGACCCCCGCCCAGTTCCCAACATACTGGGTACTGCCGGTCATTTCGTTGAACATGGTAGTTTTTCCGCAGTTCGGGTTTCCTACCAGTGCAAATCTAAAAGACATTTCGCAACCTCCATCTCGATTTTGATAATCATTATCATTTAATATTTTAAAAAAATGCTGCATTTTTTTTCTTTGCAGCCTTAGTTAATCTATGAAAATGTTTTCTGCCTCTGCTTTTCTAAACGTGAGCTCATAACCGCGGATATTTACTTCTATAGGATCCCCCAGAGGCGCTACTTTTCTTACCATGATTTCTGCTCCTCTAGTTACCCCCATATCCATCAGCCTTCTCTTGACTGCTCCCTCACCGGATATCTTCGTAATTACCGCTTTTTCACCCGGCTTTAGTTCCTTTAAAGTCCTCATAAAACACTTTCCTCCTTATTAAATCTTCACCAGCAACTGCTGCGCAATTCCTTTATTCAAAGCCAGTCTGGCTCCTTTAACAGATACAATCAGATTTCCGCTCATTTCTGAGATTACGGATATAGATACTCCAGGAATGATTCCCAGACCCTCAAGAAATTTTTTCGTTGAATCTTTGGCCCTACAGGCATTGATTACAGCTTCTTTCCCTGGAGACAACATGGTTAACGGCATATGATTCACTCCTTATGTATTTCAATTTGATTTTGATAATTATTATCATTTACTCAATTTCAATTACCATTGTACCAACATTTTGGTTGCTAGTCAATGCCAATATTGTATTTTAAACATACTTTAATAATTATTTAACAAAGTTGCTTCTTCTCCATTACACTTATGAAAAAGCTATTTGAGAAACGAGCCTTCCCTTCAACAAACCGATGATATATTTCTTCAAATAAATAGGAGGCTCTCGCCTCCCTTGTAATCTTAACTATTCATATACTCTGAACTAGCGATATTACTGCAGTATTTTGAACGCTTTATAAAACATCGGCTGGATCTCTATCTCAAAAACTGTTTCACTGTCCTTGTGCATGAAAACAGATACTTCCTTTCCGCTTCTGATTTCCATAAGACGACATTCAGCTCCGGACAGATGGATTTTAATCCTAGTGGAGTACTCACTGCGGAAGGAATCCAGTATAAAAGTGTTATTATCATAAAGGAACAGGGCTATTTTTTCCCTGCCTTCAATATAAATCCCCAAGTCACTCATCAGGTACTGGCGAATAACAGTCAGCACTTCTGGGGGATATTGATAAATCTCAGCATAATCGTCGGGAATTGTCAGTGTATATACGATTCCCTTTCCATAACTATTTTTCAAAAGAACCGGGAAATTATTATCGTTTTTAGCTGCTGCAATAAGACAATCCGCAGCGTTGTTCATGTACTTCACCATTGGCAGCGTTATCTCGTCCCTGCCGCTGAAAGAACCCTGAAAAACAGACCCATGCCCGTCGATCATATAGTCCCTGGAACATACTTTTTTATCCGTATATTTTGCAGAGGTTATCTCGTCAATCCCTCTTCCTGCCATTTCTTTCAGGAATCCGGAAGTCAGGCAGACATCCCCTCCCTCAAGCAAATGGGCTTTAAGCTTCTCCAGAACAGCTGCGTCTTTTGCACTATTTGCAGTCAGCATGATTAAAGAGCGCTTGTCCGGGAACTGGTGCATTGGTTCAAAAGCCAGACCAGCCATCCCCAGATAATCGTACAGATGCTCTTCTCCAGTCGCATGAAATGGTTCATATACCGCTACGCCAACAGGGTTTCCCATTTCTCCAATCACCCGATCCAGGCGCTCCAGCTCATGTCCAAGCGGCGGTATATAGACAGTATCAAACAGCCAGCTGTAGCAGAAAAGGGTTAGTTCCTTTCCTTTCGCAAAGAAAGTAAGCATTGCCTGCTCGATATAATAATTGATGTTTTGAATACTGTTCCATTGATCAATCCAGCCTCCGCCGACACGACCGGGTTTCAAATTCTCAAACCACCGCACAATGGAGTAACTCCCGTATCTGGGCAAGTGCTGCATGGAATGATTAGTGTCTCTTGTCTCGGTTCCTGTATAAACCAAGTCAAATATATCCGGCTGGGTCTCTGGGTTGTAACCTGTTTCCTGATATGCTTCATACCAGTTTGGATACTTGATGATCATCTTGACTTGTGGATTTACAGCTTTTGCCGGCTTTACAACCAGGTTCTCAGAAACCTCTGTCATGAGTTCCAGACGAAACGCTTCCCAGCTTTTTTCTCCCTTGGATTCAATGCATGCCGGGCAGGTACAATTTGTAAAAAAGAAATCATCCAGAATGATTTCATCAAAAATGGATGCTGCAAATTCCACGATTTCCTTAAACCTCTGTCTGGAGGCCTCATCCGTGTAGCAAAGTGTAGCCCACTCCTTCTTATAACCTTTTTCTACCTGTTGCTCCGCATTCCCTGCATTCCCCAATATAGAGCCACCGCATCCATAGATACCGGTTTCATCAATCATGGGTTTATTCCTTGATATTTTCATGAATGTGGTAGTAATCGCTCCGGATACTTCAATCCCCTTGTTTTCAAAAAATTGCTTCAATTGAAGCAATTTTTCCCTGCCGGGATCCATATCATCACGGTGCGTCTCGATATAAACCTTGGAGCATTTCAAATGTTTTTCAAAAAAGCCGAAATCCTTTTCAAAGGCTTCCATGGAATGAATACTAGCAATGCACCGGGTTGTAAAATAGATTGCAATATCAAAATTCTTGTACCTTGGCATAGGATCTTCCCCCTTGAAAGAATGTTATTCTGACAGTATTCCAATTCATCTTTAGTCTCACTGCTTCTCCATCTGATGAAATCTCCTTAAAGCATATCCTCAAGCATCTCAACCGAGCTGAGCTTAAATAAAGTTTTTACAGTTAAATCTATTCTTATTGTATCGTCCAAACTTGTATAAATCTTGCCATACATTGTCAAATTCACCTCAGAAATTGCTGACTTTGCAAATAACTCGACAAAATCAGGTAAGCAAAAAACCCCTTGACCATGGCTGACCAAGAGGTTTAGTTATTAATTGAATCCTTTTTGCTGTCAAGTAACTAGGACAAGTCTTGCCTCATATACTCGACAATCAGTATATCCAGTTCCTGACTGACTTTAAGGATTTCACCAAAATCCGTTTCTCCGACTGTGATCATTGTATTTAATCGTTCCCGAAGATTTTCTATCTTTTTCATCAACATCATTCTTTTCCGTTTATATTTTGAACCTTTCTACCAAGGCCTGTAACTCCTTGGCCCCGTGAGTATTTTCATCCGCCATCTTGACCTCCTCCAAAGTCATATCTACGATGTCGGTGGTCTTTTCTGCAATATCCTGAACACCCTTGGCTCCTTCATTGATGGTTGCTGCCACCTCGTTTACAGCAGTGGATATGTTGGAGATGGAAACATTCAACTGCTCTGCAGCCAGTTCAAATTCCGACATCAGTTTGTTAACGGTCATGGCATCCACATTATACTGCTCACTTACTTTTACAAGCTTTTCATAGTCTCCCAGTACGTTTTTGTCTATGAAAGACAGGATGGCTTCGGAGTTCTCCTTCATATGGTGGACGGAAGAGTATACCGCTTTCACGATATCCTGAATTCCCGCAGCAGTCCTGGAGGACTGTTCTGCCAGCTTCCTGATCTCTTCAGCAACTACAGCAAAGCCTTTCCCTGCTTCGCCGGCTCTGGCAGCTTCTATCGCCGCATTCAACGCCAAAAGATTGGTCTGATTTGTGATCGCAAGGATCGTATCCGTCAGGACACTGATCTGTGTGATGGTATCCGATTCTGTAATGGCTTTTTCCATCTTTGCCCTTACATCGCCATATACCGTACGAGCATTTTCTGTGGATTCAAGTGCCTCTGACTTAAGGTTGACCGCTCTTTCCGCAATCTGCATGGAGATTGTTGTGCCTTCCTTGGCTTTCTCTGCAATGGTTCCAACATTATTGTCCACTTCGGAAATCGTTGCGGATATTTCTTCCGAGGAGGCCGCGGTTTGCTCCATCCCTGCCGAAAGCTGCTGTGTTGTAGCCGAGTTATCATGAGCATTTTCTTGAACTTTGACAGAAAGTTTTTCGAGCTTTTCGGCATTATCCAAAACAAGCCCCGATACAGAGATAAGCTTTCCTGCCATTTCCCTCAGTACCTGCCGGGTCTGGAAAGTGGCCTTCGCTATCGTTCCTGTTTCATCCTTGTTCTTCTCCAAATAAAGATATTGCTGGTCATATTTCAGGTCCAGGGCGGCAGTTTTATTTATTAGTTCGGTAAGCTTGATTATGGGATTTGCGATTCTTGTGGCAATCAGGAATCCGAGAAGAAGAGCGAGAAGAACTCCCCCGATTCCAACAATCAGGATATGGTTCGCCATGGATCTGACAGGAGCCATGATCTCGTTTACATCTCCAGTCAGCGTCAGTGTCCAGTTGGTATGGGGTATTATACTATAGGCTGCCTTTTTAAGTTTTCCTTTATAATCATATTGTATAGCGGCTGGTTCCAATTTTTCTCCTTTTTGAACCCGTTCGACCACAGCTTTTATCTGTGCGTTTTCTACAGGTTTACCGATCTTCTCCTTGTCAGGATGGAACAGCATATTTCCTTTCTCATCGACAAGATAAGCGTAACTTGATTTGGTTCCGAATATTTTAGCATCTGCCAGGTATTTGATGATACTGTTCGCATTTACAGCCGTTGCAGCAAAACCCACAAACTGCTCGTTGACTTTTACAGGATGGATAAAGGCCACAACATATGCACCTGTAGATTTTGATTTCAGTGTCTCGCTAATGACAGGTTCTCCTGTTGCCAAAGCCTTTTGGGTATAAGCCCTTTCATTCAGATCTGCATTGATTAATTTCGTATCACTGTCAGCAATAATGCGTCCGTTCTTTCCAACAATAAAAATATGTTCCAAATTCCCCGCATCATTCACCATTCGAAGCAGTTTTGAATTCAAATCCGACTGAAGCTTTTCCACTTCCGCTGCATTCCCTTGCTGCGACATGCTGAGAATCTCTCCAACTTCCTTTTGTTCTGCAATCATGGCAACATTCCTTGATTCTTTATCGATCATTGCGTTAATGAGGTTGGTGTTTTCCTTGTTCACTTCCAGCATTCCTGAATCTGTAAGGTTCATAATGGTTTCCGAGGACTTGAAATATGCAATTGTACTGACGGAGGCAATGGAACATATCATCATGATGATCATTGCAATGGATAACTTAACTTTAATGGACATTGGTTTTCTCTCCTCTCAAATTGAGTATAACTTTGTTAAATCTAAAGATTCTAAAGAGTCCTGGTTCATCTATTCTTTCAGTTGTTCCAACACCTCTGCTTCCGATATAGGTTTACTGAACAAATACCCCTGGATCTTATTGCACTTGTGTTTTATCAGGTAATCCATCTGTTCCTGAGTCTCCACCCCTTCTGCAACAACACACAGATCCAGACTCCTTCCGATCTTGACGATAAAGCTGGTCAATGACTTGTTTTTATCATCGGTTAAGATGGTATCAATGAAGCTTTTATCTATCTTTAGTGTAGAAATTGGAAGCTGTTTTAAATAATTCAATGAAGAATATCCTTTTCCGAAATCATCCAGTGCTATTCGAATTCCATATCCCCGGAGCAGCTTTAGCTTTCCGGCAATGATTTCATAAGACTCCATCAGAATGGATTCGGTAATTTCTATTTCCAGTTGTCTTGGGCTGATATTTGCCGAACTCAGTGCATCCATGACGGTATCTACAAAGTTCTCCTGCATCAGCTGCAGCATGGAAATATTCACGGACATGGTCAAATCCCCATGATCCTGCTTACCCAGCCTTTTTAAAAAAGCACAGGCGTTTCTTAATACCCATTCGCCAATAGGGATAATTAACTGGGTATCTTCCGCCACAGGAATGAATTTGTCCGGGGATACAAATCCCAACTCGGAGTTTTTCCACCGGAGCAGTGCTTCGAAGCCGGATATTCTTTTCGTGGAAATCTCCAACTGCGGCTGATAGTATAATTCAAACTCATTCTTCTCCAGTGCAGAATGCAGGTTCTTCTCAATGCGCATTCTCTCAACGACGGCGGTATGCATGGGTTCGTTGTAAAAAACAATCCTGTTTCTTCCTGCTGCCTTCGCTTTATATACAGCGATATCCGCGCTTTTCAGCAGCTCATCGACAGTAATCCCATGATCCGGGTATATGGATATCCCCAAACTCGCCGTGGTGTAAAGACTGCTGCTTCCGATTTCGATGGTCTGTTTAAATTCCTTTAGAATCTTTACTGCCAGACGCTCTATCTCTTCTATACTCTTCAGGCTCTCCAACAAGACGATAAATTCATCGCCACCCTGTCTGTAGACAGTACAATCCTCACCTGCAATGGCTTCAAGCTTTTCACTAATTCTGACAATTAATTGATCGCCGAAGGAGTGACCCATGGTATCATTCACATATTTGAAATTGTCGATATCAATCAGGATCAGTGCGAGTTTTTCAGCATGGTTGTGTTGAATGAGCTTTTGCAGTCTTTCCTTCAAGGAGATTCGGTTCATCAGCCCGGTAAGCTGATCGAAAAAAGCCAGATGTTGGAGCTTGGCTTCACTTTCTCTCAACATTTGCTGGTTTTTTATTACTTGCTCATACTGCCGCCTTAATTCCACTTCAGAAGCTGCCAGTTGCTCATTGGCGGCTTCAAGTTCTTCGTTGACCGCCGTCAGGTTCTGATAGCTGACGACCAATTCCTGCTCTGCGGATTGAATTCTTTTAAGTGCAGAGTAGACCAGGAAAAAAATCAAAAGTCCGGATACTACAACGTACATCCATCCTTTGATCATACTGACCGTTGTCATGACTTCCTTATCCCGGGCAACAAATCCAAGGATCTTATCTGAAAGCAAAATCCAGGCAATCCCTGCCAGCAAATAAACCAATGCAATTCTAATTGAAATCTTACCAGGTTCATCATTTTGAACATTCAAAAACCTTTCGGTGAATTTGTCCAAGGAAGGATTGTTCCTTACGGCTGAATTTTTGTCGGTTCTCTTCTCTTGCATTTGAGCCCCTCCGTTAAATCATTCATCTATCTTTTCGCCCTGTTGTAAGTACTTTTTTACAACATTCCGTAATTCAGACAGGCTTTCTTTTGAAATATATTCATTGCATCCGCGTTCACGGGCGACCCGGATTTCCTCCGCTGAAATATCCTCGGAAACAATTAAAAAGGGAATGTTTTTATCCGTGCGGTTTCTGATTTCAAGCGCCTGGAGTGCATTAAAGTTGGGCATGGAATGATCACTCAGAATAATATCCCATTTACTCTCATTCAATGCCTTCTCCATGGCTTTTCTGCTCATGACAGTTCTATGGCTGACAGTAAAACCTGCCTTTTTTAGCTCTCTCACGTTTAAATCTGCGGAATATACCGAATCCTCTACAATGAGTACAAAAATGTGCTTCATTCTTCATCATCCTATTGGTATTTGTAAATTATAGCAGTTGCAGCAAAAAGAGGATCATCTTGTTCTATATCTCTATAGTACAAAATGATCCTCTTTTGAAGAATGTAATAATAACGGTATTTACCCCGAAAAAAATCGGTTTTTGGAAATTATGACCTTTCGACAAGTCCTTTACGAAACTCAGACGGGGAGGTACCGGTATATTTCTTAAAGAGCTTGCTGAAATACTCTGCGTCCAAGAATCCTAGGGTTTCAGCAATTTCATAGGTTTTCAGCTTTCCTTCGGCCATGAGAAATTTTGCTCTTTCCACTTTGATCAACGAAAGATACTCTACTAATGGGACCCCGGTCTTCTGTTTGAACACTTCACTGATATGCGTTTTATTCATGAATAAAGCTTCGGCTACTGACCTCAGAGAAATCTCACCGTCAACATTCTCCAATGCATATTTGCACACGGCATTGACGATGTTGTTATTCTGTTTGCTGAATTTTACCCGGTGAACAACTTCTGTGATTTTCCCCAGTACTTTCAGGAATTCCTCCTTTACCTCTTCATAGCCGGTGGATTTTGTTAGTTCCGTATTTTTCAAAGCATCTATACGAATAAATTTCGGCAGCCAATCCTCATTTTTACGAAGTGAATCCAGGATCTCACAGATTACTTTTTTTAGGATATACGAGGTTTTAACAAAATCATTGTCCAGTCCACCCATCAGCACATCTGCCATTGCTGATGCGGCTTCTATTGCAGCGTCATTTCCTTCCTTAATGAACTCTGTGATTTGGCTGACTTCAGCAGCCGGAAAATACATTTCAATTTTTTCATTGAGTTTCTCCTCCAGTGTTTTCAACCTTTCATTTTGCTGCTGTTTTTCAAGAAGGAATGCTTTAACTCTTTGCAGTAATAGCCTGAGTTCCCCTTCATTAATTGGCTTGACAAGGTAATCAAAAGCACCGAAGACAAGCCCCTGCTTTGCATAACTGAATTCGCTGTAATCGCTTAGCAATACAACACAGGGACTCAGCTCATTCTCAACGGTTTTCCTTAACAACTCGATTCCATCCACTTTGGGCATTTTGATATCTGTAATCACTAGCGCTATCGGAGTGTTTTTAAGCTTTTCCAGCGCCTCCTGTCCGTTGCCCGCTTCTTCTGCGATAACAAAGCCGCTGCTTTCTCCCCAGATCTTCAGCCGCTTCATCTCTTTTCTCATAATTTCCATGTCATCTACGATCATTACCTTAAACATCTTTTATACCTCTTACCCAGTGCCTTGCCCGCTTCTACCATTCCAGCGGCAAAGTAAAATAAACCGTTGCCCCTTCGTCCACTTTCCCTTCAATCCATGTCCTGCCGCCGTGTTTCTGAATGATTTTTCTAATGGTAACCAACCCGATCCCGCTTCCCTCAAATTCATCCGCTGTATGTAAGCGCTGAAACAGTCCAAAGAGTTTTCCTGAGAACTCCATATCAAAGCCGGTTCCATTATCCTTGAAATAAAACATATACTCTTCCTCTGTAAGGGTACTTCCCACCGTGACCACCGCTTTGTCCCTGTTTTTCGTAAATTTAACGGCATTGGAAAGAATATTGTAAACCGCCTGCTTGAGTAAAACCCTGTCCGCATGGACAACCGGCAGCCCAGTCTCGATATTGAGCTGCAGATTTCGCTGGGGTTGGGAAGATTTCAGTTCTTCAAATACGGAAGAGATTAATTCTTCTGTTTGAACTTCCTCTTTGTGGACTCCGGCTCTTGAGGTTGTAGAATACTGCAGCAGCTTCTGGATCATCTCAATCATATCTTTACAGATGTTCCTGATGTTACCGATAATCTGGGCTGCCTCATCCTCGATTTTTTCTCCGTAGTCTTCCATATAAATTCTACAATAGCCATCTACAGCCCTCAATGGGGATTTCAGGTCATGTGACACTGTATAGGTAAACGCTTCGAGCTCGCTGATTGCATGACGGAGTTCACTGGTTCTGTTTTCAACGCGCTGCTCCAACTCTTCATTCAGCTTTCGTATTTCCCTAATTGCCTTCTTATAAGCTGTAATATTATCAAAGATGACACCGATATGTCCATCGCTGATCTTAAATGCATTGACCAGATAATATTTATCTTTATAATAGGTTTCAAATTGTTCCCCTTCACCTGTTTGTAGTATTCTATGAAGGATGCTCAATTCCCGGTTGGGGGCACGGAACGCTTCCATCCACGTTTTTCCCAGCACATCCCTGATCTTCATCCCGGACTGCTTTTCAAAGCCGGGATTCACCTTTAAAAAGCGCAAATCCTCCAGTATTCCTTCATAATTGATCACGGGTTCAAATACAAGGAAACCGTTCAGCATCTTTTCAAACAACAGTACATATCTTGTCTCACTGGACAGCAGATTCCTTTGTGTCTCGCTAAGTTCCTCATATTGCTGCTTCAACTTGTTCTCAGAGTACTTCAGGTCTTCGTACAGCCGTGTTAACTGAACATGATTCTTTTGGAGTTCCTGCTTCATCCTGTTAATTTTTCCAAGGTAAAGGATCAGGATGCCAATAAAGGTCACCAATAATACAAAAATTGCTCCTGCTGTGATTACGATGTTTTTATACGTCTCGTAAAAGGAAAAGGGCTTGTTGATGACCTGGCTGTCCTTTGGAATCTGATCCAAGGAAATCCCAAACCTTTGAAGCTGTATGTAATCAAACATGTAATGGATCGTACCTTGACTGCTTATTGGAATTTGCGATATATTTTCTCCCTTTAAAACCCTCACTGCAATTTTCCCGGCGTTCTCTCCCTGCAGTCGCCCGCTCAGCATACTGCCTCCTATGACTCCATACCCGATCCCGAAGTCATATAGATGGTATACCGGTACATTACTGTTTTTGCTGACCAATTCAGTCATTTTCTCAAACCCAACCACAGACCCATCAATATCCGTATAGTAAGTTGTAATCAGAATCGCTGATTTTTCTGAAGCTTGTCCTACTTCTTTTAAAATCTCTTCCAGTCTTTTTTCGTTCAGCGTTTTAACCCGTATCTCCGGATTGATCCTGTGAATTGTTTGTATTGTCAACTCCCCTGTAGATAGGCCGCTTTCCGTATTATCAAAAAGTACATGGATTTCTTTCATGTCTGGTTGAATGTTGAGTGCTGCCCGTATCGTCTTTTCTGGATCCACTTCTTCCAATACCCCGGTGACATTCGAGTTTTGTCTGATCAGTCTCTCTGCACCCTTCCTATTTACGCCACAAAAAACAATAGGAGCATTTGAGAACAAGAACAACCTGTTGTTTAATGCAAATCCAAGTGCAGCATCATCGGTAGTAACGATCAAATCTATTTTTTTATTCGCATATTTGTATTTGTAATCGGCAACAAGCCGATCCAGATTCTCTTTCGTCGAATAGTTTTTCCAGTCCATGTATTCCACTGCGATAGTACAATTCCGTTCAGTACTTTTAATTACCTCTGTAATTCCCTCTGTTTCTTCATCCGTCCAGGTGAGGCCTTTATGATAAGAGTTCAAGATCAAAATGTTTTTACTGCTTTCTTCTGCAAAAATATTACCTGTGCCTGCAAAAAAGCTCGCCATAAGTATAAGCATCACCAAAAACAGCCTGGCAGCTGAAATATTTAGTCCATGCACTACCCGCAACCTGTCCTTATATTTTCGCAGAATACTCTTGAACCCCATACTTTCTCCACTAAAAACATCATTTTCTGTCTAGCCGTACCAATAAAATGAAATTCATGAAAGCTCCTTATTGAAACCTAAAATTCAAGGTTTTCAACAAGGTTAACATAAGAAGTGCCTAATTACTATTTTAACCTCAATTTTGTCTATTGTTAATAGGAAGTACCTGTAATGCATAAATTCCCAATGTACAAAGACATAAACATTATTTTACATATTTTGACGTTTTAACTTCTATCTCTAGCCGAAATCTACAGCATTCCCTTTCTTTCAATAAACAAAAAGAACACTCCTGACATTGTTGGCAATCTCAGGAGTGTTCTTTTCTCTTTTAAAAGCTTATCACACTTTATAGACTTGTCTTTCTTTCAGGACAGCCTCGGGTGAAGCGATTTTTATGTATGTCTCGATATCTTTCAGATGCTGATCAATCAATTCCTCTCCAATCCCTGGCGGTGCATATACTATAAACAGCACTTGATTCGTACCCGGCCGAATACTGGTTTTCAGGTCCGGCCCCCTCAATATACTGGACATCATATCTCCGGAGTCATTCAGCATCATATCTCCTGCGACAGTAATCAGTTCTTTTCCATTCATTCCGGTATAGCTTTCTGTTCCATCCGCAGCTTTTAGTTGGAGAGGCAATTGAATCTTACTAAAATCGCAGCCTGCAGTTAAAAGCATATTTTTCAATTCTGCCATGAACATCGACACTACCAGTGAGGATATAAAGGGAATTGTTTTTTTTCCTGAAATGATGGATTCCAGCTGAAGCTGTACATGGTAATTGTATCCGAACTTTTTGTAGTAAGACGTATAGACGTCCATGGGATGCATGGATTTCAGTTCATTACGCGGAACACCCTGGTATCTCTCCTGCAGTTCTTCTTCCAGTCTGTTTTTCATCAAATCCAGTTCTTTATGATAAGAAGCATTCGTTACCTGCTCCATCACCATCAGCCCTATAGATGCACCTTCATATATTTCCGATATTTCTTTTGTTATTTCAAGCATTCTTTTCCCTCCGTACGCAGCTGTTCATTGATCGCCAACAATCGTTGTTTATGGTAAAATCGTACAATACATCGGGATGTCGTTGTAGTACCAGTTTTGCAAAAAAATGATAGGACCACTTTATATTTTCAGAAAGTATTCTTTATACAGGCTATCGGTCAATAAATACATCCACATTCATCCCGGGCAACAGGAACTGATCCTTGTTATCAATGGAGATTTCAACAACAATATCGGTTTCTCCATTCTTTTGGATGGTCTTATTAGAGATGCGGATTACTTTTCCCTTGTATGATTTTGATTTGTCCGCGACCGGTATGATTTCTACTTCCTTGTCGTGCTTTACATCCTTGATGAATTCTTCCGCTATGCTGGCTTCCACCGTTATGCTGTCCAGATCCAGCATACTCAGGGCTTTACGCTTTTGGTCAACCACTTCGCCGTGGTCGTAAGCAAGATCATAAACAACTCCTTTTTTAACATTGGCAACAATGGTATTCCCCTGGATGTAGCTTTTATTCAGCTTATCCTTCATTACGGCCAGATCGTTTCCCATGGTATCCGCATTGGAAGCCTTGCTGTCGATGGAGGTATCCTTTGTATATCCTAAAATGTTGATTGCATATTTTGCATCATCCACTGCCTTTTTCTTGGCATCCACAAATTTATCAAATTCATCGAATTCGCTCTGTGAAATTGCCCCCTGATCCAGCAGCTGCTTCTTTTTGTCAAAGTCCTCCAATGCTTTTTTGTATAAATCTTCTGCATTCGCCAGATCATTATATAGTTTACTGATATTGGGGTCATTGTTTTTTTGCCGGTGAATGTCCTTACGTTCCGTGGCAAGACCGATTTCCTGATTCTTAATCTTTGCCAGGTATTCCGAAATGTTTAAGGTATAGATGACATCCCCTTGTTTTACCTTCTGTCCATCCTTCACATGGACCTTTTCTATTATCGCCGGAAAATCAATATTGATATTCTCAATGTATTGCGGTTTCACTGTGCCATAAGCACTTATTTTCGATTTTTCTTCCGTTACTGCTGCACTCGCCGCTTTCGGGCTCTCTTTTTTGCTGCCGCAGGCAGTCATTGAAAAAAGTACAGCCAATAAAGTCATTATGGATACCATTCTTCTCATATCAGTTCACCATCCCATCTTTCACATGAATAATTCTGTGTCCGTATTCTGCCGACTCACTTGAGTGGGTAACCTGAATAATGGTCTTCCCCCTCTGCCGATTGATTTTTTGAAAAAGCTGCATGATCTCTATTCCTGTTTTTGAATCCAGGTTCCCAATAGGTTCATCCGCTAGAATAATATCGGGCTCATTAATCAAGGCCCTGGCAATCGCAACTCTTTGCTGCTGTCCTCCCGATAGTTCTCTCGGCGTATGATGCCTTCTCTCATTCAGCCCGACAATTTCAAGGATATCGTCCAATTTACTTTTATAGTCTTTCATCTTCTTCCCGTCTAATAGGACGGGGAGACAGATGTTCTCCTCTACGTTGAGATTGGGAATCAGGTTGTAGAACTGGAAAACAAAGCCGATATCCCGTCTGCGCATTTTGCTTTCTTCCCTATCCCCCATCACCGCCAGCTCTTTTCCGTTAATTTTTATACTTCCGGAGGTTGGCTTATCCAGTCCCCCCATCAGATAAAGCAGCGTACTCTTTCCGGAACCCGAGGGTCCCATGATGGAAACGAATTCCCCTTTCTCAATGGAAACATTGATGTTTTTCAGGACTTCTACATCCCAAGCCCCTAGTTTATAGGTTTTATTCAGATTTTCAGTGACGATTGCTTCCGCCATACTTCGCAACTCCTTTGTTACTCGAATTTGATAGACTCAATAATATTTAGTTTCGAGGACTTCATGGCCGGACTGATGGAAGCTGCTATGGTGATGGCAGCACCCGCAATGATTGCCAGGATCAGGGTTGACTGCTGATACCGGATGGATATGGACAATCCTCCCACAGCCTTCATCATATAAGGAATTACGGAAGCAGATATGACTCCACATGCAACTCCAATAAAGCCGCCTATGAAGCCGCCGGTTATTGCCTCAATAAAAATCATTTTGATGACCTGTTGCCTGCCCATTCCTACAGAGCGGTAAATGGCAATGGATCTTTTCCTCTCAATGAAGCTGATAATCAGGTTGTTTGCGATGCCGAAGATTCCTATGATCATGGTCATAATGGAGAGCCCCTTTTGTATCTTGAACAATCCATCGTTATTTTTCATGATGTCCTTGGATACCTCATTCAAGACCGTCACACTGGGAGCATTGCGGGAAAACCTGTCTTTTAATTCATCGGCTGCCAACCCGGGATCTCCGGAACTTCGGATACAGATGGTTGAATAATCCAAATCTCCAATATCTACCTTGAAATACTTTTCTGAAATAATGGCATAATCTCCGCGAAACACTAACGTATTCATAAATCCAATGACCTGATAGGTTCTCTTTTTATCATTGACTTTTATGGTAATGCTGTCCCCGACCTCCAGCTTGAACCGGGTTTTCAGTACATTCCCGACAACGATAAATCTTCCTGTCTCCAGCTTATTGATCAGGGCTTCTGCATCTTCGGAATAATCAACATTGTAATAGTCACGATGTTTTTTAATGTCAATTCCCTGCAGTACCATAATTTTTGCATTGGTTCCATCGACTTCAACATTTTCTGCCTGATGAAGCATATAGGTGTCATCTACTACATCCACCGATTTAACCCGGCTCTCAAAGTTTTTTTCCATCCCCTTGTAGGAGATGGAACTTTGATACAGCATGCTCTTCGCAAATGCGTCCACAATCTCCTGCATAACACTGCCTGTTGCGATATTGATCACCAGAATGGTCGAAATGCCTATCCCCAAAAGGGTAATATTGTTGATGATGGCCTTGTTATCTCTTAGATTCCGGGCAGCGATCACTCCAATGTTTCCAAAAACTACCGCATAGAGCTTTTCGACGAGTTTCACGACCAGATTTGTAATGTAAGGGGCTAGTTCTGCTGCAGCGAGCAGGCAGAGTACCACACTGGAGATATCGATCAATGCTGCGATTGTTGTCTCTCCAGCAATTCTTGGCCCAATAGTGGCTATAGCTAATGCCCCGAGCCCTATAAGCAGGTGAACTCTTTTCTTGGATCCCCCTTTGCTCTCAACCTTGTTTAAAACAACTTCCTTAATGGGAATTCTGGATATTTTGATAATCGGAAGCAAAGAACTCCCAATGGCAAGAAGCAACGCCATAAAGAATGCCTTCAACAGTTCCAGTGATGAGAATTCCACCGAGATAACAGCCCCTGAACCGGAAGTCATAATGTAGACCATCCCGTATAGTACGCCAACCCCCAGGACACTCCCAACGCTCCCTCCTACAACTCCATAGAAAAGACTTTCCAAAAGCATGACCGTACTTGTTACCATCTTTTCTGCCCCAATACTTCTAAAAGTCCCAATGATAGGAAGCCTTTCCGTCGTGATTACTTTGAAGCAGGTATATATAATGAAGGCGCTGATAAACAATACAATCAAAGAAGTATTGGTAAGGGCCGTCCGCATTGTTTTGAGTTGTTCTTCCATATCACTTTTTGTCAGGGTCTCTTCAACGGTATAATACTTGTATGCACCCGTTAAATCCTGGAGCATCCGCTCCGCGCTTTCACCTTCCTTTAGTTTGATATAAAGATCGGTGTTCTGATCCCTTTGCCCGCTGAAAGTAAAACTCGCAAGGCTTTTCGGTATGATGACGGTAAGGGTTTGCCCGTCATTGGAAAAAGGTCCTACGGGTTTGGCTATGGCGCAAACATCCAAACGCAGGCTTTCGTTCTTCACAATGAATTCAATGCGGTCTCCCACCTTGATCCCATACTTATCCGCTGCTGTTTTTCCAATAATGACTTTCCTGCCGTTAAAAGGCTGTAAATCCTTTTGTGCTGCCATTGTGACAGGGTTCATCTTTTGTAGGTCTTCATAGTGGATTCCTATCAATTCAACCCCGGCAAAATGATCCTTCTTATATTCATACTTCCCCTGCCCGATCACAGTACCGATGAGGTACTCCATCCGGTTTTGGTAAGTCAATGCACTATCCTTACCAAAATAAGGAGATGGAGAGGTAGTGTTTTTATGAATGGTAATATCGGAAGAGCCGCTGATACGTTTGATCTGGCTCAGATACATCTTTTCAACGGACTTGGTGACAGCGCCCGCTGCAAAGTAGAGTGCTGAAGATATGATCAGTGCGAAAATAATGAGAAAGGTTCTAAACTTTTTTTCCTTCATGTTCCTGAGAATAAATTTTATAATGACCTGCATGGTTTCACCCCTCTCTTGGCAGGTTCCAGTTATTCTTTGAGCAGCAACCTCGTGGTCTTTTCAAAGAATTCCTTCATTTTTCCCTTGTCCAGAGAATAATACAGTCTGTGTTCCTCCCTGTTGGGTGTCACGAGTCCCAGCCCGATAAAGAAACTCAAATGATGTGATACTGTCGGGGCCGAGATTCCCAGCCTTTCCGCCAGTTCATTCACATACCAGGGTCTTTCTGAAAGAAGCTCCAGCAGTTCAAATCTTTTGTCATCAGACAGCAGCTTATAAAACTTCTTTAGCTGCTCCTTCACAGCGATACTTCCAAATCGTTTATCCGAATAGATGCCGAGGACGATTGAATCCGGAGTAAGTTCTCCTTCTTCCAGGAAAACCAGTAATCCCATCTGCATGAACATACTCAAGTGGATCATCAGCTTCTTTTGACTTTTGGCCATATCTATCCGGAAAAATTCCCGGACAAACTCTTGCGGATCTCGCCGATAAAGGTTTTCATACTTTGTTTTATAAGGCTTGATGCTGGAAAGAACTTTATTTTCAACCGGCTTGAAAACCTGTTCATAAAACTGCTTCAAAAGAAGGCAAAAACGTGTTTTGGTTTCAATAGGATTTTGGATGCATTCAATCAATTTCTCTTTAAGCTCAGCATCATCAATTTTTATTTGGGTCCTTACAGCCTCAATTAATTCCCTGCCAGCAGGAATTTGATGCTCCTGTTCAAAATCAACGGGTTTGACTCCTCCGTTTTCTCTTCCCGCGTCCCTCAGCATTTGAAAAATCAGTTTGTTTTCATCCATTTTTTCAATGATCTTGATCAGTTCCTCAACTGAAGCGACGGACGAGTTCTCGATGGCCAGCTTAAAAATCAGGCCATTCAGTGGACCCGTTATTGGGAGCCCTTTTACATCCTGATGCTTCATGAAAAATGTCAGCTCGCTTTTGATATATTTTGAAAGCTTCCTCTGACTTTCTTCTACGATATCAATCAAAAGCGAGTCGATGCTGAGATTCATTTCCTTCGCGAACTCATCGTACTGTTCTGCATTGGCGGTTATAAACATGCAGGTGGCAAATTCCAAGACAGGGCTGATGGCAAACTCTACTTTATTCATTTGATCCTTATCAAATTTCATTGACCCTCACAACCTTTCATTATCATTAAAACACTTATAAATTTTCTCAACATTTCATGTTTATCTAACATTAGAATAATACTCCTCCTTTCAATTGTCAATACTTTCTATTGTAAAATTTCCAATTAAACCTCTTTTCTTATAATTCACCGGACACGCTCTTTCTTAGCATCAGTCTTGCCCTGAACATCCTGTTCTTTACGATGGACATGGGGCTTCCGAGGAGATTGGCCATGTCTATATAAGATAGTCCTCTTTCATGGTAGAGTTTGATCACCCGCCGATACATTTCGGGAAGCCTCTCAACCGCCTCCAGGAGTTCAAAACGACATTCCTTGTCTATGTATCTCGCCTCCGGTGTATAGCTTTCCATCGAAACCTTTTCTATTTCTTCAAAGGGTACGGTACTGACCCTTTTCTTCTTCAGTAAACTGATACAGAGATTTGAAGTGATTCTTACAGTCCACGTGGAAAATTTGAATTGCGGATTGTACCGGTCCAGGGACCGGTATATTCTGATAAACACTTCCTGCAGAATATCCTCCGACTCACTGGTCTCTTTAAAATAATGGCGGATTACGCCGGCTGCCAGCCTTTTATATCTTTGGATCAGCTCAGCAAACAAGTCCTGCTCTCCATCTAGAATTTGCCGTATCAGTTCAATATCAGAAGTATTTGATTCCATCGATGTTTTCACCTCTTGCAGTAAAAATGTTAAGTATTTTGATCCTGACGAAATCGCCATATATTTCGAAATTTATAAAATCATTCTAGGTTTAAATTTACATTAGACTTATATCTAATATTAAATTAATACTTATTTTCCCTATTGTCAATACATTTTTTAACAAAATGAGAAGAAGTGCACCTTATCATAAAGGTAATGCCTAAGATCTTTATCTATCGAAGATATTCTTGACATCATGCATTGTTGTTACCATAAAAATCAACATCCTTTGAAGTAACCTTTACAAAAAACAAAGCATACAAAGGGGGACTTGTATGCTTTACGAGTATTCTTTTAGAAGCTATATTGAAAGCGAATCAATATTGATATTCTCTATTTTTCTTACTTCATTCACTTCAACTTTCATAACAACTCATTTTTCTTTCACAAATTACATAAGACGACTTATATGGCCTCTTTTTCGCTGATTGTTTCAGGCTTTTTTTCTTTATTTTCTTTCTGTTCCTTATTCCTCGCATTTCGCTTCTGACCAGTATTCTTCTTTTTTACTGCTCCACCGGGTTTTGGTTGGAGAGTTTCATCGATCTTCCTGCGAAGCAAATTATACTGGAGATTTACATCCTTTAGCGCTTCTCTATACCCCATTACAAAACCGTTAACATTTCCTCTAATATACGTCAGTTCATCTCTACTTGGAATATAGTATTTAACCGTATCACCGATAGAATAAGAGCTTTCTTCTACGAGAACCAATTCGGCCTCATTTCTGTCAAATTCGGAATTGATGTTGAACGCTCTTACACCATTCTTTTCTTTTACCCCATACTGCGTTGTAATCTTTTCAAGTGCCGGGGCCTCTTTGTTAAAAATCGTCGTCTTTCCAAGTTCTCCTTCCAGAGCTTCGATCACTTCGTCGTTGTTGACCAGTTCCTCCGCCCACTGAAAGTCGTTAAATTTTAAAGCTAAATCAATTAAATTCATTCAAATCACCAACTTCGTTCTTTCCTTCTGTTACAACACGCCTGTCCGGATGGTTTACTTAATATATACCACCTGCTTCGATACAAAAACATTTTTCGCTGTTCGCTTTTTAGTTTTACTTGAAGACTTATTTTCCTTAGTAGATATACTTCAATGCTTTGGTAAAAGTCTGAAATTATAGCTTTATAGTTTTTGCCGTTCCGCATAGGGGTACATATAGAGTGAACTCCTGAACAGAAAATATTTTGAAGGTGGGAATCCTATGGTTGAATGGAAAGACGAGTACAGCGTCGGTATAAAACTCATTGACAGCCAGCATAAAAAGCTATTGACCATTGCAAAAAAACTGATGATATTGATCAGTACCTCCGAGAGTTTTGATCATTCTGAGGAAGCAGCAAATATCTATGCAGAGCTTGTTAGCTATACCAAGGAACATCTGGCTTTTGAGGAAAGGCTGATGCTCTTGAATGGATACGAGGGCTTTATTGAGCATAAACTGCAGCATGATCAGTTTATTGCCAGCATGGATGAACTGGCAAAAATGGATATGGAATACAACCAGCGTGAAGCAATTCTAAGCATGCTGACTTTTGTCAGCGAGTGGATTGTCGACCACATCCAGGGTACGGATGTGAAGTATAAAGGACAACTTAAGGAATTGAGTTAAGCGAGTGCGTTTAATATCACTTTTGGAGACATCCGGTAGTACTCGAAGAAAAGGAAGAAATTTCTCCTTCCTTTTCTTTATGTACTGCTTACTCTCTGAAATTGTGTCTTGAATTCTGAAGTCGTCATGCCATATTTTTGTTTGAAAGTTGTATAAAAGTAGTTTTTATTCACCCACCCGATTTCTTCCAGGATTTCTGTCACATTTTTCCCCAGGTTCAACAGTTCAACTGCCTTTTGCATTCTTACCTCTGTCAGGTAATCCGCAAAGGATTTTGCATAAGCGTCCCTGAAAATCTTTCCGAGATAGTCTCTGGATATATTCAGCCGGCTTGCAACGGAATCCTGGCAAAGGGCTTTATCCATATACTCGGATTCAATGATGCTCACGACCTTATCAACAAGAATGTTTTTTCTCCTTACCTTCTTTAGGTTGATCGTATCCGTAAAAGTCCTGAACAATTCAAAAAATCTCTCATTGATTTCCTCCAGCATTTCAAGGTGAGCAATCCCCCGGATGAAGCTGTTGCAGTCGTAAGGAATTCTTTCATATCCTTTTGCTTCAAGGTCATAAGACTCTCTGAACAGCTGATATGCCAGGTAAAACATGTAGGAATTGATGGTCTCATAAGAGTATTCTGAAATATACCCAATGATCTTTTTATAAATTTCAATGGCCTCCTCAAGCTTCCCACCCGATAAAAGCTCCACCAATTTGCGTTCAAGGACTGCTGGGTGTTCAAAAGCAGTTGTCTTCAGGCCCATCATCAGATCCGGCAGCAGCAGAGATTTGAAACCATGGATAAAACGGCGTTTGGACAACTCCGCAACGAACTTGTAGGCAGTAGGAATTTCTGCCATTCCATCTGCTTTTATACTTACTGCCGCTGTGAGGCTGATGAACAAATTTGTATCGCACCATTCCTGCGTTTCCTTAATGATTTGTATAACACGTTCGGATGCCTCCTCTGCATTCCGTGTTCTGATATCCATCATGAGAATCAGGTTATGATCATCCACTTCGAAGCAATGACAATTGAAATGTCTATTTGCAATTTCACTGGCTACGTTGCATATCGCAAAGCGGTAAAGCCTTTGATCCTCCACACTGAACTTCTTTTGAAAAGCCCGATACCGGTCTATACAGTAGTTGCAGACGATGTACTGTCCCCGAACCTCCAGGCCGATTTTATGTTTTTCAAGCATTCTGCATAGGCATCCTTCTTCCAGTTCCTCATTCAGAAGGAGGCTCTTTAAGAATTTTTGTTTCTGAATGGTATCATGTTCAGAGTGGAGCACCTGCGCCGTGCGGGCTTTCTCCAACGTATCCGTTAAAACTGTTGTAACAAAATCCACCTCATTGATCTTCCCTGTATCCATCTTTTTATTGGAAAGCTGCTCGACTTTTCCCATCATTGCTCGAATAGGGGAATATAGATACCTTGCAACAAAACACGAAAGGGAAAACCCAAAAATTAAAAGGCCAAAGCACAGAAGATATGTATTCTTTTTCATCCGCTCAATATCTTTAAATATCTCACTGTAGGGCGTGATATTGACGTATTTCCAATCCAATATATCTGAAGCTGCATAAGTGACGACCACCTTTTTTCCGTCCAGAATATCAAAGAAGTACCCATTCTTCTCCTTCGATTCCAACACTCTTTTAATATGGCTTTTATCCTTCCAGTCATTGGTTACCGCACTTCCTTTTGAATTGGCAACTACCTGTCCCCGGCCGTTTAATATGAACGTATTGCTATCTTTAAAGGTACTCTTTGTGTTTAGTAAATCGATCAATCCTGCAAGGTAGTCCGACTTTAAATTGACCACAATGGCATTTTGAATTTTTTGGCCGTCTTCGGAATAGTCGTAAATAATATAGGAAAGCACGTTCATATATTGCCGTTCAGGCCCCGCCATTCCAATAACAGGAATCTTGCGCAGAAAGGGGGTAAGACTTCTTTTATGCGGAAGTTTTTCATTCTGAATCAAATCTACGATATCCTGATCCAAAAATTCACTCGGATCGCTGAAAAACCTCCACCAAGTGGAGTAAAGACGTTGAAGGTTTCCATTATAGATATAAACAGAGTGAACATTATTCGACTGGGTCACCAGGGCTTCAATCCTTTGCATTTTCATGAAAACATCATCGATGTCTTCAACTTTTGAGTTCTGCAAAGATACATAATCGGTATTTGCGTACAGGTATGCAGCAAGATTTCTCCCTGCATCATCCATATAATTGGCACTGTAACTGATTTCCGATAAAATGCTGAGGTTCGCATTGAACTGCATTTGCAGTCCGATTTTTTCAAAGTTAAAATAAAGTACCGAGGATAAAACCAGAATGATAAAAATGACCAGGAGGGTAATCAACGCTACCATCTTTTTATACATGGAATAGTTGAGAGCATATCTTTTCATGATGCAGCCTCTCGTATAAGTTTTTCTTACAAATTCTGTATATAATTCAAATGAATACAATCAGTGTATCACATTTCCTGGGCCGTCTCAATACAAGCTGTCACAACGAGGAAAGCGCCTGATACCATAGTTTCAGGCGCTGCTGATTTATTCATTCGGATTATTTCTTATTTGCTTTCCACTCATTGATCTGCTTTTGCATTTCCTTCAGGACATCTTCAAGTCCTGCCTTGTTCAGTCTTTCCTGATAGGTAGGGAATTTGGCCAAATCCATATTACCGGTATTCCAAACGCTCTTGTACTCCTGGAATATAGCCGTTAATTGGGCAACCTGGGTTTTCACAGGGGCTTCATTGAATACAAAGCCATTGATCGGTGAGATAATACCGTTTTCAACTGCCTTTTTCTGCTGTTCAACCAGGTCTTTTCTGTTGGGCACATCGCTGTACAGCATCCATGGATCCCCAAACATCCATTCCATGTTGGTCTTGTAGCCATTGGTTTCTGTTGTGACGCCATCCGGCTGTTTGATAATATGGATCACCGGATCGGATTTGTCCACAGTCACATAGTGTTTGCCTTCTATGCCAAACCCGAGAAGATTTAAAAGAACAGGATCGCTGTTAACAAGATCCAGCAGCATCACAGCTCTATCCGGATTCTCTGAAGTCTTGCTGACTGCCACACAGCTTTGAATAACAGTTTGGGTGTTGATCAAAGGCTTTGTGCTCAAAGGAGCAACATAGGTCTCAAAGCCCCAATTAATTTCATAGTTTTCTTTCCACCCGGGCACATAGCCGCCAATCTGGGCTGCATACTTTTTGCTCTTCATTTCTATGTTGTTATCTTTAATGGATACAGCATCTTTTCTTATATATCCCTTCTGGTTCCATTTACGGAGAAGTTCGCGGTCATGAATTCCTTCCGGAGACATGTCGGTATTGATGACCGTACAGGTCTGGTCATCTGCTTTAACCCCTAAGGAAGGAACACTCTGGTCCGGCTGATCCCAGTATATGTTGAAAAGCCCGACGGTTCCGTTTCCACCCGCCATACACAGCGGTGTGATTCCCTTTTCATTTTTCATAATCTGGTCAAAGAAGGGTTCCAAATCTTCATATTTGGTCAAGCTTTTTACATCCAATTTATACTTATCGGCCAGATCCTTTCTTATGTAGGCTGCTCCTTGAGCTCCCAGACCGCTCAGGTTATAAGGGATGCCATACAGCTTTCCGTTTGTCATGCAAGCGGATAGGTACTTGCCGTATTTTTCTTTTAAATGAGGACCGTATTTGTCCACCAGGTCTTTAATATCATACCATGCACCTTTTGAGGCATTCTGCTGGAAATTCAACTGCCAGCCTGCAGTGAAGCACAGGTCAAATTTTTCGCCAGTGGCGATCATCACATTCAATTTCTGCTCATAAGCTCCCCAGTCCAGATAGTTTATTTTCACTTTCGCATTGATTTTGTCCTTTAAATACTTTTCTACTTCCTGCTCTACCAGTTCCGTATCCTTCTGCGGTTTACCAATGACATACCAGCTAAGGGTTACGGGTTTCAATTCACTCTTCTTGTCATCGCTCTTCTTTTCTTCACTTTTCTTTTCTTCTGTCGCTGCTTGAGACTTCTCCTTTGCAGTATCTGCTGTTTCTGCTGCCTTCTGGCCGCATCCCGTAAGCATTGCGGTAACTACCATCGCCAGCATTAAAACCAGGCTTAAAACCTTCCTCGCCTTTAACATATGATATTCCCTCCTTTAAAGATATTGATCTATTTGTCCAACCGGATCGTCCCGGTCAAAACCGAATTGATTCAGCCTTTGATTGCGCCTACAGTCAGACCAGAAATGAAATATTTCTGAACGAACATAAACGCAAAGACTATCGGCCCCGTGGCTAAAACAGCCATTGCCATTCTTGCATTCTCTCCCGGGAGCTGAGCTGTAAGCATTCCCTGCATCGGACTCATCCGAATGGCGTTCAAATTCTGCATGATCAGATAAAGTAAGTATTGCAGCGGATTCAGATCTGCATCGTCAATGTATAGTAATGCTAAAAACCAGTCATTCCAGTATTGCAGAATTATAAACAATCCTACCGTTGCAATTGCAGGCAATGATAAAGGCAATACAATCTTGAACAATATTTGTAATTCTCCTGCACCCTCAATTTTGGCACTTTCTACAAGTGAGAAAGGGATCTCTCCAAAATAGGTCTTCAGCAGCAGTATAAAAAACGGAATTACCAGATAAGGCAGTATCAGGGACCATACGGTATTCTTCAGGTGAAGCACCTGTGCAACCAATATATATCCCGGGACCAATCCCCCGTTGAAGATCATTGTAATAAACAGGAAAAGGGAAAGCTTGTTTCTATAAGGAAAATCTCTTCTGGACAGCACATAGGCAAAGCAAGCGGAGATCAACAGACTCATTGCTGTTCCGACAACGGTTACGAGGATTGTTACTCCATAGGCCTTGGCGATCTGGGAAGGATCTGCCAGAATATACTGATATGCCAATGTGCTGAATACTTTTGGAAATAGATTATATCCATTCTCTATAATTGCTTGCTGGTCAGTAAGAGACGATGAAACTACAATAGCAAACGGAATGATACAAGCCAGCGATAAAATTACCAAAATCAGGTTTATCAGTATCTTTGCAATGGTATTTAAACTATTCGGTTTCATCTTTTACACTCCTTTAAAATAATGCACGATCCGGATTGATTTTCTTTACCACAAGATTGCTTAAGGATACCAGAATGAACCCGACGAAGGCCTGATAAAATCCTGCAGCAGAAGCCATGCCCACGTCTCCGGAAAATCTTAGTGACCGGAAGACATAGGTATCAATAACGTTGGTAGTGCTGTATAAAGTTCCTGTATCAAAAGTTACATTGAAGAACAATCCAAAATCCGCAAAAAATATACGTCCGATGGACATCAAGGTGAGAGTGATGATGAGTGGCGAAAGTAATGGAATGGTAATTTTTATAATTTGCTGCATTTTATTGGCGCCATCGATGGTCGCTGCTTCATAAAGATCTCCATCAATCCCCATAATTCCGGCCAGATAAATCAAACAGCCGTACCCCACGTTCTTCCATAGGTTGACGGCTACAAGAATTGCAGGCCACAAGCCCGGCTCATTATACCATTGGATCGGCTCAATCCCCATGGAAATCAGAATCTTGTTGACAATACCCATATCAAAGCTTAGGAGCGCATATACAAAGTAGGAAACAATAACCCAGGAGATGAAGTACGGAAGAAATAATGCCGATTGGTAAAACTTCACCAGCCATTTGTTTTTAACTTCATTCACCAGAAGTGCAAGAATGATTCCGCCAATGGTTCCGGTGATAATGAACAATGCATTCAAAAAAATAGTATTATAGGTAATATTCCATGCGTCACGCGTAGAAAACAGGTACTTGAAATTGTCAAACCCGCACCACCTGCTTCCAATGATTCCATCCGCTACGCGATACTCCTTGAAAGCAATAATCACGCCAAACATCGGCAGGTAGGAAAATATAAAGATTGCCAGTAATCCCGGCAAAGCCATTAAAAATAGCCATTTATATCTTTTTAAATCGGTAATCAATGAATTCAAGCCTTTCTTTTTCTGAGATGGAATACCTGCCATAGATAGTTCTGCGCGCATTGCGATCCTCCTAGCTCTGTATTTATTCATTTTGTAATGTTACATTTCTCTTTGTCTCGTTACTCGAGAGCAATTAGATTTTAACACCAAAATCACATTTTTTGGAAGTTTAATTTTAAGATCAACCTCCATTTTTCCGAACAAATCCTATCTAAAATTACGATATTGGCGGCTTTTCAAACAACTTATTTTTATTGTTGCAAAGTTTTAGCCATGTAGCGGAAATAAAGTAAGTTCAAGAAAATTCCCAACAAAAAAAAAGAAGCAGGACACGCCGTACTTCTTTTATGTTTGAACTTATGTTAAATCCATTCCTAGAGATAAATATCCGAGAACTCAATGGCTGTCGCTTGAATGAGGCGGTGATCTGAAATCATCTGAGAAGACTTACGCCCCTTGCTTTCAACAACTCTTGTGATCGGCAGCAAAACAGTAAATCTACTTCCTTTCCCTATTTGACTTTTGACGGAGATGCTTCCTCCCAGCGCTTCCACAAACAGCTTTGCCAGCGACAAACCGATTCCGGTTCCTTCCGCCTGCCGGGACAGGGAACTGTCCACCTGTCCGAAACGTTCGAAAATCAGCTTTTTCTTGTCTCTTGGAATTCCCAGTCCTTCATCCTTTACATCAATGCAAATTTTTCCTTTTCTGATACAAACCTTTACTACGATGGACTTACCTGAAGGAGTAAACTTAATGGCATTGGAAAGCAAATTTAGCAGAACCCGTTCAATCATCTCTTCATCAATCCCAATGATTCGCTTCTGGAAGGTTGAAGCAAATAAGAGATTTACTCCTTTTTGCTGGGCATACAGCCCCACCGATTCGGTAATGCTTCTCGTCAGGAAGACAATATCCATATTTCTCCTATGGATCTTAATATGTCCTGAATTCATGCGGGTAATATCCAGAATATTATTGACCAGCCGCAGCTGCCTGTAGGAATTCTGTCTGATTTTCCCGATAAATCCCTTAGCTTTGGCTGACAATTCATCCTTACAAATCAATTCCATTGCCTGAATCGCTGAATGGATGACGGTAATGGGGGTTTTAAACTCATGGGAAATCAAGGACAGAAACTCATCCTTCATTTCGATGGATTTCTGCAAAACCTCATTTTTTAATTTTTCTGCATGGAGAACCTGCTCCTGATGGCTTTTCAACAGTGCCTCAAACTTCATATGTTCAGTAACATCCTGTGCACACAAAACTCCAAGCAGAACATTTCCGTGATCGTCAAATATTGGCGCCCCTGTGATACTGAGGTGTAAAACCAGATCAGGGTTAATCTTGCTTTTGGCGACATATACCCTTCTGGAAACCTTTTCGCCCTTTAAAATACTATGATACGGTAAATCTTCATATAAAACCCGATGCCCATTTTCATCAAAATAATCTGCAATATCATTCAGGTCTTTCCAATGATCAATACCTACATTGAACATTTTTAAGAAATCGCGCATTGTTTTACTAATAATAATTGGATGGTAATTCCTGTCAAAAACAAAAACAAAATCCGACATGTTTTCGATGATCGCTTGCAGCTGTTCCTTCTGCCGCTGAATCTCTTTTTCCTTCTGAACCAAATCAGAGATATCATTGATGCAGGTCAATACTTTGTCAATGTTTCCATTCTCATCATAGATAGGGGTAGAGCTGAAATATACAACCTGCTCAGCCCTCGGGCTTTTAATATGAATCCGCTCATTCCTTACCTTTTCACCTCTTGCCGCTCGATGAGCCGGCATTTGGTCAAAGGGAATGGGATTCCCCTGGATATCCGTATGAACAACAGGTACAGTTCCTTTTTCCAGATTCACCATTTTATCTCTATGAAAGAATTGTCTTCTTGCCTCTTCACTCATTTCCAGGATATTTCCGTTTAGGTCGGTTATCAGAATACCATCGGAAATACTCTCCAGCATGGCCTCCAATTGCTTGTTTCTTTGTTCAATTTCACGGGATTGTTTAATGAAGTCGGTAATATCCCGCTGAATATAAATGGCTTTTTGAAAATTTCCCTCCTTATCAAAGAAGGGAGTGCCATTGACAGAAATATACCGGTCAAAATACTGATTTTTAACCCGCATCACCCAGTCGTCAATCTTTTCACCGTTCATCATTCTTATGATCGGTGTATCCTCAAAGGGTAACCTATTGCCGGATAAATCAAAGGCCTCAATCGCGCTAACATCTTCACTCCCATTTCCTGCCGATGAGCATTGGCAAAGTTCCTGGGCAGTCTTGTTCAGCCCGACAAGCGAACCATCCTTTGCTATCAGGAACAGCGCGTCCGTAATATTATCTAAGATGGAATGGAGTTCTTCGTTCTTTTTTCTTATGGAATTTTCCTGTTCATCAAGCTGTTTTTGACATAGAACCCGATCGGTAACTTCGCTGGTGTTACTGACAAGGAATTTTACTTTGCCATGGACAGTTACCGGTGTGATGATAGAATCCCAATAAGTAATCCCCTTTTTATACCCGGTATGCATATATTCCTTTACCTGCACGGATTTCCCCGTATGTAAAGCCTGCATCCAATAGTTTTCAACCGGACTGCTTTTCCAGCCGGTTATGATTTGGTCAATTCTTTTTCCAATACTATTGGTTTGAATATTATATGGGTTTTCAAGAAGGTCAAGATACTTTTGGTTTGCTTTAAGCAACACAAGGTTGTCTGCTGTGTAAACAGCAGTTGCAATCAGATTGTCCACGCATTGTTGATGCAAAAATGGGTTGGATTCTTCAAACCGGCAACCTGACTTTTCAACAAAAAGGATTCTTTGGCTGTCCATAATGGTGTCAACCTCGCCCTGGACAAGCACTTCCCTTGGTTCCAATATTTTAGTAAAAATGTAGCCTTCCTTTATTTCATGATTTGATGGCAAATCGTGAAAATCAACGGTAGCCCTAAGAAGATTGTTAAAGAACTCAGACAAGGTCTTATTCAAGACCTCCGACTCAGTATAGCCAATCATTTCAGATAGTACGGGGGTTATGCCCGTAATTCTCTCTTGCACAAAAAAACAGGCTGCAGAGGTGCAATCTGCAACACCAAGATATTCCTTCATATTACTACTCCCAAACAAATAAAACTATATAAATTAAAATTAGTATCAATCCGCAAGAGATAACATTAGTTTATTGTTTTTTACATATTTCTACATGTGAAATTTTATATCTAAGTTTTTCATAAGTCAATGCATACATTTGAAACCTGTGCTTGTAATTATTTTACACACAAAAAAACTGCCTCCCAAAATACTGTATCCCGTTAGATAACTTGCATGTTCAGAGGCAGTCGTTCACTTTAATTGTTTTGTTCCTTCTGTTCAAGTAAAATGCTTAAATTGCGGCAGCCATGCCTTATTGGCTTCAAACATTTCATCCACCATGGATTTGATTTCTCCAAGACTGAGGACCGCAGAGGTCAGCGGATCAAAGCAGATGGCATGGAATACCTTCCGCGGATCCCCGGAGATAGCGCCTTCTACTGCCAGTTCCTCACATCTTGCACTGATATTATTCAATACTGCCAACTGTTCCGGCAATGGGCCCACATGCATCGGGTCCAGCCCCCGCTTTGAGGCCAAAACGGGAACTTCTACACAGCAGCCTTCCGGAAGGTTATCGATCAATCCAAAGTTTCTTACATTTCCATTGAACTCAAACATCGTACCATCGCCAATGGTTGCATTGAAGATATACGCCGCATATTCATGTCCTCTATCCAGATCTACTTTTTCTTCCGCCAGCCATTCGTTGATTTCATTCTTCCAGGTATGTTCCCGTTTGAGATATTCGTCCAGTATAAATGCATAATGACCGGGATTCCATCCCGTACCGTGTGTACAATATTTTTCAATCAGATCCGGTCTCTTCCGGAACCATGCATTGTATTCCGAATTATGTCCGCTGGATTCTGTCACATAGTAGTCCAGGTGAAGAAACATTTCATTCCGGACGATTTCCTCATTGTATATTTCAGGCTTCTTCATGGCCTCTCTAATCAAAGGATATGCATCCTTGCCATTCCATTTGTATTCAAGGTAGAATGCCTGGTGATTGATTCCGGCACACAGATAGGTAATCTCTTCCATAGGAGCTCCGATCCATTGGGCCAGCATATGGGCAGTTCCCTGTACACTATGGCATAGTCCCGTAACCTTCACCTTGCTTTGTCCCTGCATAGCCCTGCAGAGCATAGCCATCGGATTGGTATAATTCAGAAATACAGCATCCGGACAATACTTCTCGATATCCCTGCAAATGTCCAACATCACAGGGATTGTTCTTAAGGCTCTGAATATTCCTGAGGGACCTCTGGTATCCCCTACGTTAATATCCACCCCATACTTTTTAGGAATCTCTATATCCTTTCTCCATACTTGGACTCCTCCAGCAAGAATCGTACACACTACACCATCTGCACCTTCCAATGCTTCCGCCCGGTTCTTTGTCGCAATTACCTTGGCTGGATAATTCCCTGCTGAAATGATCTTCTCCACTGCAGTCTTGATCGCTTCCAATCTTTCATCATCGATGTCCATCAGTGCGATAGTACAGTCTGCAAGCGCAGGGAATGTGAGGATATCCTTAACCAACACCCTGGTAAAACCAAAACTGCCTGCGCCGATAAAAGCAATTTTTTTCATCCTGATTACCCCCGATCGTATATTCTAAAACTTAAGCATGCTTTGTTCTCAACACATATTCTACACCTACATCCCGAAAGGATAAATAGATACATGTCTCAAATATATGGTATAATGTCATATATACCCCTGTGAATGACCCGCTTGAATCAGGAAGTATCAGGGATCAAATTGCTTTTCAGGAGGATTTATGCCCATCATTGATAACATGATCAGCTCGGACTTCATTAAATCCAATATAGATTTATGTCCATACTATTCAGGGATACAGGATTGTGATCCCGGACATTTTTACGGACCCGCAGTCCGGGATCACTTTTTAATTCATTACATCCTCTCCGGGAAAGGGACCTTTGAAATCGGGGATAGAGTTTATCACCTTGGCAAAGGGCAAGGATTTCTAATCTGTCCAGGCATCGTCACCTACTACAAGGCAGACATGAAAGATCCATGGGAATATACCTGGGTGGCTTTTCACGGTCTAAACGCAGAGAGCTATTTGAAGCGGGCCTGTCTTTCCAATGAAAACCCCATCTTTACATATCCCGATTCTCCGGCTCTTGAAGAAGTAATGAGGAGAATCGTTGAAACAATGAACTTAAAAAAATGTAAGGAATTAATGTTTACAAGCCTGCTCTATCATTTCATTTCACTTCTTATCGAGGCATTTGAGTCAGAACTTCCAAAGTTGGATAATGAAAGCCGAAAGGACTTCTATGTCAGAAAAACGATCGAGTTTATCCAGATGAATTATTCAAGAAATATCAGTATAGAAGAATTGGCCAACCATATTGGTCTGGACCGGAAATACCTTTCTTCTGTTTTTAAGAATGTATTAAAAATATCACCACAGCTGTATCTGCTTCAGTTTAGAATGAACAAAGCTTGCGAATTACTAAGAAGCACCTCGCTTTCTATAGGTGATATTGCCCGGTCTGTAGGTTATGAGGATCCGCTCCTTTTTTCCAGAATGTTCAGAAAGATCAAAGACCAATCTCCAAGTCAATTCAGAGCCTCTGCCGCAGGTTGATTCAGTCATATTTTATGGACTGAACAATGCTTAACCGGGAAGACCTTATTGCTGTGCCGACTGAAGCTACGATCGTAACAACGATACCTGCAGCAGTTGCTGAAAGGAAGGTCATCACCGAGTATTCCATCGGAATCGTCGCCATCAAGACTCTTGTCAGATACGGCATCATCAAAATCATGATCCACCCGGTCAATGAACCGATAACTCCCCCGACCAACCCGCCGGAAAGAGCTTCAACAAAAATCATTTTAATGGTTTGGAATTTGCTCATACCCACCGAATTCAGTACCGCGATGGAACGCTTTCTCTGAATAAAGCTGATGGTAAGATTGTTGAGCACACCAAACACACCAATCAGCATGGTGAGGATAGAGATCCCATCCATCATGGTCGTAACACTGCTGCTCTCGCCTAATATTTGTTTTGTCATTTCTTCCATGGTTTCTCCGGAAGGAGCACTTCTGGAGAAAGTATTCTTTAGATTTTCGAACACTTCAGCAGCATCCGTGTTTGTTTTAACACCCATGTAAGTATAATATCCGCTGCCTGTATCCAGCTTGAAGTAGCGGTCGGATATGATGGCATAGTTTCCTTCCTCATTCATTGTATCCATCAAACCAATGACTTTGTACTCCCTGGCCTGTTTGTTCAGTATCAAGGTGATTTTATCTCCTATACCGGCTTTATATCTTGCGCTCAAAAGCTGACCCAGAATGATATTTCTACCGGAATTCAAAGCATCAAAAGCATCTCCCTGCTCAACACCGTAAATCTCAAGTTTCTTGAAGTCTGCAAAATTCCCTTTTCCTACCCCTTCCAGGCTCCGGATCTTTTCCTCAAAGCCTTTCACCTCTACATTCTCGACTATATAGAAGCCGCACACATCTTTCACACCTTCCACAGATTTCACTCTTGCTTCAGTACTTCTATCCATTTTGGAAGCTGCGAAGGTTACATCATACCTCAATGTGTTTTGTGTAAAATTCATGATTCCTGAAACCGCACTTTTCCCTGTAACATTCACCATAAGTACGGTTGCAATTCCTATTGTCAGAAGCGAAATATTGTTTAAAATATTTTTGTTGTCTTTCAGGTTCTTTGCTGCCAGCACCCCAATATTCCCAAAAATCAGAACATATACCTTTTCGAAGAGATATATGAAGCCGGCCGTAAGGTATGGGATCAGCATCATCGTACCGGCTATTGAAAGGAGGATACACAGCATCACCACCAATAGTGCACTATCCCCTGAAAAACATCCCGGTGCAATCAGGGGTACCGAAAGAAATATTACCCCTGCAATTAATTTCCACTTTTTTCGGTGTTTTTCTTTTAACTCTACCTTGTTTAACACAATATCCTTAATGGAGAGTCTTGATATATTGAGAATGGGCAGGATTGAACTCATCACCGACAGTAGAATTGCCATGAAAAAGGTTATTGGAAACTGTATCAGATGATAGGTGATCGTTATTGTTACCTCTGCCCCTTCGCTGCCTGCAACTGCCAGCAAATAAAGAATGCCAACCCCTGCTGCACAGGCCAGTACTCCTCCGATTACGCCATATATAGCGCTTTCGGTCACAAGTATCAAGTCAGCAGCTCTTTTGCTGGCTCCAATGCTTCGCAGTGTTCCCAGCAGAGGAAGTCTTTCTGCTGCAATAACTTTAAAAGAGACATAGATGATGAAAATGCTCAGAGCGATAATAATGACGAGCATCAAGGAAAGTACACTTGTAAACATTACGGTTCTTTCTTCCAGTTCCTTCTCGGATATGGTTTCTTTGACATCATAGCGCTTAATGAATTCAGATAATTCATGGATCACCTGCTTCTCTTTTTGTGGTTCCTGCAGTTTTATAAACAGGGTTGAAACACTGCCTTTTTGAGCTACAATTGAGCTTAGCAGGTCTTTAGGAACCACCGCGAGGTTCGCAGATCCTGTAAAAATTCCTCTGGAGTCAGCAATCCCGGCAATAGTAAACTTAAAGTAGCTTCCCTCAATTTGCAGTTCAATGGTGTCTCCGACTTTCAAACCGTACTTTTCTGCCTTTAGGCGACTTATAACAATCTTTCTGCCTTCGAAAGGCGCCAAATCCTGTTCTTTTAGAAGTTTGACCGGGCTCAAAAGCTGAACATCCTCCCAGTTCATCCCGTTCAAATTCAGGACCACGGTTTCTTCCTTTGAAGGCTTATATACCGCTGAGCTTTCAAGTATGCCAACAGTATATTCAAATTCACTCCGCAAGCTATCCGCAATATTACTGTCAAAGTACCTGGCGGGTGATTTATCATTGACTGCAATTTTGATTTCGCTATCCCCAAAGCTTTTCTTAATCTTATCGGTAAATGTTTTTACCATGGTATCGGAGATGGACATGGAGGCAAAAAACAATGCCGCGGCCATGGTGATGGAGAAGATGATGAGACAAGACCTCGTCTTTTTCTCTTTAATGTTCTTAAGCAAGAGCTTTAAGTATATCCCCATCCGCTTCTACTCCTTTGCAATCTTTACGTCCACATTGTAGTCCAGCTGCAGAAAGCCTTCTCTATCCTTCACACCAATCTCCACCTGGATAAAGGTCTGACCATTCTTTAAGATCGCTTTATCGGTAATCCTCAGAACACTCCCCTCAAAGCTCTTCGATCTGTCTGCCAGCGGAATTACCGTTACCTTTGCACCCGGCTTCACAGCTTTTATAAAGCCTTCATCTACATCTGCCAGGGCAACCAGGCTGTTCAAATCGATGATATCCAAAAGAATCTCGGGCTCTTTCACTACATAGCCGGAGGAAGGTTTCAGGTTTGTGATCAGGCCGTTGTCCAGATCACAAACAATTTTGTTTTCTTTAAGATAGCTCCTGTTGAGCTTTTCCTTCATGATTTTTATTTCTGATGTAAGGGTAGATATCTTTGTGTTGCTTGAATCCTTGTCACTTCCCGTATTCAGGCTGCTTGACCGAATAGCGTATTGGAGATCCTCAACAATTTTCTTTTTTGCATCCGCTACCTTTATAAACTCGTCCAAATCATATCGGCTGATCGACCCTGATTTAAACAAGGTTTCCTTGTTGGACAATTCCTTTAGGTCTTTTTCATATAAGTTTTGCGCATTTCTTAAGTCATTTTGAAGCTTACTCATGTCCGGATTGGCCTGTTTTTTCGCTAACAGCCTCTTTTCAAGTTCAAGTTCTGCCTCCTTCACATGAATCTGTTCTTGAAGTTCAGTTGTATTTAGGGTTAACAAGATATCCCCCTTCCTTACCCGCTGACCATCTTTTACCTCAACGTTCTCAACTACGGTTGGAAAACTGATGCTGATATTTTTCGATTTATTCGCCTTGATAACCCCAAAGGCATCCACTGTTTGGTTTTCTGTTTTCTTTTCTGAGGGCGTTGACTTACTTGCATCTTGTGTGACCGTCTCCGCTGAGCCTGAGCACCCTGCATTCGTGATAACGAGCAGCACAAACATCCCTAAAACCAATATTCCTTTTGCAATACTTTTCATGATTAACACACTCTCCCGTCTTTCAAATTGATAATTCTGTTTCCGTATTCTGCAGATTCCCTTGAATGGGTTACCTGTACAATAGTTTTTCCTTTTTCTCTGTTGATTTTTTTGAAAAGCTTCATAATCTCCGTTCCAGTCTTGCTGTCCAGGTTGCCGATGGGTTCATCCGCAAGGATGATATCCGGCTCATTGATCAGTGCCCGAGCGATGGCAACCCTCTGCTGCTGACCTCCGGACAGTTCCCTGGGTGTATGATGCTTTCGGTCCGAAAGGTCTACAATTTCCAGAATTTCTTCCAATTTTGTCCTGAAGTCCTTCGCCTTTTTACCATCCAGCAGAACCGGAAGCAGAATATTTTCTTCTACATTCAAATTGGGTATTAAGTTGTAAAATTGAAAAACAAACCCTATTTCACGTCTTCTCATGATGCTTTCGGCATTGTCTTTCATGACAGAAAGTTCCCGCCCTTTGATCTTGACGCTTCCTGCCGTTGGTTTATCAAGACCGCCTGTGATATATAGCAGGGTGCTTTTACCTGAGCCTGATGGCCCCATGATGGATATGAAATCACCATCATTGATTTGAATATCTATTCCTTTCAGTACTTCCACATCCACAGCTCCTAGCTTGAATATCTTTTGCAGATTGTTTGTCTCAATTGCTGCCGTCATGCTGATATCTCCTTTCAAAGTCTACTTTTCTGTCTCTGGGGTGGTCTCCTTCTCTATTCCGGATTCATTTTCCGTTATTCCGATTTTGAACCATCAACCTTTAAATCCGCTTAGAAAATCCATAAATTATTATTTAGAAAATTTTAATGAAAATTTAAGGAATGTAAGTTAAGATGTTTTTAACAGGAGGAAAAAAGTGTGAGAATTTTATTGGTAGAAGATGAACAGCGATTGGCCGACGCCTTGGAATATATATTAAAGAAAAACAAATTTGCCGTCGATGTAGCATTCGATGGCATCACGGGACAGGATATGGCTGAATCCGGAATTTACGATTTGATCATCCTGGATCGCATGCTGCCAGGCAAAGAAGGGGTAACAATACTCAGAGAGCTTCGAGCCAAAGGAATAAAGTCCGCAGTGATATTTCTGACAGCGAGGGATACGATAGCAAACAAAGTCGAAGGGCTGGATGCCGGAGCAGATGACTATTTGATCAAACCTTTTTCAACAGAAGAGCTCCTTGCAAGAATCCGCGCTCTGGGAAGACGCTCTCAAAGCAGCCTTCTAGGGGATAAAATCATCATTGGAGCGCTTACCCTTGATCCCTTACGCTGTGAAGCCGCCTATGGCAACGAAACAGTGAAGCTTACCATAAAGGAAGCACAGCTTTTGGAGCTGTTAATGCGCAATCACGGTCAAGTACTGACAAAGGAACAAATACTGGATAGGATTTGGGGATTTGATAATGAAGTTGATGTGAACTGTGTAGAAATCTATATCTATTATTTGAGGAGGAAGCTGGACCCCCAGAAATGCAAGGTACGCATTGATACCATCCGTGGAATTGGCTACTGTCTGAATGGAGGATAGTAAATATGTTTAATGGCTTAAGACTCAAACTGACACTTCTAAATAGTGCTATTATCGGTTTGATACTGCTGTCTATTATCTTTTTACTTTATTTTGAGTTTCCTGAAATCGCTTATATTCACAGCGTAGATGATCGGGGAAAGTATTTTAATACTATTACTGTAAGAGTTGATAACTCAGGCGACATTGTGTACAGGTCAACCAACCTCTCTATTAGCGATGCAGACTTGAGATCCCTGGTAAAAATGGTCTCGGAACATACAAAGCACAGCGGCAATTTACGATTGAAAAATTCAGAATCCTACTTCTTTATAAGACTTATTACCGGCAAAGATAATGAAATGACCATCGTTTTCTTTGACTCAAAAGCCAGGCACTCGTTAACCCATCATTTTCTGACAGAATCTGTATTTATTGCTTTGTTCGCTGTCGTCCTGGTCTTCATAGGAAGCCTCTTTATGTCAAGCCGGTCTTTGATTCCTATAAAAAAATCCTGGCAGAAGCAAATAGATTTTACGGCAGACGCATCTCATGAGTTGAGAACGCCCCTTGCGGTAGTCCGGACAAACCTTGAATTGATTATGGGAAACCCGGATGAAACTGTTGGCAGCCAGAAAAAATGGCTCGAAAATATTCTTATCGAAAACAATCGTATGGCAAAGCTTGTAGATGATCTGCTTACCCTTTCCAGGGCTGACTCATGCCATCAATCCCTTGAAATCAGCACCTTTATGCTGGATGAAGCCATACTGGAAGCTATCGCTCCATTCGAGCCCGTAGCTGCCAGTAAACAGATATCATTAGGTATTCATTTATCCCCGGAAACTGAATTTTCTGGTGACAGGAACCGGTTGAAGCAGTTGATCATCATTTTATTGGATAACGCGCTTAAATATTCGGATAACTCCGGAAAAATCGATATCCATCTGCGTAAAAGGGACAAGGAAATAGAAATTACTGTTTCCGACACCGGTGAAGGAATTGCAAAGGAGCACTTAGAGAAGATATTTGATCGTTTTTACCGGGTGGATAAGGCACGTGCCAGACACAAAGGCAGTTCGGGATTAGGACTGGCTATTGCCAAATGGATCATAGATGAACACCACGGTCTGATCAAGGTAGACAGTACTCCCGGCAAAGGTACCCGGTTTGTAGTATCAATTCCCAACAATAGATGTAAGTCTTCGTAATATCCGAAATCAAAGCTTCATCTCAAGGGTGTGTCATATATACAAATAGGAATGATAAGACATTTTGGAAAATGTAACGTAAAGTATTTATAAAAGATGTGAATCTTCAGGAGGATCAAATCATGATCGGTTTGAGATTTATCTGGGTTGCCATCAACCTTGTTTTGCTCCTTTGTTTAACAGGGATTACGGTTTATGCTTTTATCCTATTTATCCGGCTTGCGAGAAAAGGTATTGTTGCCCTTGATCTATGGATTGATAAGAACAAAGATACTTTGTAGCATTTCATGATATCGTTGCGCTGCAAATACATGGGTAGCCTCAACCAGCAAGAGCTTCGGCAATACCCGGCGAATAAATTATATGGAGTGTCATCATGAGTAAACCTATCTATAAAAAAATTGTTTGGTGTATCGCTGCCATTGCATTGCTTTCCTTTATTGCTATGGCCTATATTTCAACAACTTACGGAAATCTTTCGCACTACTTCACGGCAAAGGAAGAGATTTCGAAGTATATCGACCAGCATTACAAGGATGTTTTAATTCTCGAGAAGGTCCGCTATAGTTCCAAAATGATGGCTTACGTCGGTCGTGTGAAAGATAAGAATGACAGCAGCATTATGTCTTATATCGCTTACTATGCAAATACAGGAGATATCGAAGACGATTATCGCTATAGAATACAAGGGCGAATGGAAGATGATCTGAGGGCTACCCTCACTACACTGATTTCTTCATCCTGTAATATTTCGGCTGAAAGTCTCCAAATCAGCCCGCTTTTGGAGATTCCCTCATTCAAATACAGGATGTCCGATAAATATACCGGGGCAGAACCCATTACCCTTAATTTATCTATTTCCACCAAATACAAAAGTAAAGAGGATTTCGGTAATGATGCCTATAAAATCCTCCGCTGCCTGGATAACTCCAATTTAAAGTTTAAGAAAATCAACATCTATTCATTTACCCCTGAAGACGGGGATCGAGCTTATGATATCCTTTTAGAAGTAGGTGAAAAAATCACATCCCTTGAAGAAGTGCAAAAGAGGGCAACGATCAAGTATATGGGAAAGTAAAATGAATAATCAAGATTGAAAAATCAAAAATTTACGTTGAAAGCTTAACGGCTCCGGATGTCAGTAATTTGCTAACTCCACAGAGCAAAAGTATGCCGACGGTGATTTGGTAGAGCCATATCCCAAGAATATTCCCGAAGGATGTAAGGTATCCCTGTGTAATAAAATGAATCGAAACAAAAATGAATGGACTCCACAGTAATCCAAACGAGCTTGCAGCTATAATACTCTTCGTATCCTGCAGATTCAAGCTGAAATTTTTCAAATAACGTCTATTTAGCTGATTCCATATTCCTAAGAATAAAATATTTAAAACCAGCGCAAATACGGTTTGAATAATGATCTGGTTCCCCAAACCTGATATTTTATAGATGCAATAGCCACCAATAATTGCCCCTATATTGATCAGTGTCCACACAAAACCTTGAAAAGCCCATACTGCCGTCTTCATTGATATCACCCTCTTAAAGATTGTCTCACATAAATACATTATATTAGATCATTGTTAAAACACAAGACTGAATTTCAAATATCTGTAAATTATATGTAAATACTGATTTACTTTCGGGTAGTAAAAAAGTCGACCTCGTCGATTATAACTCAGCGTAATCCTTTGAAGAATTATAGTTGAAGCTTTTTGTACTAAACCACAGAAAAATGAGCAAATGCAGGTTTAGTAATACGGTTTATGGAAAGCATAGCACATTCATGAAGAATTGATGCTTTCCAGCCCTGAAAGAAATGCATTTAAAAGAAAGTAACAATCAAGGAAGAAATATACTTTCCTATGCATTTAAAAAAGGCTGCTGATAGTTAATATCTATCGCAGCCTTTTATCATCTGCCTGGCTTTTAACCTACCTATAGAAAGCAAGGAATTCGTCCACCTGCTTCTGCATCTCGGCCAGGACCTTATCAACACCCGCGTCTTTCATGTTTTTTGACATCCTTCCAAGAATCTGATCCGGATCAGCGCTTCCGGTATATAAAACCGGCAAATCTTCATTCAGGATATTTTTCAGTGCAGCGATTTCAACCTTCACTGGCTCAGGATTGAACTTAAACCCAAGAAGCGGAGATGGCTGGGCAGCTGTATTGAAAGCCTTGATTTTATCCCATTTCATCGGATTGTCCTGGGGGAACAGGTAATTCAAGAACTGATTTCCAAACATCCACCCTGTTCCGGGGCTGTATCCTGAGGAGGTTCCATTATCTTTTCCCGGAATAAGCTCGATTGCATTTTCACTTTTTTTAGTATAGTGCTTTCCTTCAATTCCAAAGTTGATGAGGTTATTCAAATACTTATCCGTATTGAACAATTCCAGGAATCTTAATGCACGTTCAGGATTTCCGGAGGTTGTGGATATCGCCTGCATGCTTCCTGTAACTTCATTGGATGTCATTACGGGACTGGACAAATCCACCTGTACCCATTTTTGTCCTGTCATTTGATAAAGCTCATCTGCCTTATCGGGTCTTCCCGTAGCGGTAATCGCAAACACTTTCCCATTTCTTCTATCCTCAAAGACATCATCAACGGTTGCTGCATCCTTTCTGATGTAGCCTGCCTGGTAATACCTTCTCATCTTATTGAAAAAGGTTTTGGCTTCGGGTGTTTCATAATCATTGAATACCTTGGAACCTCTGAAGTCGGGATAAATCGCTCCCGGTATATCCTCCTCAAAGATCTTTTCAAATCCAAGCATCCTGTAAGGCGATTCCCATCGGGTTGCTTCCAGCGGGTATACATCCGGTTCATTCTCTTTGATTATCTTCAGCATGGGCTCAATATCTTCAAACTTCTTTATACTGCCCGTATTGAGTTTATACTTATCTATCAGATCCTGACGCAATAACAGAACCCAGTTGTGCGCTGTATAGCTGTTTGCAGGGATCGCATAAAGCCTTCCTTTGATTGAAGCTCCTTTGAGTATATTTTTGCCTAATTGCTCCTTTGTCTTTGGAGCATACTTATCCATTAAATCCGTCAGGTCTACAAATGCTCCACGTGATACGCCCTGATAATAATTGTTGGTCCAACCGGATGTAAAACAAATATCGAAAGGTTCTCCAGCAGCCTGAAGCACACGAAGCTTGGTGTCGTAAACGCCCCACTCAAAGCACTTCAGCTTGATTCTGGCACCGATTTTATCCTTAATATATTCGTTGACAGCATTTTCTACCTCTGCAGCATCCCTTTGATCCCCAGTTCCAATGTAGTACCAGGTTATCTGGTTTGCATCATAGGTATTCTCTCTTCCAGGAACAATAGGTTCTTCTGTCGCTTCAACAACAGGTTCATCGCTATTGTATCCGATAAATACCGTATTGTCTTTATCCGACCACTCCACCGACTTTCCCAATGCCTCAGCAATTGCTCTCGCCGGCAGGTAAGTTGTTCCGTTATAAATAAATGGTTCAACCTTCTTCCCGGAAGCGTCCTTCAGATCAATATACTCTCCGTCCACACATACCTTGATATTACTGAAAAGCACTTTGATTGTCCGCTCAAGTGCGGCTGAGTACGCTGAAGTCATGCTAAACAGAATGGATGCAACAAGAAATCCGATAATGATTCCTTTCAACATTCCTTTTGATGTAGTTGGTTCTCTTTTATTACCCAAGTTTCTTTACCCCCTTAATTTTGAAAAGTCTCCCATCCGAATAAATCATCAATCAATGTTTTAATTTATAAATACAAACATAGCTTCTACAGCTATTATAAACATATATGTATTTGTTTACCAGTAAGATTTATAGATTCATTTCGAGCCCTATTGCATTGGCTGATAAGACAGAAAAGGAGCATCCGCAAGACGGATACTCCTAGAAATATTTCTCTTTTTGTTCTTATATGAAACTAAGATATTGACTAATTAAGCTTAGCATCTTTCAAAGCCTTCTTAACCGCACGCTGGATACCTTCACAAGTATCGGTTACTCTTGTAACCGCATCTACTTCAACTGAATTTTTAGCCACAATCCTTTCAGGGATAACTTTTAATGCTTCATCACTATACCCGGCGGTTTCATTGTGTGCGTCTACTTTAACACTGGATATTCTCCCATCTTTCACAGTTACTGCAACCTTTAGTCCAGGCTGTTTCCCTTCTGAAATCCCGGTATAAGTTCCATCCTTATACCTGTCATTGGATGGCTGAATCACCTTGAGCTGCGTTTCCTTATTCTCAGCAGCCGGCGCTGCGGACTCAGACTTCGGATTACTCGACTGCATCTTTGAAGACAGGTCTTTCCTGCTCTGTTCGCAGCTTGTCGCAAGAAATGAAATAATCATTATCAAGAATAAAATGTTTGTTATCTTTCTCATGGTACATAGACTCCTCATGATTTTTTCCTGTAAAATAAACTTTCGGCTCATCAGATTGATTATACCATAGCCTCAGCGTAGTTAACATAACTTTGACTCTTCTTTATGATTTACTAAAATTATATTGATCTATTGAAGCCCGTTTTAATCCAAAAGTTAAATGATTTTTTAGTTTGTTTGAGTAATTTCAGCTAAATTCCAGGGAATTTTTTTGTGAGAACTATATTTGCCATTCTTATTGCTTTTTTGGCCCTTCTGGGATACAATGATTATGTTCTTTTTCGTGGTTTTTTGACAATTTCAGAATTAAGCTACACTGCTCGTATATTTTTAGAGATAGGGTCTAAAAGTTTCTACAAGACCACCTTAAATGGTCTGGCTACGGGTGTTATTGCGTTACATAATATGTGCATGCATATCCGTTTTTCTCCTGCATGCCTATATTCTCAAAGCTATAACTCCCAATATTTTCTCTATTGGGAGTTTATTTTTTGTATTCATTCCGAAAGGCGGGTGCAAGCTCTGCTGCTTACTTCCGAAAGCACCGCAGGGTCAAAATGGAGCTATTAAAACAAAGAATTTTAAAAGACGGCCGGATCATCGGCCAGGATATCCTGAAGGTTGACAGCTTCCTGAACCATCAAATCGACGTAAAGCTGTACAACGAAATCGGCAAGGAATTTAAAAAGCTTTTCAGCAATAAAGATATTACAAAAATTCTTACTATAGAAGCTTCCGGAATCGGCATCGCTTGTATCGCTGCCCAGTATTTCGACGTTCCGGTTGTTTTTGCGAAGAAAACCGAGTCCAGAAACCTGGATTCCGATACCTACGAAAGTGAAGTCCATTCTTTTACCAAGGGAAAGAGCTATAAGATCAGAGTGTCTAAGAAATACATCGACTCCTCGGACAAGATTCTGATTATGGATGATTTTCTTGCCAACGGAAAAGCAGTTTTAGGCCTGAAAGACATCGTTGATCAGGCTGAAGCCGCCCTGGCCGGTGTAGGGGTTGTCATCGAAAAAGGCTTTCAGGACGGGGGAAAAACACTGCGGGATATGGGGCTTAACGTTCAGTCTCTGGCGATTGTTCAATCCATGGAAGGCGGAGTAATTCAGTTTCTTTAGTGCCTTTTCATTTAAAAGTTTCAATGAAAAGCAGCACTTCTAAATATAAAAAATAAAAGGAGGTCACTCATCATGACAAAGAAAGTTATTGCACTTGTACTGGTAGTAATGATGGCATTTTCACTGGCACTCATGACAGGATGCAGCGCAGGCACATCCGGGAGCAAGGTTAAGGTTGGTTTTGTATTCATCGGCCCTGTAAAGGACGGCGGATGGACAGAAGCGCATGCCAACGGCATGAATTACTTAAAAGAACAGCTTAAAGTAGAAACCATGCACAGAGAAATGGTTCCGGAAGGACCTGAATCCAAAAAAGCAATCAAAGAGCTCATCAATGCAGGCTGTAATGTAATCTTTACAACCAGCTTCGGTTACATGGATCCTACACTTGAAATGGCTAAAGAAAATCCGAATGTTAAGTTTTATCACTGCTCAGGTTTTAAAACTGCGGACAACATGTCCAATTATTTCGGACGCATGCACGAACCAAGATACCTCTCTGGAATCGTAGCAGGTCTTAAGACTAAATCCAATAAAATCGGATATGTCGCTGCTTATGAAATCCCTGAAGTTATCAGCGGTATCAATGCTTTCACGCTTGGTGTACAGTCCGTAAATCCAAATGCCGTTGTTAAAGTAAGATGGTCCCATACATGGATCGATTCCGCTAAGGAAAAAGACGCTGCCGTTGCCCTTCTTGATGACGGCTGTGATGTTATCTCCCAGCATAATGACTCAACTTCGCCTCAGATCGCAGCTCAGGAAAGAGGCGCTTTTGCTTTAGGATATAACCTTGACAGCAGAAATGCAGCTCCAAAAGCTTACATGACAGCTCCTATCTGGAACTGGGGACCGTACTATGTAAATGAAGTAAAATCCATCATGGAAGGCAAATTCAAGGCCAGCGCTTATCACGGCGGTATCAAGGAAGGCATTCTGGATCTTGCCCCATTGACAGATGTGGCACCTGCAGAAGCAAAAGCCAAGGTTGAAGAAGTAAGAAAGAAAATGGTTGAAGGTTCCTTCGAAGTATTCAAAGGACCTCTTCAGGATCAAACCGGTACTGTAAAAGTACCTGAAGGCAAGTTCCTCACTTATGAAGAAATCTTCGGAACTGACATGAACTGGTTTGTGAAGGGCGTTGAAGGAAAGATCGAAGCTCAGAAGTAATCAATCAAAGCATTTCAAAACCTCGGGCGCAAGCCCGAGGTTTAAATGTTATCAATACTAAACCCGGCCAATCCTTATATTACACTTGAATTTTCTTGACTTAAGACCATGAACATTATATCCTTCCAAGTAGAATTATATTTACAATGAATATTGCAAGTTGAACCGAACTATGCGCAGCCTTTTGGCTGCAGTTGTTATAGCGCATCAGTAGAAAATTTTACTTCCCTCGGCGCGTTTCAACGAGGCGGGAGATATGCTCACCGTCTGAAAACCTAAGCAGTACCCGCCACCTAAAAAGGTGGGGGAAATTTATTGCCTCGTTATAAGGTGGTTAAAATGAACAAGGAAACCTTTATCCAGTTAAAAAATATTACCAAGACCTTTGGTACGGTTGTTGCAAACAGCAATATCAACCTGTCTGTTTGCAAAGGTGAAATCCATGCTCTGCTTGGAGAAAACGGTTCCGGTAAAAGTACGCTTATGAATGTATTGTCCGGAATATATACCCCTGACAGCGGCTCGATTTTAATCGACGGCAGCGAGGTCCGTTTCAATTCTCCGAAGGACTCCATCCGCATGGGCATCGGAATGATTCATCAGCATTTCAAGCTTGTAGATGTACTCACGGCGAAGGAAAACATCATCCTTGGCCAAAAAGGCAGTTTATTCATCAATCAGAAAAAACTTTCCAAACAAATCAAAGAAATCTCAGACAGATATGGGCTTGATATAGATCCCGACAAAAAGATTTACAATATGTCGGTAGGAGAAAAGCAAACCGTCGAAATCTTAAAGGTATTATATAGGGGGGCCGAGATTCTGATCCTCGATGAACCGACGGCGGTATTGACACCGCAGGAAACACAGAAGCTTTTCAAGATCATGCTGAAAATGAAAAGTGAAGGCTGTGCCGTCATCATTATTACCCATAAGCTCCATGAAGTGATGGAGATCAGTGACCGTATCACCGTCCTGCGTAAAGGTGAAGCCGTTGCAACCGTAGATAAGATTTCAACCAGCCCCAAGGCATTAACTGAATTAATGGTTGGAAGGCCTATTGATCTTGCAATCAAACGGATTGAAATAAAGGACAAAGAACTGATTCTAAGCGTAAAAAATCTGACGGCAGTAGATGATGATCACGTAAAAGTGCTGAAGGATGTATCTTTCCAGCTTTCCAAAGGAGAAATCCTTGGGGTTGCAGGGGTCGCAGGAAGCGGTCAGAAGGAACTCTGTGAAGCCATTGCAGGGTTGTACCCTGTAGCCGGCGGCGAGATTTTTTATGAAAACGAAAATATTGTTGGCAAAAATCCGAGGGAAATCATCAAAAGAGGCATCAGTATGAGTTTTATTCCTGAGGACAGGCTTGGAATGGGCCTTGTTGCTTCCATGGATATGGTAGATAACTTGATCCTGAAGGAATATCAAAATCAGAAAGGCTTCATGATTGACAGACAGCCCGTTAAGGAAAAAGCCCTCGGACTCATTAAGAAGCTGGATATAAAAACCCCGGGAGTTCATCATCCCGTGAAGCTGCTGTCCGGAGGCAATATCCAAAAAGTGCTCCTTGGAAGAGAGCTGGACTCCAATCCCCACCTTCTGATCACAGCTTATCCTGTAAGAGGATTGGACATCGGTGCTTCCTACATGATCTACGATCTCTTAAATGAACAAAAAGCAAAGAACATTGCCGTACTTTATATCGGTGAAGACCTGGATGTACTCCTTGAGCTTTGTGATCGGATTATGGTCCTGTGTGACGGGGCTGTCACCGGAATCGTTGATGCAAAAACTGCGACTAAGGAACAATTAGGCTTGATGATGGCCGGTGAAACTCTTGATCCGCTTGAAGGAGGTGTCTTGATTGATTAGAATAGCCAAAAGAACGGATTTGACAAAACTTCAGTCCATAAAAATGCGAATCGCTGCAGTGCTTCTGGCGCTGCTTACAGCAGGCATCTTCATTCTGGTTCTGGGTCATAATCCATTATCTGTATACGGAGCCATGCTTGTCGGAGCCTTTGGCAATCTCTACGGGTTCAAGGAGACAATTCTCCTCACCATCCCGTTGGTAATCACTTCTCTGGGAATTTCAATCGCATTCAAAATGAAGTTCTGGAATATTGGTGCCGAAGGCCAGATTTTCATGGGGGCTTTTGGCGCCAGCTTTGTAGCACTCAATTTTCCTCACTTACCAAAGCCTTTGCTGTTGCTGCTTATGGCGGTTGGCGGAATCCTCTGCGGGGGAATCTGGGCGTTAGTCCCTGCTTTTTTCAAAGCACAGTTTGGTACCAATGAGACGCTGTTCACTTTGATGATGAATTATATTGCACTGAAATGGGTGACCTACCTGCAGTATGGTCCCTGGAGAGATCCCCAGGCAAACGGTTTTCCCAAGATCGCTGATTTCGGGGAGAATGCCATCCTGCCGAAATTTTTAGGAATCCACATCGGCTGGATCATCGCGCTGGTTCTGGTATTTGCCATCAATCTGTTTATCCACCATACCAAGAAGGGGTATGAAATCTCCGTCATCGGAGAAAGCGAAAACACTGCCCGGTATGCCGGCATGGATGTCAAGAAGATCATTGTCTTAGCCATTCTCCTAAGCGGCGGTCTATGTGGCCTTGCCGGGATGGTTCAGGCCTCGGCAATCAGTAAAACCCTTTCCGTTGATGTTTCAGGAGGTATCGGTTTTACTGCCATCATTACTACATGGCTTGGGCAATTAAGTTCGCCCCTCATTCTGCTCGTATCCTTCCTCTTCGCTGTGATGATACAAGGGGGCGCCTATATACAAACTGTATTCCAGATTCCCCAGGCGGCTGCTTCCGTCCTGCAGGGCATGATATTGTTCTTTGTATTGGGAAGCGAATTTTTCATCCAATACAAGGTCTTTTTTAGAAACCAATCCGCTTCAGAGCTTACGAAGGAGGGAATATAAATGGACTTTGCTGCTTTTATGGCCTATGCCGCATTATTTCTAACTGCTGCGGTCAAGGCAGGAACTCCCCTCCTTTTCGCAACGCTGGGCGAAAGCATCACCGAACGTTCCGGCAACCTCAACCTGGGGGTTGAAGGAATGATGCTCATGGGTGCCGTAGCAGGATTTCAAGTCGGACTATCCACAGGCAATCCGCTGGCGGCGATCATCGCTGCATTGCTTGCCGGAGCTTTGGGTGCAGGCATTTTTGCCTTTTTAACCGTTACATTAAGGGCAAACCAGGTGGTTTCCGGCTTGTCTCTGACCATCTTTGGGTCAGGAATTGCCGGCTTTATCGGTCAAAAGCTGGGTGGCCAGGTTGTTCCTGCCACCGTCAAGTCCTGGTTCGTACAGATCAAACTCCCGCTATTAGGGGATATCCCATATATAGGACCGATATTTTTCAAGCACGATATTCTTGTTTATACCGGCTATCTAGCAGCCATCGGACTTGGAATCTATTTATTCCACACAAGGAAAGGTTTAAATCTCCGCTCTATAGGAGAGAATCCTGGAGCCGCAGATGCTGCCGGCTTGAATGTCACCTTATACAAGTATGCACACATTCTAGTGGGTGGTGCGCTATGCGGTCTGGGCGGCGCTTATCTTTCTCTGGTGCACGTACCGGCCTGGCAGGAAAACATCACCGCCGGAAGAGGCTGGATCGCCGTTGCTTTGGTTATTTTCACGACCTGGAACCCATACAAGGCGGTTTTAGGCGCCTATGTCTTCGGTGGTCTGGATATATTGGGGCTGTATCTTCAAAAGTTTGATATCAAGGTTTCTCAATATTTGCTGGATATGCTGCCCTATGTAGTCACCATTCTGGTCCTTGTAGCGACTTCCATTAAGAAATCAAAAGAAAACAAGCCGCCTAAGGCTTTAGGTGAGCCTTATTTCAGGGAAGACAGATAAAAATGGCTCTATGTCAATGGTTGGGGTAGAGCAGTAAACTGAATTTTTTAGAGCCAATCACTTTTAAGAAGTGGTTGGCTCTTTACTCGTCTGTAGAGTATGTAGAATTCTACGCCTAAAGTTATAAAAATTACGATATCCATAGGCAATGCGCTTAATGACTTTTATTGTATTGTTGATACCTTCAGTAAACCCATTTGAATAAGGACCGTCAAAAGCGTTAAGTATGTATTGTTCCCAATTTTGTAGCAT
>JAOAAU010000051.1 GCA_026418695.1 Clostridia bacterium
GTCTTACATTCCTCAAGGAAACACACTTTTTTCCGGATCAATAGAAGAAAATCTAAAACTAGGATCCCAAAACACTACACCCGGTGATCTTGAAACTGCTATACGAGCAGCCAATGCTTGGGACTTTATAGAAAAACTACCGCAAAGGTTCAGTACCATAATTGGAGAAAGAGGCATAGGGCTTTCCGCGGGCCAAGCGCAGCGGCTTGCCATAGCTCGGGCTTTTTTGCATAAGGCTCCGATACTTGTACTAGATGAAGCAACCTCTGAGCTTGATGCGGATACTGAAATAAACATAATACAAGCACTCCAGAATTTGAATCCCAAACGGACCTGCATCATCATTACGCATCGTCCCGCAGCGTTGGCAATCTGCGATCGGATATTGAAGTTGGAAAATGGAAAGATCTTAGAATGTAGGCCTAGCTATTCCAGCCCAAGCCATTGAAGAAGTTTTTGGCGCTCTTGAAATAAACTTATTGAAGCTGATGACTCTGTAAAAACTGTACTATAAACCTTTTTAAAATTTGCATAAAGGATATTGAAAAAGAGCCTATGTACCCAGGCTATCGGATATAGAAAAGGATAATGCTTTGTATATGTATATCTTGTCCCGAGTCTTTTTACAGGCGGAAATAAGTATGAAAACAATAGGGCCACTTTGTTTGGCTGCTTTTCCGCATCATCACGTTTTGAATACCTCAGAATTTGATTCCCGACATGCCGAACTGACCCTCTTTGCCCATATACTCCACCCGAAATAATGTCATTTATAAGCAAATCAAGGCTAGATTTATCCCTGTCAAATTGAGTATTCCTTCCATTTTTTGGCAGTCTAATGCCTAGCAGTATGTCACATACATGAAACATAATTTGTACGAAACGAGTAATTCCCATCAGTTCGATTCGTTTATCAAATAGATTCCAATCAGTAGAATTTCCTCTTCTTTCAATAAGCAAAGCAAAATCGCATAGCTGCCGAAGGCCAAATCCATAGGCCTTTATGTGTTCTGCCATATGCAGTGAAAGATGTAGAAGGTGGTCTTCGTCTGAAAGAGTTTGAGTAGGGATACCAGCAATACTGCATGGTTTTGCTCGACGCCATAAACTATCCATAGAAATGAACGGTTTATCAAAACTCTCCGGCAACACTAACGTTTTATGAAGTTCAATAATCTTTTTTGTTTTATGCTCAAAATGAATATGCTTTGAATCTCTGGACTCTTCATAATATCCTAACCTTGAAAGTATTCCTTTAGCTTTTTCCATATCCTCTTCATGAACAAGGATATCCGCATCCACCATCGTCCTTAACTCCGGCTGTGGGTAAAGTTCTCTTAGCACAAGCCCTTTTAGAGCAATCACAGGAATTCCAGCCTGATCCAACGTTTCAAGCACCATCCGCACATCCTCAATATGCTGAACCTGCTTCACTCCTGCCAGCAGAGCCGCCTTTTCCCACTGCAATAAAAGTTCATGTTCCGGCTGTACGGTCGCATCCAAGTCTTTAACCGCAGGAAAAACCAGAGCATGTACATCGTGAGCTATCGCTTCCTCAAATACAGCCTCCCAATTGATCTCTTCATTTATACTGATTTCCGGTTTTTGTCCCCGTATAGCTGCAGATAGAAGTGAGACTAACAACCGCTGGCTGCGATCCATATTGTTCCCCCACAAACATAAAACTTGTCCGTATCCTTATATAAATAAAGGAAGCCCTTTAACTTTATTAAAACAGCTTCCTCTTTCCCTACATCCTCATTCGATTCTTCTGCCGTTCCTGCAGTACCGTATCCAACGCCGACACCTCGTTCACCGCTGTCTCAAGCTTCTCCAGCATCTCCTCCGATTCTACATTCGACAGGATCTGGTGCTTGAACATGCTCACAGTCCCTTCCATATACTCCAGCTTGGCATTGATTCGCTCCAATTCCACCCTTTCATTCTTCAGCCGGGATATCAGGTTCTCATCCATCTCAATCACTTTTTTGATATCATCCGCTGTATGCGGGTCCTTTGCAAAGCTCATCTTCCGGGCATTCATATTGATTCTTTCCATAATCTCGCCTACATCCGCCTGCTTTAAGTCCTTGGCCCTCATGCAGTAGTTCACAACAAGCCGGACATAAGCTAAAGCCAGCTTCAAAGTCTGCTCTGTGATCTTTTCCTTCAGGTAGCTCTTCTCTCCCCTGAAATAGGAATCCACAATCTCATTCTTTGTATCGATGACCTTCTTAAGCTTCTGATTATAAGGCTGGAACAAATGCTTTCTAGCGCTGCTTGCCAGTCTGCTGCTTTCTCTGTCCATGCTTCTAAGAAGCTTTAGCTTCTGCTTATAATTGAATTTTTCATGGAACTTGTTGCTGGTCAGGCTGAGAATAACGCACAGGATATATAGCCCTACGCTCGCGGAGAATGGTATGGTTTCATATCCTTTGATATCAACTCCTATCAGTCCGTTAACCAGCATATATGAAACCAATAAACCGGAAAGCAACGTCCCTATATTTGAAAACTTAAACAAAGCGCTAGTTATCATCTTCGATTTCATACTTAACCTCTTAATATGGACTCACCCCTAACCCCGCTCTTTTCAAAAGAGGGGAAACTAGCTTTTTGAAGCCACTCTTTCTGCCTATTCTTTTCAAGAGATAGAAAGATACTTGGATAAATTCATATCGCAAATTATTAAACAGAACTTTCAATTTCCTTTTTTAAAATCACACAGTCAACTGATAAAATAGTACATCCTGCCATGCATCAAATTTATACCCGACTTCTTTCATATGTCCGCATAGTTTGAAGCCAAAGTTCTCATGCATCTTGATGCTGACATCGTTGCCCGCTGTGATCCCGGCCATAATCACATGATGACCCAGTTTTTTGCCTCTTTCAAGGATCTCCGCTACAAGGTGCTTACCAATTCCTCTCCCATGGTACTCAGGGTCAACATAAACTGAAAGCTCCACGGTCTTCGCATAGCCTTCCTTCTCCCTGAACTTGGACAGGCTGCTGTATCCTACAACCTTTCCATCCTCTTCGGCAACAATCAATGGGTATACTCCTCCATAGTGGCTGAACCATTCCCTACGGTTCTCTAAGGATACCACATTGATATCAAAGCTGGCTGTAGTATTTGCAACTGCCCAGTTATATATACTTGCCAGTCTTTCAACATCGGATATTACAGCTTCTCTTATCAACATACGCTATTCCTCACAAAATATGTAAATTTCGAATCACTTTCTGCTTTAATGACCATAAACATCTCAAATAAAAGGGTAAAGGGCAACAGGCATGAAAAATGATCGCTGCCTGTCACCCATTTGTTTCTGTTCTCTTAGTCTCTTTTCCTGTGTTATCAAGCAAATAGGTAAGGTTTAATCTCCGTTTTCCTTAAACCTATAACCTATTACCTGGAGATATCGAACTGTAAAACCAGATAAATCAAATGAGCCAGCAAGTAGACACTCTAATTAGATGAATGAATTTAGATATATCTTTACAGTTCGTTATCTAAAACTTAGTTTGTTGCCTTGTTTTCTGTCTTTTCCTTTACTTCAAAACCGGTATCTCCGCCAAGCATAGCCTCAGCACGAGCGCGAGCTCTATCTCTTGCTGAATTCATATCCAATCTCTTCAGCTTCATTTCCATATTATTGTCATTCAATGATTCAATGGCATTAGCTCTAGCAGTCTTCTTGTTCACAATTTCTCTTGCTCTGTCCATGCTCTCATTCACATTACCAACTCTGTTGTTCTTTGAAGTGTACTGTGAATTTACAGAGTTGATATTTTCCCTGAGCTGCGCCATCTTCGCCTGGGATTTCAATGTCTTTAACTCGTTCAGCTTTGAATTCATTTCAGATTCAAAGATCTTATAGTCTTCTCTGATCTTTGCAACTTCTGTCATGGCATTGTCGTAAGTTGCTTTATGTGTTTCGTATACGGTCTGATATTCTTCTTCCTGCATGAGAAGCTCGACCAGAATATCCTTGTCTCCTTGCCTCTGAGCTGCTTCAACTCTTGCTTTAATAGCATTGAGATTCTTTTCTGCGTTTTTCATTTCAATTTTAATCAGCTCCGCATTGGTCTGGATCTCAATAATCTGCTGCTCAGCTTCCTTTCTCGCCTTATCAATCTGCAGCTTTATATCTTCAAATAGAACCTCCGGATTTCTCTCTTCCATTCCTCCGACAAAAAGTCCGAAAAATCCCCTCATCATTGCTCCAAGTCTGCTAAAAAGTCCCATAACGCGCCTCCTCTATAAATTTATAATCATGGTTATTTATTAAAACAATGTTTGTACCTTAAGAATAATGTATACTAATTCTGCTTCCTTGTAAACGGCTGATTCAATTTATTTCATACTGATCATACATCTTCCCTGTTTTCCAACAGGTTTTTATATCTTTCCGGTAAAAGGTCCATATCATCGCATTCCTTCACCGCAAGTTCCGTCATGAACTCTACCTGTTGAGTGCTTGGCCTGCACCGGGTGATGGCCTGCTGAAGAATTTCTGCGGTGATGATCGTACCCTCCACATCATCTTCATTTGCAATCTCGTATGCCTTCCTTACAACGGTTTCGATTTCAGCCCCGGTATAATTCTCTGATGCCTCTGCAAACGGCATAAAATCTACAATATCCGTTTCGAACTTGTACTTGTTTAACATAATCTTATATATTTCCGCCCGTTCTTCCTTCTCAGGAAGCAGGATCGGGATTTTTTTGTCAAACCTTCCCGCTCTCTTCAACGCTGAATCCAGCAAGTCCGGCCGATTGGTGGCGGCAATAAAAATAACTTTTCCTCTATTATGTGTATTACTGGTAAACTGTAAAAATTCACTGAATATATTTCTGCTTACGCCGCTGTCCCCGCTTTCACCTCTTCTGAAAGCAGTATCGATCTCGTCTACGAAAACAATGACCGGTTGTTGAGATTGGGCACCCAGCAAACACTTCTTAAAGTTTTTCTCACTTTCACCCACATACTGACCAAGGATCCTGGACATATCGATTTTCACACAGTTGAACCCGCTGGATTTTGCCAGAGCATTCACAAGTAGTGTTTTTCCGGTACCGGAGGGCCCGCATAACAGTATGCCCATAGGAACCCTTCTTAAATCCCCTTTTATAATGGGCTGTACTATGTTTTTCATCAGGTAGTTCTTCGCCTTGTCCATGCCCCCGATGTTTTCAAAGCTGATTTCAGGATAAATAAACTCAAGCACATCGCCATATTCCTTTTTTAATACGGAGTGCTTCTTTTCCTTGATAAACTCAAAGCTGACCGGTACATTTTCCGCTTCCGCCTTAAGCTTGATATCCTTGATCGCCTTTTTACTCAAACCGGAAGACAGCTTGGCAAATTCGTCCGGCTTGATTTCAGACTTCACAGTATTATCTTTCAGAAGGTATTCAATATATTCTTTTCTGGCTGCCTCATTGGGGAGCTCTACCAATATCGGCTCCACCCGGTAAGAAGACTTGAGTACCTCGCGGCTTACATCTGCCAGATTATCGGCCAGCATGAAAACAGTACTTCCTACTGTTGAAATCTTTGAGTTTACAGACCACTCACTGATCCATATCAATGCCATTCTTTCTTCCAGGGACATGCTGCTGATATCAGAAGATGGAATGATCTTTTCTGTATGATCGATAAATAAAGCCATCTTGGTACCCTTCAGGGCCATATCGATATAGGGAAATATCCTCGAAGGAAGCGAGTGCAGCAGATTCTCGGCTTCGTTGGAAGTAATCTTGTGAAATTCCTTCTCCATGCCGGGATCAAGGAATGTAAGCCCTCTAGAAATATCATAAAAGGCTACGATCCCAAAGTTCCTTTGTTTAATAAACTCATCATGCAGGTAACGGTCAATCAATCGATAGTTGTCAACCACATCCCGCACATTAAAGTAAAATAGAAACTCGTGGGATATTCCTGATTTGTACTTGCTTAAAAATTCCTGATACCACATATTCTATGATCACCCGGACAAAGAATTGTCCATCCTCTCTATGATTTCTAAAAATAATTATTGACCCTCCTATCCTCCCTACATAGGGAGCGATTAGAATTTTCTCAAGGGTCTTATTTCAAACTCGATACACGCAAGTTCTTAGACGCATATTGATTTATGCTCATAAAATCACGCTTTTCACCCCCTTTTCAGGGGGGATAGGGGGGTTTTACTTCCCAGTAAAAGTATTCCTTGTCTTTCAAAAGGGAACATTTCTTAATGCAAATGGAATCCCTATTATTCAGAATGAAGTATCCCCTTACCTATATACGATAATTTTACTGAAAAGTTATACAAAAATCAAACAAACCTCCATGAAGATTATTCCACGAAGGTTTGGCTTTCAAAACAGTATATTTCTTAGCATAAAATAATCACCGCAGCACACAGAGAAATGTCGTTACGACCATTCAAAAGGGGACATCTCTTAACTCCAAAGGAATCCCCTTAACCCAGAGAAGTATCCCCCATCCGCTACACTTCCAATCCAATATTGATCTGGATCCTCCCAAACTGGGTTTCCATGTCTACAGCAATGGTCTGAACGGAACTGATCACAAACAGAATATCCTTCCCGAACACGATGGAAGGCGGTGTAAGGTCAGTCGTGACCCCTGCCTGGGAAAGGATGATCGCAGCCCTGCCTGTAATCATGTTTGCCATTTCTCCGATTGCACTTCTTGCAATCGCATCAAATTCTTCTACAGGCATTCCCATCATCATAGTGGAAGCTATCTTTTTCCCTGTCTCCTGGGACAGTGAATAGGCAATATTCCCCCGAACATCGCCAACAAGTCCGATGATGGAGGTAATGTCCATATCTACCTGCATGATATCCTTCTTTTGAACAGCTCCACGTTGTATGTCTCCCATTCCAAAGCTTTCAAAGACACCTTTCAAGGCCTCAAGAAACGGATTAATGTATTTTATATCCATAGCATTACAATCCCCTTTCAAATGCGACATTGAGCTTCAGCTTCCCGTGTTTTGTCGTACAATCCAAGGAAACGGATGA
>JAOAAU010000079.1 GCA_026418695.1 Clostridia bacterium
GAGTTGAACAAACAATCTTCCGGTAAAACAAAGGAATATTACCTTTCGGTGATTTTTTTAATATTGACGGTAATTTTTTGGGGAATATCTTTTATCAGCACAAAAATACTTCTTACGGAAGTCCCCCCCGCTTCCATCGCATTCTTCCGCCAAATCATCGCATTGGTTCCACTGGCGGCTTTTTCCTTGTTTACACACGCTTTCAGTAAAATCAGTTTTAGAGATTTGCTTTTGATTTCTGCTTCCGGTCTGTTCGGAATTGTATTGTATTTCATTTTTGAAAATACGGGCTTAAAATATACAACAGCCTCCAATGCCTCCATGATTGTTGCCTCGGTTCCGATCTTTACGCTGTTTTCGGAGGCCATTTTCTTCAAATTGAAAATCAAGCCAAAAATGATTCTGTGTTTGCTGCTATCTATTTTGGGCGTATACCTGGTTATCAGTATTAATGGGAAGCTTGAACTGTCTTCTTCCACCTTTATGGGCAATATGCTGATCATCGGAGCAATGGTTTGTTGGGTGATCTATACTATACAAAGCAGAAGTCTTAGCAGCCTATATTCGGGAATAACCATCACCACGTATCAAACGCTGGTCAGCGTTTTTCTTTTTATCCCCTTTATTGCCCCGGAAATCAAGCATTGGAAAGCATTGTCCCTGGTTCCTCTTTTAAACCTTATTTATCTCGGATTTTTTTGTTCTGCAGTGGCGTATTTCTTTTATATTTACGCCACCAAGCGGTTAGGGGCAACTGTATCCGCTGCTTTCTTGAACCTGATCCCCGTGGTATCGGTAATCACAAGTTTTTTCGTATTAGGAGAAAAAATTACCTTATTACAGACAGCAGGGATGCTTTTGATAATTTCCTCTCTGTATATCCTAACACTAAAATCCTCCAAGGGATCGAATACTGCCCCAGAAAATGAAATGAATTCAGGAGTATGATCATGAATAATCCAACAAATAAAAAACGAATTTGGGAATTGGACTTTTTTAGAGGAGTCGCACTGCTGCTGATGGTTTATTTTCATGCCATCTATGATATGAATGAATTCTTCGGTTATTCTGTTCAATATAGTACCGGCTTTAACTACTATACAGGGAAAGCATCCGTAATCCTCTTCATACTGATTTCAGGCATCAGCTGCTCCTTGAGCAGAAGTAATGCAAAAAGAGGACTTAAACTTCTGGGTGTAGCATTATTAGTTTCGCTGTTCAGTTACTTTTATAATCCTGATTTTGTAATCAAATTCGGCATCATCCACTTTTTTGCGGTTTGTATGCTTCTCTATCCCCTGCTCAACAAACTGAACAATGTACTGCTTGTAATCTCCGGCAGCGTGATCATTGCACTTAATTTATACACGTCAAACCTAAATGTCTCCCACGACTACCTGTTTCCGTTTGGCGTAACCAGCCCAGGATTTGCTTCTTCCGATTATTATTCATTGATCCCATGGTTGGGACTGTTTCTTTACGGCATTTTTCTTGGTAGAATCTTATATAAACAAAAACAGAGCCTGTTTCCATTTGAGATTGGTAAAAACCCTGTTAGCTTTTTGGGTAAGCATACCCTTACGCTTTATATCATTCACCAGCCGGTCATCCTTGCGATACTCACAGGCATTCAATATCTCAATACTAAAATTTGATATTTGCTTCTAAAATATGACTTTTGCTATACGTCATGATATAATAAGATTATATTCCAAACTTTCTAATAACAATCACGCTTTTCCCTAAACTATCCGCAAGGGGGAAACCATAACTTATGCTGCTCATCTATATTTTATCCTTAGGCTCGGCTGCTGTAGCTTCGCTTTTTCTTTCCTATTTTTCATGGAGAAAAAGACCTGCGAAAGGCTCTATTCCTGTTGCGATCCTGATGCTCTCCGTAGCGGAGTGGATTATTGCTCAGCTGCTGGCAGATATCAACAGCAATCATATATTAAAACTGATCCTTGACAGTTTTAAATATGTTGGAGTCAGTATCGTTCCATTCGCCTGGCTTTATCTGGCTTTGCAGTATACCCGGAACGAAAAATTCCTTACGAAAAAATACATTTCTCTCATGCTGATCATCCCTGTGCTTACGAATATTATGGTCCTATTCAACTGGAAACTTGGCTTATTTCTGGCCAACTACAGCTTTGTCGATAAAGGCTTCTTTGTCTCCATCGAAGCACAAAACGGTATTTGGTTTTGGGTTCATACTTTTTATTCCTATCTCTATATATTTTGGGGTACAATTTTATTTGTAGGTGCCTTATTCCGTCTGCCAAGTATCTATAAGAAACAAACCGGTATTCTTATTCTCGGCGCATGTATCCCCTGGATTGGAAATATTCTTAATGTGTTCGGACTGATCAAAACCCCCTTCACTGACATTACCCCTATCTTGCTGATATTCACAGGGTTTACATTCTTTCAGGCTCTATTCCGCTATAAACTGTTGGATCTTGTCCCAGTAGCCAGACATGCCATTATAGAGAATATGAAGGATATGATTATCGTCATCGATAACCAAAACCGCATTATTGATGTGAACCCGGCAGCAAAATCGGTCATCGGATCAAGTACTAAGGATATTATCGGGAAACGTGCTACTGAAGTACTTTCTGCCTGGCCTGACCTGTTGGACAACTTCAAGGACTGCCTGGAAGCCAATGAAAAAATATGTATCCATTTGAATGGCAACAAGAATTATTTTGATCTAAGCATCTCCCCTGTTTATGATAAGGCTGAACTTACCGGAAGATTAGTGATCCTCCGTAACATCACCCAGTTGGAGGAAACCATGATTGCGCTTGAGGCTTCCAGAGAGGCTGCAGAATCAGCCAGCAAAGCCAAGAGCCAATTTCTTGCTACCATGAGCCATGAAATTAGAACCCCAATGAATGCTATCATTGGAATGTCTGATTTACTGGCTGCTACAGAACTTAAGGAAGTCCAGAAAAACTACCTCGATATTATTCGAAACTCTGCCGACTCACTGCTTACCATTATCAATGACATTCTGGACTTTTCTAAAATAGAAGCCGGTAAGCTGGAGCTGGAAAATATTGATTTCAGCATCAAGCAGCTTGTTGAAGCAGTCATCAAGGAACTCTCCGTTCAAGCCATTAGTAAAGGGTTAATTCTATCGTGCCGGTTTGATGGACAAATTTTTGATAGACTGCACGGGGACCCAACAAGAATAAAACAAGTACTAATCAATCTTATTGGGAATGCTGTCAAATTTACACAGGAAGGGAATATTGAGCTCACACTAAAAGCTTCACAAGCTTTCAATAATATAACAATATTGAACTTTACTGTACAGGATACAGGCATAGGGATACCGGAGGAAAAAATCGATACATTGTTTAATATGTTTCATCAATTGGACAGCTCTCATTCGAGAAAATTTGGAGGAACCGGCCTGGGCCTTGCAATTGTAAAGAAGCTTGTTGAGATGATGGGTGGCAGCATTTCAGTAGAAAGCTGCTTGGGCTCGGGCAGTAAGTTCTCGTTTTCATTACCCCTGCAGATCTCAGTAAATAAAAATCAAACGCAGGATAATGCGGAAGCAAATCCGGAAACATTTGTTAAAAAATTGAATGTACTCCTGGCAGAGGACAATAAGACCAATCAGGTGCTGATGCAGACCATGCTCCAGAAATATGACTGGACCGTCCAAATTGCCAATAATGGCAGAGAGGCTTTGGAACTGTATCAGCCTGGCATGTACGACATCATCCTGATGGATGTTCAAATGCCCGAAATGGATGGCCTGGAAGCCACTATAGCCATAAGAAGCGCGGAAAGTAATTTGGGAGTTCGTATCCCGATTATCGCATTAACTGCCAATGCAATGAAAGGCGATAAGGAAAAGTGCCTGGAAGCAGGAATGGATGACTATCTGACCAAGCCCGTTCGATCTAAAGCGCTCTTTGAGACAATATGCAAACATATAATCTAAAAGCATTCCTTAGTATGAAAATCTCATGCTAAACAGATTCGCATTGATGAAAAAGCTTTCAGTTATAAAACTGAAAGCTTTTAACTATTTGTTTTATAAATATAATTTTTATTAGCTGATCATCCTGCTAAACTCTTCCTCGTCAATGACTTTAACCCCTAGCTGCCTTGCTTTATCCAGTTTGCTGCCCGCCTCTTCCCCTGCCAGTACATAATCCGTTTTCTTTGATACGCTGCCTGAAGTTTTACCGCCAAAGCTTTCAATGATTTCGCCAGCCTCACTCCTGCTGTAGGTAGGAAGTGTTCCAGTGAGAACAAAGGTCAGACCTTCAAACCGATTATCCTTCAATTGCTTTTTTCCGGCACTGGTGAGATTAACCCCGGATTTTCTCAATTTCTCTATTGTGTCCCTGGTTTGTTCCTGATTGAAAAATGTTACGACGCTCTGTGCCATTTTTTCCCCGAATTCAGGAATCCGGAGGATATCATCAAAAGATGCTTCTTTTAATGCATCCATGGACTCAAAGTTCTCGCTTAAAAGCTGTGCTGCCCTGAGTCCGATATGCCGGATTCCAAATCCAAAGATCAACCGGTCGATATTGTTCAGCTTCGATTTCTCTATAGAGTTCAAAAGATTCTCTACGGATTTTTTACCCATTCTTTCAATTTTGACCAACTCGTCTTTTCTCTCCTGAAGGGTGTAGAGATCTGCAATTTCTTTGATAAAGCCTTTGTCCAGCAAGACCTCGATGATTGCGGGGCCAAGCCCGTCAATATTCATTGCATCTCTAGAAACAAAATGCACAATACTTCTAAAAAGCTGGGCAGGGCACTCAATTCCCGTGCAACGGTATGCTGCCTCCCCTTCTTCCCTTACGACTTGAGATCCACACTCCGGACACTGTTCAGGCATTAAAAATTCCTTTTCCGACCCGGTTCGTTTCTCAAAAACAACCTCCAATACCTCCGGTATGATGTCCCCTGCTTTTTGAACAACTACCGTGTCTCCGATCCGTATATCCTTATCTTTGATATAATCCATATTATGGAGAGTAGCCCTGCTGACCGTTGTTCCTGCAAGCCTTACGGGCTCTAATACCGCATTTGGTGTCAAAACTCCGGTCCTTCCGACATTGACCCATATATCCTTGATCACAGTCTGTTTCTTCTCTGCAGGATATTTATATGCCACAGCCCATCTTGGTGTCTTGGTAGTGCTTCCAAGAATATCTCTTTGGTTGAGTGAATTTACTTTCACAACAGCTCCGTCGATTTCAAAAGGCAGTTCTCCGCGTTCTTCCCCGATTTCATGGATCCTGTTCATAACCGCTTCGATATTCCTCAAAACCTTATAGTCCGGGCTTACCTTGAAGCCGAGATATTTTAAATATTCCAAGGTTTCTGAGTGCTTTGTGAAAGATTTACCTTCTATTCTTTGGATATTGAAAATGAATATATTCAGCTTTCTTGCGGCTGCAATCTTGGGATCCAGCTGTCTCAAAGAGCCTGCGGCTGCATTTCTGGGATTTGCGAATAGCGGTTGCTCCAGAGCTTCCTGGTCTTCATTGATTTTAATAAAGTCACTTTTGGATATGTATACCTCTCCCCGGACCTCAAGTAACGGAAGGGCATCCTTGATGATCATGGGGATTGCCTTGATCGTTTTAAGGTTCTGAGTGACATCCTCTCCAACCAGTCCGTCTCCGCGGGTTGCTCCTCGTATAAACCGCCCATTTTCATAGATCAACGACACGGACAATCCATCTATCTTTTTCTCCACAACGTATTCAACATCCGTATTGATGGCTTCCCCAACACGTTTGTCAAACGCAAAGAGTTCCTCCTCATTAAATACATCCTGAAGGCTCTGCATCTGAACAGCATGCTCCACCTTGTCAAAGCCCTCCAGCGGCTTGTCACCAACACGCTGCGTCGGAGAATCCGGCGTCACTAGGTCTGGTCTCTGCTTTTCAAGGTCTTCTAACTCTCTATAAAGCTTGTCATATTCAAAATCACTGATTTCAGGCTTATCTTCAACATAATATTTATAGCTGTGATAATTGAGCGTCTCCCTTAACTCAGTGATTTTTTTTTCAATGTTATTCATTCCATTACCTCCAAATCGTTAGATCTATCTTCTAGCCTTTCCAGCCGATTTTAGCAGCGTCGTATAGACTGCAAAAAGCGCTATTGCCATCCATAGAACACCCCATACAATCGCCGGGATATGCGTCAGCTGCTGCAGCTGAACAGCATCCGTCATTGGCTGTTTTCCACCCCAGCCTTCAATCAGGTGAAATTGAAGATTCAATTGCAATAGAATCGTATCTACAAACGTATCATAGACTGCATAAGCAACACTTGCTATTCCAATGATATCTATGATCCAGTCATTCAGCTTTTCGCTCTGAACCATATACAGCATGAGTACGGCTACTGCAAAAAGAATCGAGTACAATAAAGTAAACGAAAACCCCGAAAACTTGATGGAGATTGTTAAAAACACAATCGCCAGGGTTCCGAGAATATACTTCTTATAGCTTGTTCTTTTCAAATGCAGGATCAGCAGTGCAAACAATATGCTTCCCAAATATCCGCCGTTGGCTATCATAAACGTGGAAAACCACCCTTTGGGTTGAACCATTGTATATCCGCTTTCATTAAAATTGACTTTAAAGGCTTGAATTCCATAACCGAATATAAATGCCATCAAAGCGTGGCCCAGTTCGTGGAGGAATACCGTAAAAATCTTCAAAGGCTTAATAACAATACTGTTCCATAAGGCCATCACTGCAATCAGTATGAGTAGATATCTGCCAATCTGCTTCATTTATTTTCCCCCATCGTGCTGCAAATAATTTAGATCTACTTCAAAATTATACATGGTAGCTAAAAAAAAAGGAAGGGTTTTCCCTTCGTTCTTACTGGTTATTGATCAGCCATTTCCCATCGTCTTGCTTTTTTGCGCCCATGACTTCAATTGCCTTCTTTACTGCATTAGCCAGCGCCAGCGCTGCCTTTTGCCTGAATTCAGCACTTGCCAACCTCGCCCGGTCGGATGCATTGGTGATGTATCCGATTTCAGCAATTACCGCAGGCATTTTGGTTCTTCTTATCACAGCCAGATTCGGCCTGTAGATGGTCCCATTATCGACAGTTTTTAGGGTTTTCACAAGTTCTCTCTGAACAATGGTTGCCAGCTTCTGTCCGTCCATACTGTCAAAAACCGGCTTTTGCGGCGGACAATATAGGGTCTCCGTTCCTTTATAATCCGGCTGTCCAGGCATATCATTATTGTGTACGCTGATAAACAGGTCTGCGTTCAGATCGTTTGCAAAATTAGCTCTTTCCTTTAAGCCAAGATAAACATCCTTTTCTCTGGTGTAAGCAATTTTTATCCCTTCGTCCTTCAGCAGCCTTCCCATTCGTAGAGAGATATCCAGATTGATATTTTTCTCAATCATGTCTCCACGGTAGGTTCCCCACTCTTCTCCTCCATGACCGGGATCAATGACAATTAAAGGTTCCCTGGGTACTTTCGGCTCTTCAGGCAGGACCTCTTCCTGTGGGATTTTTGTTTCGTCAAAATTGATATATGCATTTACTGCTGCCTCCTGTTTGACATCCGTAGAGGCCACACAAGTAACGATGGGTATCGCAATAAAGAGAACCAGGATTAATCCTTTTATATACATTGGAACAGATTGAAAAGATTTTAAGAGCCTCCGTACAAATCCCACAAAATTACCCCTTTTATATTGATGAACAGCTGGAACGTCAGCTAGTTAAACTTAATAGAAAAAACTGCCTTATATCATGTTAGAACGTTACGGCTTGCCTGCAAGCAGCTTAACTAATACTATTATGATATAAAAGCAGTTTTTGATCACGTGTAAATTCTAGCATCAAATATTACACTTTGTTGTTTCAAACCGATTCTACGATATCAATAGTCTAATGAACATACCGGTTGACATCCTGAAGTGTGATTCCCTGGTGAAGCGCAATGTTGAGGCCATTCGCAATCACTTTTGATATTTTCTCAATGATATTGTCTATTTCCTTTGGCGTCACAATAAGATTTCCGATATAAGGATTCAGCACTTCCTGGATTAACTGATACTTCTCATTACGGTCAATATCCTTCAGCATGTTGTAAAAATCTGTTCCCTTGGATGCTTCCTTCATTACGCTATCTATTACAAGATCAATGGTGTCATTCGCCATTGTAGCCGCATCGACGACTGTAGGAACTCCAATTGCTATCACAGGGATTCCAAGAGTGGCCTTTGACAGTTCCATTCTTTTGTTCCCTACACCGGAACCTGGAGCAATTCCGGTATCTGCAATCTGTATCGTTGTACTTACCCTTTCCATCTTTCTGGATGCCAAAGCATCAATCGCAATGATGGCTGCCGGTTTGATTTTATCTACAATTCCACGAACGATCTCCCCTGTTTCAATTCCTGTAATCCCTAGAACCCCCGGTGCAATGGCACAAACCGGCCGTACTCCTTCGTCCACCTCCTCAGGCACATATTCCAACAAGTGTCTCGTGATCATCATGCTGGATACTACCTTGGGCCCTAAGGCATCCGGAGTGATATTCCAGTTCCCCAAACCTACAACCAGGACTGTCGCATTTTTATCAATTTGAATAATACCGTTCAGTTCTTTCGCCAATGCCTTGCATGTTTCCTCATACAGTTCCTGATCATTGTCGCGTAAACGGGGGATCTCTAAAGTAATGTAGTTTCCCATTGGCTTTCCGATAGAAGTTTCGCCCGTAGGAGATGTTACTCTGACACGGGTAATTCTTATATCCTCGGTTCCCGCATTTTCAACTTCTACTCCCGGTGGCTCTCCGTGAGCTTCCATTCTTTCTTTCAGCGCTTGCTGCTTGAATAGTTCCTTTGCTTCTAAAGCTAGATCCGTTCGTATATTTTTATTTTGAATCATGAGCTCCACCCTTTCATAAATTCGTTCCTATCTTTAGGTATTTTTCCTCAGTTTCTTTTTCACAATACACAGAATCATAAAAATCTGTCTTTTATGCATGAATTCGCCTTGGAAAGCATGTACAAAATAAAATGAAAAACAATCGACAATATCCTTGCATTTTATTTTCTTTCATGGTAAAATAATCGATGTTGATTAACTCGCAGGAGGTGAAACATTTGCCAAATATTAAGTCTGCTATTAAAAGAGTAAAAGTAACCAAGGTTAAATCCTTGAAGAATGCCATGAGAAAATCAGCTTTGAAAACTACTATCAAAAAGGCTAAAGAAGTGATCGAAACTAAAGAAGCTTCTGCAGCTGAAGTTTTCAAAAAGGCTGTAGCGACTATAGATAAAGCAGCATCAAAGAACATCATGCATAAGAATACCGCTGCGAGAAGAAAGTCTAAATTAGCGAAGGCGTTAAATAATGTAAATAAATAAAACTCGATACAAGTCGAGTTTTTTTATTGCATTTTTTTATTTCATTATTATTATCCCACGTTCTAAATCAATCCCCTGCTCCTCGAGCAATAATCTCTTTAATCCCCCTATTATATCCGAATACATTGAGAAATGAATTCTTGTAATAAATTTTTGTTTAATCAAGTCTTCTTTCATTTTCTGCGACTTTTCAGTCTTATAAAGTTTAGCCGTTTTCGCATGCAAAAATATTCCCAGATATGCAGTACTAGGAAGTAAGCATATCTTCCCAGTACTCAAAACCTCTTAAAAACAGGCGTGAAAAAAGCTCGATATTCATCGAGCTTATTTGAACAACCTGTTTACTATTTGATTTACAATCTTGCCGTCCGCTCTTCCTTTAATACGGGGCATCACAGCCTGCATGATCTTTCCCATATCCCGGATGGAGCTCGCACCAGTTTGTTGAATCGCCTCTTTTACAATCACTTCGACTTCTTCTTCTGATAACTGCTGCGGCAAATATTGCATTAATACATCTACTTCAGCTTTCAAATTATCTATAAGGTCCTGCCTGCCGCTTTTTTCATATTCAGGCAGTGAATCCTTTCGTTTCTTAACTTCTTTGGCAATGATCTCAATTACACCATCGTCGTCAAGGGTTACTTTACTATCTTTTTCAACCTGAAGCACTGCTGAACGGACCATTTGGACAGCATTCTTTTTAATGTTATCCTTATCCCTCATCGCGGCTTTCATATCATCAAGAAGTCTTTCCTTAAGGGACATAGCCGAGTCCTCCCATTATTTAAACTTTCTTTTCCTAGCAGCTTCAGATTTCTTTTTTCTCTTTACACTCGGTTTTTCATAATGCTCTCTTTTTCTTACTTCAGCCCGCACGCCTGCCTTAGCGCATTGCCTTTTGAATCTCTTAAGAGCACTATCAAGAGACTCGTTCTCTTTAACTCTTATTTCAGACATGTACTTCCCTCCCTCCGATGGTAACAATTGTGCCGGGAATAATCTACATTTCCTTCACTGTATATTTGTGGGAATCAAGCTAAATACAGCACACACTATATTATATATTATTTTTTAAAATAAAGTCAATATTTTATTTACTTAAAAGCATTTTGTATCATTTTTTTGTCAACTCATGCTTCTATCCTATACATCATTAATTCAATTCGGATAGGTCACTATGCGCTTCAGGATGCATTAGCTTTTAGGTAAACTTTCCTGTATGCAGTAAATATATTGATTAAATCAGCTTTGCACCAAGCTCCGCCCCACCAATCAAGTGATAATGGAGATGGAAAACAGTCTGCCCTCCACCTTTCCCACAGTTATTGATCAGTCTGAAGCCGTTCTCGGCAATTCCCAGTTCCTGAGCAATTTTTACAGCGGCTTTATGGATGTCTACGAGGTAACCTTCCTCTCCTGGCTGAATATCCTTGACACTGGGGATATGCTTTTTAGGAACAATGAGAACATGAACCGGTGCTACCGGTTGAATATCCTTGAAGGCCAATACCCGATCATCTTCATAAACAACCGTAGAGGGTATCTCTTTATTAATGATTTTACAGAAAATGCAGTTATCCATTCAATAACCTCCTATAAGAAGACTAGGTTCGGATTGATTAGAGCTGTTGCCCAATATCAATACAGAAAAAAGTCTAATTACCTGATTTACAAATTATTTAACCTGAGTTTCAACTACCTGCTTCGCCATTGCAAGGGCTTCATCTATTTTTGCTGCATCCTTACCACCTGCCTGCGCCATATCGGGACGTCCGCCTCCGCCGCCTCCAGCGACTTTAGCCACCTCTCTGATAATGTTTCCGGCATGGACACCCTTATCAACCACATCTTTGGTCGCCATCACAACAAAGTTTACTTTGTCACCGAAGCCTGTAGCAAGTACAATCACCCCGGAACCCATCTTATTCTTCAAGGTATCTCCGGTATTTCTCAAACCATCCATATCCAACTGGTCAAAACGGGCAGTTACAACCTTCACACCCTTAACATCCACAGCTTTTGAGAGTACATCTTCAAAAGAACCACTGACAAGCTTGTTCCTTAGCTGTTCGATTTCCTTCTCGGCATTTTTCAATTCTGAAGATAATGTTTCAATTCTTCTCAAGCTATCCGCCGGGTTGGATTTCAAAGCATTCGCAACGTCATTCAAAAGCCGTTCCTTATCTTTATAATACTCAATGGCGGACTGTCCTGTGAGTGCTTCAATTCTTCGTACGCCTGCGGCAACCCCGCTTTCGCCCAGGATCTTGATCAACCCTGCCTGGGAAGTGGCATTTAAATGTGTTCCTCCACAAAGCTCTGTACTATAATCTCCAATTTTTACGACTCTAACAATATTTCCATATTTCTCACCAAACAAAGCAGTAGCACCGGCTTTCTTTGCTTCGTCAATCGCCATCTCTCTGATGTCTACTTCCAAGTTCTCCAATATCTTTTCATTGACTTCACTTTCAATCTTTTTCAAGTCTTCTGCTGCAATGGCTGAGAAATGTGAAAAGTCAAATCTGAAGCGATCCGGCTCAACCAGGGAACCAGCCTGGTTTACATGCTCACCGACTACATTTTTTAATGCTTTGTGCAGCAAATGGGTTGTAGTATGGTTTCTTGCAATCTCCATTCTTCTCTTCTTATCTATTGCAGCCGTTACTTCGTTTCCTACCTCCAGAGAGCCATTGACTACGATCCCCAGATGGAGGAATTTACCGTCTGCAGTCTTTTTACAATCTATAATTTCAATTGTACCATTATCCGTATAAATAGTGCCTGTATCTCCTACCTGTCCGCCGCTTTCAGCATAAAACGGGGTTCTATCCAGAATGACAACAACGCTGTCTCCTTCTTGAACTGCTTCTACCATCTCATCATTTTTGAATGCATATAAAATCTTTGCGATGGACTCAAATTTGCCGTAACCTACGAATTCGGTCTTGATGGACTTATCCAGAGAATCGTATACATTTCCAGCCCAAGCGGAGCCGCCCTTGTTTTTCAATGCAGCTCTGGCACGTTCTCTTTCCTCCAGCATTTCCTTTTTAAAACCTTCTTCATCTACTTCAAACCCATTTTCGGATGCAATTTCCTTTGTTAGATCAAAGGGGAATCCATAAGTCGAATGGAGATTAAATACCTGCCTCCCGGAAACAATCTTCTTCCCTTCGTTCTTGAGTTCTTCCATGTACCCGTTCAGGATAATCAAACCATTATCTACAGTACGGTTAAAGTTATCCTCTTCATTCTTAATTACCAGTTTAATATTTTTTGCACGTTCTGCAAGTTCCGGATATGCAGCTTTTGATTCATTGATGACTATATCCGCAACCTCGTGAAGGAACTGTTTTGTAATTCCGAGCAGCCTGCCATGTCTCGCCGCCCTTCTCAAGAGTCTTCTTAAAACATAACCTCTGCCTTCATTGGATGGAACAACGCCATCCGATACCATCATGGTGGTGCTTCGGATATGGTCTGTAATAACTCGGATGGATACATCCGTTTTATATTCCTTACCGTATTCAACACCAGCAACACTGCAAATATAATTCAGAATATTTCTTACGGTATCTACTTCAAACAAGCTGTTTACATCCTGCATTACGCAGGCAAGTCTCTCCAGCCCCATTCCCGTATCGATATTCTTTTTCTCCAGCTTTGTATAGGAACCGTCTTCCTGCCTGTTAAACTGAGTGAATACCAGATTCCATACCTCAATAAACCGGTCGCACTCACAACCGACTGTACAATCCGGCTCACCACAACCCTTGTCCTCGCCTCTATCGAAATAAATTTCCGAGCAGGGACCGCAGGGGCCTGTACCATGCTCCCAGAAATTGTCCTTTTTCCCATTCTGAAAATCTTATTGGGGGCAAGACCAACTTCCTTATTCCAGATCTCAAAAGCCTCATCATCTTCTTCATATACAGAAACATACAGCCTGTCCGCAGGAATTTTCAAATCCTCCGTAAAGAACTCCCATGCCCAGGGAATCGCTTCTCTTTTAAAGTAGTCTCCGAAGGAGAAATTGCCGAGCATTTCAAAGAAAGTACCATGGCGGGCTGTCTTCCCTACATTTTCGATGTCCGGAGTACGGATACACTTCTGACAGGTAGTAACGCGCAGCCTTGGTGGTTCCTCCTGGCCTGTAAAATATGGTTTCAAAGGTGTCATTCCCGCATTTATAAGTAATATGCTAGGGTCGTTCTGCGGAACCAGTGAAAAGCTGGGAAGGCGCAAATGCCCCTTGCTTTCAAAGAATTTCAAGTAACGTTCCCTGATCTCGTTCAAACCTAACTTTTCCATGTAATTTGCTCCCTATATCTTATTTTGATTTATTTTCTAGTACAGCAAATAAATTATATATAATGTATAGGTATAGTGTCAAGAATATGGCCTTTTAAGCTTCTTAAACCAATATAACAAGTCTTCAAACAATTGCATCAATCCCCCTTCGGATAACCGCCCTGAGGATGGCAACTACCGGTACGGAAATCAACATTCCGATAATCCCGAAGAATTCTCCCCCAACGAGTACAGCCAATATGGTCGTTACCGGATGCAACCCCAACTTACCTTCTATAATCTTTGGCGAAATAAAGGCGTTGTCGATCTGCTGTACAATAATGAATACTACGGCTGTCCAAACAGCTTTTACCGGAGAGTCCAGAAGAGCAACAGCAACTGCTGGAACAGCGCCTATGATCGGTCCGAAGTACGGGATGATATTTGCAACGCCTCCAACCAACCCCAAAACAATCGGGTACTTCACCTTTACAATGAGAAGTCCTATCGTCTCCAGCGTACCAACAATCATAGCCGTCAAAATCTGCCCTTGAATAAAACCGGAAAGTATTCCATTGATCTCTCTGCCGGTTCCGATCATCCAGTTTCTCCAAGCCCTCGGCATGAGTGATAGCGTAGCTTCCTTAAAAAAGGCTGCATCTTTTATAAAGTAATACGCGATGATCATGGCAAGAATCAAGTCCATCACAGTGGTCACGATTTCCACCAGTTTTGTCAGCGATTTTCTTAAGGCCTCCAAGATATAGGTCTGCAATGTAACCAACCCGTTTTGAATTTCTCTGAATACTGCATTTTTTATATCTGGCGCCCAATTACTGGATTGAATATTGAAAAGGATGCCGTTAAACATGTTTTGGTACCCGGTTGTGATATCCGGTAAAGTCACCACAAGCTCTTTTGTATTATTGATGAGTTCCGGAACAATAAAAATCATGACTGATATCAGTGCCAACGAAAAAAAAGCATAAATCAGCAATATGCTCACATTACAGGGAATCTTTCTCCTCTTTAATTTGTTTACAAGAGGATTCAGGAGGTAAGCAAGTATCAATGCCATTACAAAGGGTGTCAAAATCTTAACAAGCTTTCCCCTGAAACGGTAAATGAAATATGCAATCGCTGCTATAAGTAATATTGAAACAATATATATAACGATTTTTCTCTTTTGAAGCATCCTTGGCTCCTTTTATGAGTATAGATACTTAGTATTGTTAACTGAAATAGAGCATTTTAGTAGAAAAGTGTTATAATTCAAGCATTTAAAAAGACTGGATTTCTCCAGTCTTTTTGAGGATTTATTAGTATGTGGGCCCCAACGAATTTGGGAGTTGCTTTCTACCTGAACATTTCCATGACATCACCGATGATATGGCCTGATTTCCTTAAAAAATTCCTGCTGTTTCTCATCATACGCCTCTTTGATCTGTTTTTCATCATATCTGGATTCATCATCATACTGACCGATGCACCAATGATACTTCCTACGATTAATCCGCGTGTAAAACCGTTTTGCATACGCTCACCCCTTTCATCGCTATGTAGTATATTCTGTGCTACTTGCCTTTCATTCTATTCTTCAAACCACCAATATTCGTAATGATCTCTTCTATTGCTTCCTTATCTACCAGAATATTCTCTTCACCAAACTCAACTTTTCCAAACAACGGAAGAATATTCCGTCCCTCAATCAGGTCATGAATCAACCCGTCTGAAACTTCAACTCCTTCAATCGCTCCTGTTTTATAGTCAAACAGGACATCTTTCACAACTCCTAAGTCATTCCCATCCCTGGAATAGATTCTTAATCCAAGGACATTCCCTTTTTCTTCAACTTCATTTGCTGCTTCCGCTTTTTTTAGATCTTTGATACAGGAACATTCATTGAGTACCATGGCGTCTTTCCCGAGTTGAAAAACATCCTTCAGCAATACTACCCGTTTACCGACCTGGCATCCCTTCCGTTCCAGAATAAATCCTTCCACCCGCTTCTGCTTTGGACAAAAAATGACATCCTGGATCATCCCCAGCTTTTTCCCATTATCGATGCAGATGACAGGCAATCCTAAAACCTCACTATATCTTTCCAAACCCATCTCTCCAAAGCATTTTGTGTAGTCAAAGTATATTATGCTATTTTTTCAACAAAAAATTCATTCTCCGACATTTTACATTTTTTTACCCGCTATCCCATAAATGATGCCTATTTTTGTTTGACTCCCATTTCATCTTCATGTATACTTTTCAATAAATAGAAATCATTGAACCAATTCGTTCTAATGGCGAAAAATAGGCTTTTTAGCTTAATATATTTTTTGTGAGGTGCATACAATCTTATGTCCAATCATACAAATCCTAAAACCGGAGTACATATTCCAACCATTTTAATGCCAACTACTACCGTAGATCTGACAAAATGGTCTGTGGTTGCCTGTGATCAATACACATCCCAGGAAGAATACTGGGACAAGGTAGAGGAAACCGTTGGCAGCGCTTATTCCACTTTCCGCCTAACGCTTCCTGAAGTATATCTTGAAAAGACAGAAACGGAAGACAGAATAAAAAAGATTAACGGCAGCATGAAAGAATACCTGAAGGAGGGTGTTCTTGTGCCTTTGGTATCCGGCATGGTATATGTTGATAGAAAAACTTCCCATGTAGAGTCCAGAAAAGGTCTGATTCTTGCAGTTGATCTTGAAAAATACGACTATACTAAAGGTTCACAAACTTTAATTCGAGCTACGGAAGGAACCGTTCTTGAAAGGATTCCTCCCCGCGTAAAGATCAGGGAAAATGCGGTCATCGAATCCCCTCACATTATGCTCTTGATTGATGATCCGGATAGAACTGTCATCGAGCCATTAGCAGCAAATGCATATAAACTTGAAAAGCTTTATGATTTTGAGCTGATGATGAATGGTGGGCATATTCAAGGCTACAAGGTGGAATCCACGGATGCCGTCGAGGGTGTCTTGAACGCTTTGGAAAAGCTTGCAAAGCCTGAAGTTTTCAAAAACAAATATGGTGTTGGCGATGATAAGGGAGTTTTACTTTTTGCTGTAGGAGACGGCAATCATTCCTTAGCATCTGCAAAAGCACACTGGGTCAATGTTAAAGAGACTTTATCTGAAAGTGAACAGGAGTCCCATCCTGCACGTTTTGCCCTTGTTGAAGTTGTAAACGTCCATGACAGCGGAATCACCTTCGAACCTATTCACAGAGTTGTTTTCAATATTGATACCAGGGCATTCCTGAACCAGATGGTAGATTTCTTTAATAAAATGAACTGCCAAGCTGCTTTTAAAGTTTTTGACAGTGAAAAAGCGATGAAATCTGAAGTTATCCGGTTGAAAAGCGGTGGGGCTGCACATGTTATCCCCTTTGTTTCAAAAGACACTTATGGCGTTTTCTCAGTGAATTGCCCTAAATTAAACCTCGAAGTAGGTACGCTCCAGACCTTTATTGATGAGTATGTAAAAGAAAACAAAGATGCTAAAGTTGATTATATTCACGGGGATGATGTTGTGGTTTCCCTGGGTTCGAAGGAAGGCAATATCGGTTTCTTCCTCCCTGCCATGGATAAGCACGATTTATTTAAAACCGTAATTCTTGATGGCTCACTCCCCAGAAAAACCTTCTCCATGGGAGAAGCGGAAGAAAAAAGGTTTTATCTGGAATGCAGAAAGATTGTTAAAGGCTAGTCCC
>JAOAAU010000012.1 GCA_026418695.1 Clostridia bacterium
GATTTTTTCTGTAAACAGTTCTTTCGGATTCGTAACGTCACTTACGTTAAAAACCGCCATTTTCATGCCAAGGTAAAACGCATTCCCTTTGACCTCTACCGTATCTTTTCCGAATCCGATGATATGGTTTTCATCATAAGGATGGAGATAATCACTATACCCCGGAATTTTCAATGCCCCGAGCACTTTCGGATTGGCTGCATCCTTCAAATCGATTACAAACAGCGGATCTACAGTTTTGAAGGTAACAACATATCCCCTGTCTCCCATAAAGCGGACTGAGTATATTTTTTCTCCCGGCGCCAGGTTTTCCAGCTTGCCTGTAATACTTAGCATGTCATTCAGTACGTACACATTATTTTCCAGGCCAACCATATTACTTCTCCAGGGAGCAGACCTTGTGGTAGCTATTCTGAAGTATCTGCCGTTCTCATCCATGGAAAACTGATTCAATATTGTACCGGGCACTTCACCCTTGCAAAGATAAGTTACAGTATCCGTTGTTAAGGAAAACTTATAAACCAGTGTCGTAGCCTCAGAATTCCCTTGCGGTAATACTTTCCTCTCTTTGTACATACGCTGGTAGCCATACTGTGGTACAGCAACATAGAGACTTTGCCGGGAGGCATAAACATGCTGCCCTGCTCCCAAGTAAGTAGATATACCGGCTTTCTGATCCGGCTTATCCAGGTTAACAACAGCAACCGTCATATAATCCGGTTGGAGTGAATCCGGGAAATAGCAGATCTTTGAATAATCTATCTGCTGATATTCGTTTCCAACGGCAGAATCCCGGTAAGAAGGTACAAGCATCCTATCCGTGTACTCTTCAAGAGTACTCTGATCCAGGCTGTTGTTTTCTTCTTTCATTGAATTTTCAATATAGTTCTTTTGTGCGATCCAGTAGGATATATTCTTATTGGATACCATATACAAGCTTGATCCGATCTTTCGTGAAGATATATAATTTCCTTCAAGTTCTATTTCTCTTATCTTCTGAATATTTCTCTTATCGGTAATATCGTATACAACCGCTTTCGTTGAACCAAAGCGATAAGTTGGCGGATATTTTCTCGGCATTATGCTTGCTTTGGATTTCATTGCTTCGAATTCCCCTGAGGAGGAACCAATGACCACCATATGCTTATGATCCACATAGATTTCTTGAGGATTCATGTTCTGTGCATCAAAGCCAACTGTGCTTACTATCTCCAAAGCATCTGCCGGAAAAGCTTTGGCCACGATGATACGCTGCCTGTTTACTTGATAGATGTATTCCCCATCGGTCTTGACCACATCGGCCTCATCGACGCCCTGAACCTGAGCATTGGTTGTGGAATAATCAGTGCTTGCGCTTCCCTTGGTGTTTGTTTTAGCAGATTCACTGAGAGCTTGCGGCGCAGCTTCAACAGATTTCTCCTTTTTGGCCACACCTTGATCTGTGAACATCAAGCTTTCATCCATCTCAATATAACCCCTGTTAATATCAAAGGAGCTGCTGAGCAGGCTCTTTAAAGCCGCTTTTGTTCCAATAACCGGCGGCTTGTTTACACGGGCAATGAGTTGATCCAGGGCTTCCTTATCCTTATTCACGTCAAAAATATTCTCCTCATTGCTAAGGATAATCAATCCCCGGTCATAAAAAACCTTTTTCCCCAATGCTTCCGAGAGGGCTCTTAGTGGAATAAATGTCCTGTCATTGATGGATTCAGCCGGTACCTCCAGCTTTGTCTCTTCATTTTCAACCAGCATGCGATCGCTGCCCAATACCATCTTAATTTTCCTTGTTCCCTGCTCGATATTGATTGTTGCAGTTTTTTCATCCCATAGCACTTTAAGCCCTAAGCTTTCCGCAACAAACCTTACCGGAACCAGTGTCCTGTTTTCTTTCATTACAGGCACGACGCCCGGATTCTGAGGATCGATCTTCGTCTCCGCATTATTAACATATGCGACAGGACTGCCTATGTACAGCACAACTGCATGGTCCAGGCCGCGGCCTGCTTCTTTAGATGCAGCAGATGCAACATCCGGCACAACTTTTGATGTTGTAAGGACCACTGCCACAGCAACCATCATGCATAAAATCTTTCCAAACCGCTTCATGCTATCCACTCCCCAAACTTTATCTATATAAGTTGCGATAATTACATTACAAGGAAAAATTTGATTATCGCAAATTATATTAAGGTAACAACTTGCAAAAAATATTAATGAGAATTTCGTTGTGAAATTTTTTTTACAAGTTATATAGTTGAATATTTGTTTTCGTGAGTAATGTTTATTTCAGCGCTTTCTCAATACCCACTTTGCAAACCTCTCCGATAATTTCTCTGATTTGCAAGTATAAAGATTTTATCGACATCTCTTTTGACGAAACATATAAAAAAAAGTTCCCTGTTTGAGAAGATTATAACATAGGGAACTTTTTTACCGCAAAAATGTTGATATCATCAATTTTACATACTTCAATCCCTTGATTTGTTTCGTAAAATTTTTATTCTTCTTATTAATATGATTATCGCTGTATTAATTAACCCTTAAATCTTTTTTGGCAAAACAAAAAGTGAGAGATGGTTTTCTCTCACTTTTTTAAAAGAATACTTATATTCTAGCTACGCCTGTTTCTCTAGCTGCTTTTGCAACTGCTTCAGCAACTACCTTACCTACTCTTGGATCGAATGGAGCAGGAATTACATAATCTGCTTTGAGTTCTTCATCACTAACCAATGAAGCAATGGCCTTAGCAGCTGCAATCTTCATTTCATCGTTGATATCACTTGCTCTAACATCGAAGGCACCTCTGAAGATACCTGGGAACGCAAGAACATTGTTGATCTGGTTCGGGAAGTCTGAACGGCCTGTTCCTACTACGCTTGCACCAGCTTCTTTCGCTTCATCAGGCATAATTTCCGGAGTTGGGTTCGCCATTGCGAAGATGATCGGATCCTTCTCCATTGTCTTCACCATTTCCTTAGTGAGCATTCCAGCTGCAGACAATCCGATGAATACGTCTGCACCTACGATAACATCCTTTAAGAGACCTTTCTTCATGTGGAGGTTTGAAATCTTAGCCATTTCAGCTTTTTCCGCATTCAGATTGTCTCTGCCTTCGTAGATAGCGCCCTTTGTATCGCAAAGGATAACCTTCTTCATACCCATAGCCATGAGAAGTTTTGTAACAGCAATACCGGAAGCACCGGAACCATTAACAACAACTTCGATATCTTCAATTTTCTTTCCTGTAAGCTTTAATGCATTCAGCATACCTGCAACAGTAACGATTGCTGTACCGTGCTGGTCATCGTGGAAAATCGGAATATCACATTCTTCCTTCAATCTTCTTTCGATTTCAAAACATCTTGGAGCTGAAATGTCTTCAAGGTTAACTCCACCAAAGCTTCCTGCGAGAAGCTTAACTGTATTTACGATAGTATCAACGTCTTTTGATCTGATACAGAGAGGGAACGCATCAACATCTCCAAAAGTTTTAAAGAGTACGCATTTTCCTTCCATTACGGGCATACCTGCTTCAGGTCCGATATCACCAAGACCTAAAACTGCTGTACCGTCTGTAACAACTGCAACTAAATTCCATCTTCTTGTATATGTATAAGAAAGATCTACATCCTTCTGTATAGCAAGACATGGTTCAGCAACTCCTGGAGAATACGCGATTGAAAGATCCTCCTTAGTTTTTACCGGCACTGTGCTGATAACTTCGATCTTACCTTTCCATTCTCCATGGCATCTGAGGGATTCCTTTTTGTAATCCATTGTACTTCCTCCTTAAGTGTTTATTATAATTATGTTAATAAATTAACATTGTGTTTCCTTCATTAGCCACAGCATTGATGCTGTGGCTAATGATAGTATACATTAATTTGTCAAAATTTTAAATATTTTTTTAAACATCTTTTACTTCATTTAAAACAGCTTTTACTGCTTCAGCAGATGCTCTAAATCCTTTGAGCTCTTCTTCAGTCATATCGATGTCAAACATTCTCTCAACACCATTACGTCCAACTACGCATGGAAGGCTGAGTGCAACATCACTAACACCATATTCGCCATCTAAAACAACAGCAACAGGGATAATCGTCTTCTGATCCTTAAGAATGGATTCAACTATTCTGTTGATGGAAATCGCAATTGCATAGTAGGTTGCACCCTTGTTCTTGATGATGGTTGCCCCTGCCTGTCTAACTTCCTGTACGATTTCAGCCTTTTCTTCTTCAGTTAAGAGATGGCATTCTTCCAATCCTTTACCTGCAACGTGTGTAGCACTCCAGAATGGGAGCTGGGAATCGCCATGTTCTCCAATCATGTAACCGTGTACGTTTCTTACGTCAACATTCAGCTTCTTGCTGATGAAGTATCTGAATCTTGCACTGTCAAGGTTAGTACCGGAACTCATTACCATACCCTTTGGAAGCCCGGTCCATTTCTGAACCATATATGCCAATACGTCAACTGGGTTGGAAACAACAACAATGACACCGCCATTATAATGCTTCATAATGTTTGTTGTAATATCCTTCATGATCGCTACGTTTTTCTTTGCGAGGTCAAGTCTTGTTTCACCAGGTTTTCTGTTAGCTCCAGCTGTGATTACAATAACATCACAATCCTTTACTTCATCATAATCTCCTGAGTGGATGTTGATCTGTCCCAAATAGGATATACCATGATTGATATCCATTGCTTCCCCGAAAGCTTTTTCCTTGTTAACGTCGATGAGCACAACTTCGCTGGCCAAACCATTGTGCGCCATTGCGAATGCCGCAGATGATCCTACAAATCCGCTTCCGATAATTGCTACTTTTGATCCTTGCTTACCCATAAATAATCCCCCTATAGTTTATATATTTTCTATAATATAAATAATTTATTTATTGCCGTTTTCAGTTGTTGAATAACATATTTCTAGCCTTATCCGAGGAAAATATTTGAATTCGGATTGATACTTTTCAAAATAGATGGATTCCAACAGAAAAGTATGAAACTCGATATAAGGCTACTACACATCAAGGTAGGAACGAGGCTAAATCAACATCTTCGCTGGCTGCCCTGCTTTAAAAACAATTGTTAATATAATAACATAGTCATAACCGAATATACAAAACTTAAAAATAACAAAAATAGAGCTATAAATGCGTTTTTTTTGGCATTTATAGCTCTATTTTTACGTGTTAATCCGATTATCTGGAAATTGCTTTAATTTTAATACATTTTTGATTATTTGTTTCTTTCATAGATAATACGCAGCCCTTCCAGCGTTAAAAGACCGTTGATTTCATCAATGGTCTCGGACTCGCTGGCAATCAGTCTCGCCAATCCTCCAGTAGCGATTACCCTGATATTTTCCTCTTTCATTTCTTTTTTCATTCTTCGGACAATAAAGTCAACCTTGCCGACATAGCCGTACACAATCCCTGACTGCATACTTACTACCGTATTGCGGCCAATCACCGTTTCCGGCTTTACCAGCTCGATTCTTGGAAGCTTGGCAGCTCTTTGGAACAAGGCCTCTGCTGAAATTTTGATCCCAGGGCAGATCACCCCGCCAAGGTATTCTCCTTTGGAATTGATGGCACAAAAAGTCGTTGCAGTACCAAAATCAACGATAATGAGCGGACCGCCATATTTTTCATAAGCTGCGACCGCATTTACAATCCTGTCTGCTCCAACCTCTCTAGGATTTTCATATTTGATGTTGATCCCTGTTTTTACACCCGGCCCTACGATAATGGGCTCCACCTTAAAATATTTTCTTACTGCATGCTCAATGGAGTACATGATCGGCGGAACAACGGAAGCGATGATTACCGCCTCTACAGCTTTAATATCCAGGCTTTCATGCCTGAAAAGACTTACAAAGAACATACCGAACTCATCTGAAGTTTTTTCCTTGTCCGTCCCCATTCTCCAATGGAAAAGAAGCTTTTCCTTCTCGTAGACACCAAGAACAATATTTGTATTTCCTACATCCATTACCAGTATCATTGACATTCCCTCCAAAAATTTGCGCGCAAAAAGACAATAAGAGCTTCTGCAGGCATCACAAGGAAAACTTAATGATCATCAATGGACATTTAAGTAAAAGAAGCATGAAAAAGTACCATATATCAAACAATCCAATATACTTCGAAGTCTGGCAATGCCTTTTTTCTCTTTATTATGCCTTTCAGCACTTACATTCCGAGCCTCAAACTCTTAATTTCCTTGATCTCGAGCTCAATTTCCTTTTCAATTCTGTTGATATCTGCTTTGATATCATCAATGGTTTCCTCGGCTTTCGCCTTGCCTCCATATCTTTGGGAAGGCTGGTTTGAATAGTTTTGTCTATAAGAATTATCCCTATGGGGATTTCTCTGCTGTCCGCCTTCTCTTTGCTGAGAATTCTCTCTCTGCTGCGAATTATCTCTTGATGGAGTATTCTCCCTTGAGTGTGTATTCTCTCTTGGGTGCGAGTTTTCTCTAGGATGTGAATTCTCTCTAGACTGAGCATTTTCTCTTTGCTGTCCGCCATCTCTAGCAGGAGCTCCTTCTCTTGCCTGATTCTGCTCCTGGGGATTTCTTGGTCCCTGGTTATGATATCCGCCCTGATTGTTTCTTCTGTGGTATTCCTGTTTTCTTACCATGCTTTACCCCCTATATTTTCAACTGCCCGTTCGTAGTTGTTCCTATTGTACTGTATTATACGTACCCTAAAATGCCTCTAACCATTACTTCACCAGATACAACTTCCCGCCGAATGCCGTCGTCACAGTCAACAACCAGCTTTCCATCTTCCGTCAGGTCCACCGCCATCCCGGTATAATCAACACCCTTGATTGTAACCCTTACAGCTTTTCCGAGGGTGGAGGAGAATTCCTTCCATGTCTGAATGATTTCGGATGTTTGATGACGGTTCAATTTAAAGTAAATTTTCTCAAGTTCAACAATAATTCCCTTGATAATTTTACTTCTTCTGATACTCCCATGATTCAATAAACCTTTGAGATCTATACCCTTCTCTTCTGCAAAACTTCTAAGGGATACAGCAAGCTTCCTTAACTCCGTTGGGAAGTCTTCCTCCCTGTGGTTCACGTTCACTCCGATCCCAATGACTGTATAATTGACCCGGTCCTGCTCAGAACTCATTTCCGTGAGAATTCCGCAAACCTTTCTTCCCTCAAGCACAATATCATTGGGCCACTTGATATCCGCCTTGATACCGGTAATATTTCTTATGGCGTTGACAACAGCAACGGATGTGCCCAGGGTAATGATCTGCACATCTTCCGGCGGTATCGAAGGACGGAGGACTACTGTCATCCAGATTCCTTTTTTTGCAGAAGACTCCCATACCCGGCCCAAGCGCCCCTTACCTGCTGTCTGTTGGTCAGCGACTACAACGGTACCATCCGAACAGCCTTCAAAAGCGATCTTTTTCGCGTAGGTATTGGTAGAATCAATTTTATCAAAGTACTCAATCTTTTTCCCAATGACTTCCGTATTCAAATGATGGCCAATCTCGAAGGAATTCAAAATGTCGTTGTTTGAAACGAGCCTGTAGCCTTTTTTGGAGGAGGCATCAATTTCATAGCCTTCTTCTTTAATTTCTTTTATATATTTCCACACTGCCGTTCTGGATACGCCCAAAAATTCACTCAGAGCTTCCCCTGAGACGTATCCTTCCCTGCATTCACTTAGCTTTTCCAATACTTTTTCTTTCACAAGAAACCTCTTGTCTTTTAGTATAATCCAAAATCAGGAATTTTAACCGTAAATCCTTTGTTTGAACCTTTTTCGATAAAAATCGCAATTTTATTTTCAGTATCTTCTATTTTATCAACTTTTCCCGTTTCTGCAAGCTTGGCAAGAAAATTGTACAGCAGGCAGTCAATAAAGTCGTCATGCTCCTCTTTATATGCTTCCAGAATGTTATTAATATAGAGATCCTCGGAATTATCAAATAATATCGGAGAATCGAGCCTTTTGTCAAGAACGCTGATGTGTCCGGCTATTACTGTGCTTGTAACGAGACACTCCGGAAGCCTGTAAGACCCAAAGATATATTCCTTGACAGGAATAATCGAATCGTGATACATTTCCATCACTTTTGGGGAATTCTGTCCTGCGACATAAAGGTATTTGTCGGCCGCAAAGCAGTAGTTGGGTGAAAGCTCCAACTTAACGCACTTATAGTCATTGGACTTGTACTTTTCAATATCATCCTTGGGGTTTAACAAGGCAGACAGGCACTTCTTTACATCGCCATTGATGACAATTTCTTTGCTATACCAATCTGAAAGCTTAAGACCACATTCGACAACCTCACCCACTTTGTCAACGGGTAAATAAAAATATACTTCCACCATACTCCTAACCCCCAAATCATCCTTTGACCGTTCTATAACCCTTCTATTATATCAGACCGGGCAAAAAAAGAAAACTCGTCACAATGTGGTTTAATAAAGCATGCATGGAATAATAGTGATGAAAAGAATTCCAGTGAATATTTAACTCACCCCTAACCCCTCTCTTTTCAAAAGAGGGGGATCAGACAGGTATTTTATAAGCTTAATTGCCACTGATTTTACGTCCTGCAATCCCTCATTGCTAAGTCTTATCACTTTCATCCCAAGTTGATTTATTATCTCGTCCTATAAATGGACATATTCCACCATCAAGCTCTGCCACTAGTTTCTTCTCAGAACAATAAAAATCAGCTGTAAAGTTCTTTTTTTGCCTTCATATAGAAAAGGTATAGAAAATTGTCTTAAAACATACCTCCAAGCTTTCTGTTCCTTACAATTTCCCGTATGCTTTCTCCACCTCTTTAGGAAAGAGAGGAGGCCGGGAGTGAGTTTGTCGTCCTTAAATCATACACGATATCATTCGTTCCATATTCCTCTTGACTTAAATTAACTGCACCCCAAATAGGCAAATTAGCTATCCTCGTTCTTTCTTCCCTCTGTATAGCTTCACTCCGTTTTTGTCTTCACATTGTTCAATCAAGTATTTGATATTCTTCCCCATGACCTCCGGTGAATCAACTACATCTCTCAACGGAATCAACACAAACGCTCTTTCAAACATCCTTGGATGAGGAACCACAAGCTCCGGCAGCTGTATATGTTCATTCCCGTACAATAGAATGTCAATATCCATCGTCCTGGGACCCCACCGTATCAACCTTGTCCTCTTCATCCGCAGTTCGATTTTTTGAAGCTGTTCTAACAACCCTAAAGGCGGATACCGGGTTTTAACTTTTATAACCATGTTCAAAAATTGATCCTGCTCTATAAAGCCTACCGGATCCGTCTCATAAATAGCCGAGACTCCTTCCACCCAGGTTTCCGGTAAATCAGCTATGTGTTTTACCGCTTCAGCAAGATTTTTCTCCCGATCCCCGATGTTGGACCCCAATGCAAGGTAAGCAGCATTACTCATTTCTTGACCTCTTTATTTCTATCTGGACCCAATCCAATTCCCCATTCATGGGTGCCTCAGGTTTTCTCACTCGTACTGTTACTTCCAAAATTTTTTCATAACTCGACAGTATTTCCCGGGAAATACTGTCTGCTAATTTCTCAATAAGTCGAAATCGTTTATTTTCTGTAATGTCTTTTACTTTATCAAAGACCTCGGCATAGCTTACCGTATCCTCAAGCGCATCACTAGTACCTGCTTGATGCAGGTCAATGACCATTTCAACATCTATATAAAAGTGTTGCCCGTTGGCCTGTTCTTCAGGGAATACCCCGTGATAGCCAAAAAATTTCATATTGTTCAAAGTGATCTTATCCATTTATCCCCTCACCATCGCATCGGTCATCCTTGCAACCCTTACCATTTCCTTTACATCGTGTACTCGAATTATATCAACTTTATTGGCAATCCCAAGTGTGACTGTTGCCGCAGTTCCCTCAAGGCGTTCATTAACCGGCAGATTCAGAATATTTCCTATCAGGGATTTCCTTGATGTTCCCAGTAATACCGGAAGATTCAACGAGTTTAACTCCTTTAGTCTTCTCATTGCTTCAAGGTTGTGTTCCAGAGTCTTTCCAAATCCAATGCCAGGATCTACAACCATGCATTCTGTTCTGACTCCTGCCCGCTCTGCCAGTTCGATGCTCTTCCTTAAGAACTTGATAATATCTCCCATCACGTCCTGGTATACTTTTTCTTCCTGGTTGTGCATCATCACAATACCCGCTTCATATCTGGCAATAACCTCTGCCATACCCGGATCTCTCTGCAGGCCCCAAACATCGTTTACAATATGTGCCCCCGCCTGCAATGCTTTTTCAGCTACAAGGGCTTTGGATGTATCTACTGAAATCGGTACACTGACTTCTTTAGATAGTTTTTCGATGACCGGAACCACCCTGTTAATCTCCTCCAAGGCGTCCACAGGGGCATACCCCGGCCTGGTGGATTCTCCCCCGATATCGATGATATCTGCTCCCTCTTCAACCATTTCCCTGGCCCGTTTGACAGCCCCGTCAATACTATTGAAGCGTCCGCCATCGGAAAATGAATCCGGGGTCACATTCAAGATTCCCATCACGTAAGTTTTTTCACCAATGGGAAGCGTGTATTTCCCGCATTCAAAATTCTTGGGCTTCCCATTTTCTACCCCATTAAGTACTCTCTGAATTTCTGCTGCAATTTCCTTCAGACTTCCAGGCTGCATTCCCAGCTTATATAACAATTTGCTGTACTGACTATAGGTTCCCATTAGCAGAACGTCAGAAGTATCCACGCTGCAATTTGCAGCACCTCTGTTTACAGCTGCGTCCCCGCCCTTGCTCAGCATTTCCTGTTTGATAACATTGGCAGCAAAAGGACTGATCTTTTCAATTTTCATAGTGATGTAGACAGCCTTTGGTGAGAGCCACGAGATTGCAGCTGCATCCACACCGATTTTTCTGATTTCCTCCCGGGCATCATCCATGTTGTCGATGTAAAGAATTCTTGCATTCACCATAGAGTTCCCTCCGCTTAAAAATACTTTATACTTGCTTCAATGTTGTCCTTATGAATCTCCAGAATTCCATAGGAATAATTTGCTTCCCGCCTTTTGTCTGTGGGTGATCCAGGATTAAAATACAATACGCCCTCGATCCATTCACTGAATGGAATGTGGCTGTGACCGAAGATAATGCAATGAACGGGCTCCCCATTAAAAGCCTTTTGTACCCGCTGAAGGGTCGTCCCGCTGCTTCCATCCCCATGGATCAGGCCAATCCTGATTCCCCCGGCACTGATAATTTTCTTCCTCCCCAGCATATCCAGGAGGTAATCGTCATCGACATTTCCGGCAACAGCCTCTACCGGCGCGATTTCTTCCAATTCATAAATGACATAATCCCGGCTGATATCCCCTGCATGCAGGATCAGATCTACTCCCCTCAGTCCCTCCACCAAGGCTTGGGGCAAAGCTTTTGATTTCCTCGGGATATGCGTATCGGAAATTACTCCTATTCTCACTTTTTACATCAGGCTCCTCTTCATTATCCCCAACAAATCCGCTTCTGTAACGGTTTTGATATTAAAGGATGCACTTCTCTGTTTCATTGCCAGGGATGCATATTGTACCAATTCTTCTTCCATAAATTTATAATTGCCCCTCAGCAAACCATTCATAATTTCCCCAAAACGCTCTATACTTTCAACCTTCATGAGGCCAAGGACCTTGTCTATTTTCTCACGGGCAGCCTCATAATTATAGTTAAAGTATTCTTTCATCAAAAGGCCATTGGCACGTCCATGGGGAATGTCCTTGAAATAGGTCAGGGAATATCCCATCCCATGAACGATGGTCGTACCTGTGTGCGATATCACCATGCCGCCAAGCATGGAAGCATATAAAAGCTTTTCCCTTATTTCAAGATTTATTTCCTTGTCCTGCAGCGGCTTTATACATTGTCCAAAAAGATCAATGGCTTCTACGGCAAACAAATCACTTACAGGAGTGCTTCTTTTGCTCAAGTAGCCCTCTACTGCGTGGGAGAGCGCATCGATTGCTGTATCTACTGTTGTGTCATAGTTCATGCTTTCGGTATATCGTGCGTCAAGAAATGCTGCTTTCGGGAAAGTGTCTTCATTTCCAAAGCTCATCTTTGTCTGTAAATCTTTACGGGTAAGAATGGAATAAGGTGTTACCTCGCTGCCTGTACCGGCAGTTGTAGGAACTGCCAGTATGGGTAAAGGCTTGTTGGCAAAGGAGTTCTTATACAACTCAACGGGGTCTATATCATTAACTGCCAGCACTGCCACTGCCTTCGCGGCATCTAACGGAGAACCTCCTCCAATGCCGATAATCATATCTGCTCCAAAATTTTTGGCAGCAGCTCCACCTTCTTTTACATTTTCAAGGGTAGGATTATTCTCTACCTTATCGTATACTTCGTACTCTATCCCCGATTCCTCAAGGGCCTCTATGACATCCTTTAGAGCCCCGCTTGCTTTGGCAGAACTCTTTCCGGATACGATGAATGCTTTGCTTCCGTATTTTCGTAACTCATCTTTATTCTTTCCGATGCAGGCTTCCCCGAAAAAAGCCTTTGTCCCGATTTGATACTTGAACTCCATGATGGCACCTCTATCTTACAAGTTTATTGGTCGATGATGATATTATAAACATTAAAAGAAAATTTAGGATATAGATATTTAAAGTATATTATATTTTACCCTGCGGTGTCATTCCATTTCCTTTTGATTCTGATTGGCACAAGTAGTTGTTATGGCGCTGGACTGCATATTTTTAGCGGCTTCTCGTGATATAAAACCATAAACAGCATCGTTTTTTCTTCCTTCACAAAACACCGGATTATTCAAAAGCGAATTTACTGTGTTTTTCAGTTCGCATTTTCAATATATGCGATGCCGCCGAGTGATTTGAAGTGCTTCTTTAAAGCGCCCGGGTCACTCTCTTGTGCCGTCTCTAGCAGACAGGAAGGTGAAACCAGCAGCCACCATGGCCTTTGAGTGGCGACTTATGCCCGCCTTTGGTCACTCAAAAGCAGATGTTAAAAGGGATTCCAGAGTTTTTAAGCAGAAAAGCTTGGGTATCAGTTCTTTTGCCATCCTCCGGAAACCTGTGCTATAATAATTTTGAATTGAACACATTTCCCTCCTTGCTACTATTGGAAGCCTCACGTATGAGGCACGACTTGTTATAAAAAAACACTTGCAAGGAAATCATAGGTAAAAGATCTCAAATTTCCCGGAGGTTAAGCATGGCTCTACTGTTAAAAACAGAAAGCAAGAGGCAGACAGTTCTCTCTATTGCTTCAAAATATAATTTCGAGGAAAAGCATGCTCTATTTGTCGAAAAAGTGGCGCTTCAAATCTTTGACCTATTACAGCAAAGATTTAAGCTGAGGGAGAGTGACAGAAATCTTTTGAGTCATGCCTGCATTCTTCATGATATCGGAAACTTTATCAATGACCGCAGTCATCATAAATATAGTAAGTTCCTGGTTGAGAACGATGAAGGTCTGGATCCTTACAATGATAGAAAAAGGTATTTCCTGGCCTTAATTGTTTTTAATCATAGAAAAAAGCTCCATAAGAAGACGATGCTTTTGTCCCAGAACAGCCGGGACATAGTTTTGAAGCTGAGTGCTATTCTCCGTATCGCAGACGCGCTCGACCATACGCGGGAAAACCTCTCCGTTATCAGTATGGATTGCCATCCTTCCGACCTCATCATCACGATTGACGGTGTTATGCCAGAGAAGATTATCGATAGGCTAAACATAAAGAAGGCATTGTTTTGTGAAGTTTTCAAGCTGGATATTAGTCTAAAAACCAAGAAATGATTTCTTTTATTAGATTTAGGCAGTAATCTATGTAGTAGAGTAAAGCAAGAAAGAATATAACACCATTGTAACCCTCATCCCTAGGTTATTTCTCCAATTCTCTCTACTGAACTCAGGTGAAGACGGACAGAAGACAGTTGAGGATTGATTAAACAGATTTATTTCCCGTTAATCAGAGCTAAGACCTCTGATCTTGTTCTTGCGTCGGTCTTAATGTTTCCTCTCAGGGCTGAAGTAACGGTCTTTGAGCCTGGCTTTTTAATTCCTCTCATGGTCATGCATAAGTGTTCCGCTTCTACAACCACAGCCACACCCAGTGGGGTGATGGTTTCCATAATGATATCAGCAACTTCAGTGGTCAGACGTTCCTGAAGCTGAGGCTTTTTAGCCATGTTATCCACGATTCTGGCAACCTTGCTAAGGCCCAGGACCCTTCCCTTTTTCGGTATATAGGCAACATGTGCAACCCCGATAAAAGGCAGCAAGTGATGCTCACAAACAGAATACAGGGGGATGTCCTTGATCAAAACCATTTCCTCATGGTTTTCCTCTTGAAAAATTTTAATCTCTTTTCGAACGTCCTTATGAAGCCCAGCAAATATCTCCTCATACATTCTTGCAACTCTATCGGGAGTCTCTGCAAGTCCTTCCCTGTCCGGATTCTCCCCGATTGCCAAAAGCAACTCCCTTACTGCCGCTTTCACACGATCCTTGTCTATCATAAAAACACCTCATTTATTATTATTTGTTGTGAGGATAATTCCGTATGGTAGATACTTCGACATAAGACTTCAAAATCCTTCTCAAATGTGTCAAGGGGACGGTTCTGCTGACACAAAAAGATGTCAGCAGAACCGTCCCCTTGACACATTGACAGAACTTTACGTAATTACAGGTTCATTAACTTCTATGCCATCCGTAATGCTATTTTTCTCCAGCTCCTCTTTGAGCTTGCTGACCAACTCTACAGCCGGTTCAAATTCCTCATAGAACAGAGCAATCAGGTCTCCGGGTTGTGCATCAAGAATTGCGGTCTCAAGGGCTTTGATTTCAGAGTGGATGATTTCCACATTTTCTTTTTTCATCCCTGCTTTCACAGCAGATTGATAAAGAATCTCTGCAACTTCTCCCGGCTTTCGTCCTCTCAAATCACGGTCTTCTTTAATATAGATTTTTGAAAAAGCTTTTCCGCATGCTTCTCCAACCTGTTCTATATTCCTGTCCAATCGATCTCCGGGGATCCCAATAACGCCTACAAGCCTTTCCGCCTTCATCCTTCGGATGAAACTGATCACGGCATTATATCCTGCAATATTATGGCTATAATCCAGCATCACCTTGAAATTTCCCATGTCAAACATATTGAATCTTCCCGGATTTGTCTTTAAATCCGGCTTAAATGTTGCAAGCCCCTGTCTGATCCTTTCTATCGGCATTCCCAACGCATAAAGTGCCGAAGCGGCTGCCAGGGAATTTTCAATATTACAGTCGACCATGCCTCCAAAAGTAATGGGGATTTCATGAATACCAATCAGAGGAATGCACTTTTCTCCATCCTCTATAACCATCGTGCCATTTTCAATATATAAAGCTTTTCCTCCTGCAGCAGCATGTTTCGCGATCAGCTCGTTTTTCTTTTTTCTTGAAAACAAAAGGATGTTCCCCTGGGCTCTATTCATCAAATATTTTGTCATCTCATCGTCTGCATTCAAAACGGAATACCCATCCGGCTTCACGGCTTCAATCACCAGGGCTTTTACAAATGCAAGGTCTTCCAGAGAATTTAAGCCGTCAATACCCAAGTGATCATCACTGACATTCACAACAACGCCTACATCTGCCAGATCATATCCCAGACCCTTCTGGACGATTCCTCCCCTGGCGGTTTCAAGGACAGCCGCTTCCACCCTTCGGTCCGAAAGAACGATTCCGGCACTAACCGGGCCAGTATTATCGCCTTTCATAACGCATTTGTTGTTCACATAAACCCCACTGGTATTGGTCATACCAACCGTCTTTCCAGTGAGGGAAAGTGTATGGCTGACAAGCCTTGTCGTTGTTGTTTTGCCGTTTGTACCTGTAATTGATATAATTGGGATGGAACTCGGTTGTCCCTTTGGAAATAACATGTCTAATATATCACCGGCTACATTGTTCTGCTCTCCCTCTGATGGAAACAGGTGCATTCTCAAGCCGGGTGCTGCATTCACCTCAATGATCGCCCCATTGGAATGATGAATGGGAACGGAAATATCCTCTGCGGTAATATCTATTCCCGCAATATCCAGACCAATAGCCTTTGCGGCCTTAACCGCAAGGCTGATATTGTAAGGATGGATTTCGTTTGTACAATCCCTGGCGGTTCCACCGGTACTCAAATTGCTGTTGTCCCTTAATAAAACAACTTCACCGGCAGAAGGAATATAATTCACATCCAAGCCCTGTCTTTCCAGAACTTGCTGTGCGATCGCATCCAGCTTGATCCGGGTCAAAGGCCTTTCATGGCCCTCCCCTCTGAGTGTGTTCCTATTTTCCAGATCAACCAATTGACGAACTGCATGAATACCATCACCTATAACAAATGGAGGCTTTCGCTCGGAAACGGCAGAAACTTTATCTCCTATTACAAGAACTCTATAATCCCTGCCCTCTATAAAACGTTCTACAATCACTGCTGTACTAAACTTGGCCGCTTCCCGAAAAGCGCTTCGAACCTGCTGCTCATTATTGATATTCAAGGTGACGCCTTTACCCTGATTACCATCATACGGCTTAACAACAACAGGGTATCCGATACTTTCAGCAGACATTACGGCGGATTCCTCCGTATAGGCCATATCTCCATAGGGTACAGGTATTCCATTGTTTGAAAGGATTTCCTTGGTCAACGGTTTATTCCCTGCGATATCCACAGCGATACAGCTTGGATAATCTGTGAGTGAGGCCTCAATAAGCCTGCTGTATTTGCCTTGTCCCAGCCTCAGGATGCTGTCATTCCCCATCCTGGATACGGGAATTCCTCTTTTCTTAGCTTCCTCAAAAATTGCTTTTGTACTTGGGCCCAATTCAGCTCTGGCAGATACGGCTTTCAGGTTTTCCAGAATCGGTTTGATTTGAACATCTCGATTTTCAATCAAATCCGATGCGATAGATACAGCTGCTTTTCCACACTCTATCGCACATTTTTCGTTTTTATATTCATAAATAATACTGTAAATCGATGGTTCTTTGATCACCCTTGTCTTCCCATAACAGACTTCATAGCCAAGAATGTTTTGAAGTTCCAAAATGACATGTTCTGTCACGTGCCCGATATAAGTCCCTTCCTGAAGCCGTTCAACAAGTCCGCCTTTTCTCCCCAGCGAGCAGTAGTGCTCATGAAGCCCCGGAAACATGCTTAACAGCCTTTCATTAAAGCGCTGGATGTCTTTGGTCGGCGTATCGTATATGGTCCCGATATCAATGACCATTTTAATTACAGGTCGATGACTATATATGTTTCGGCCCTGATAACTTTTTATGCTGTAAATATGCAATTTCTGCATCCTCCTATATTAGAGAACCCGATTGCCAATTAACAGAATCCGTTTTTATAATAATTCTGTTGTCGGTAAGCTTTAGCTCAAATGCATTTTAACATACCGAAAACCTGGGAATGTGTTCTGTTAAAATGCACTCGTTATGAATAATATGGATTATAATCGTATTACTGTTCTGTTTGCCATATCAAAGCCATATCCCTTGGGCAGGACATGCAGCGTCACATTGGTAATGGCTAGAATTTCGTCCGGTTTTAATTCTGAGACATTGGAGCTTTTTATGGATTTGCCATCCACTACAGTAACTGCATTAGTCCCAATGACTTCAAAATGTGCATTCGGATGTACCCGGATGGCGGTATCTTCATCAATTCCGATTCCGAGCATGAAAGGATTTTCTGCAACTCCGCAAAGCAATCGCCCCAGTCTTCCTCTCTGATCGAAGTGCTGGTCAACAATTGCTTCCTCCAGCAGACCTAAGCCCGGAGCCATCTTGAGCGTACACTTTCTTGCAGGATCATTACTATTGCCATCCACAATCATATTTCCGCTCATTACCGAAGCCCCGGCACTTGTCCCAACAATGGCAGTACCTCTGGCATAAACATCGTGTAAAGCCTTATATACTTTGGTGCCGCCCAGAATGCTTGTGATTCTGAGCTGATCACCGCCTGTGAAGAATATGCCTGTTGAATTCATTATTCTTTCGACATTCTCATCTTTTTCTGCTTCTTCCCTTGTATCGATATTAAGAACATCAATTGAATTGATCCCCAACCTGCCAAAGACATTTCTGTACTCATCTCCAGCCTCCTGGGGCTTCTCGGTAGCTGTTGTCATTACAACCAGAGAAGCGCTGCTTCCGCCGATCTGGTCCACAACCTGCCTTAAGATCTCACTATCTCCATACTTATCTTCTGCACCGCCAATAATGATAAGATTGCCTTTTACTTTTTCTCCCATGGATGTATTCTCCTGATGTTTTTTTGTATATAACTTCATGGTGCACTTCTGCACTACCTTATATTTTCTTCCCAGATTTTTTTTCTTATTCAAAAATATAATCCCCCATCTGCTGTGATTCGCACAAAAAAGCAATATCCGGGAAAAGGCTGGTACGAGTCCGATCACCTGTTTACCGGATATTGCTTTCTGTTTTTATATTCCTAAATACAGCCTTACATAGTTTAGCAGTACCGGACCGAATATCAGACCGATGCCCATAAACAATATGCTGGCAACAATCAGTGCAAGACCCGCCCGGCTTCCGCTCTTTGTCGATAATATCCCACAGACTACGCCGACTACACCAAGGAGGAAGGGGTAGATAAAAAGTGACAGTATCGCACATATCCAGCCAATCGTCATATATATCCCGGTTCCTCTAGCGGCAGTCCTGGCGTTGTTTGGGCTTGAATTGTTTTCCATAAGATCACCCCGTCACGTATAGTATTATCCTATACCTCTCCATATATGCAGATATTTCTAATATTTTCTATGATAAGCGGGGTCACTGCTCATAGGTACCCTTAACCACCCGCGTCCCCTTCTCAATCACAGTTTTTCCGTTGACCAGCATATGATAAATACTCAAACTGTCTTTTTCAAAAACAACAATATCTGCATCGCTGTTTTCCACCAATGCGCCCTTCCCCGGGTAAAGTCCCAATGCCTTCGCTACATTGGAGGTAGCTGGCTTCAAAGCTAAATCTATGCTGATATGCTTATCATGGACCAGGCTTTTGATATCCTCATACAGCTGCATCACCTTTCCGACGCCACCGACACCGCCGCTTCCAGGTGGTGCGCTCCCATTTCCATCAGAGGAAACTGTGACGTTTTCAATCGCAACTCCTCCGGCCAGCAGCATCTCTACTGAATCCGGGACACTAAGTCCTACTCCTGTCTTTTCTCCTGCAGTCAAATCAATAAATCCGCCTTTTCTGGCGTAGTCCATCGCCTGGTTGAAAACTGTCCTGTTGCGATTGAGATGTGTAGGTACAAAAAGATTAATCGGAAAGTCCGAGTGTTCCACCAGTTCTATCAGTGGAAGCAACCCTTTCTTACCGTCTCCCACATGGATATGGACAACCCCTTTTTTCCCACTGATCATTGCTCCCACCTTTGCCTCCCAGGAGATCTCCCGAAGCATTTCAAGCGTCGGATGAGAGGATCTGTAATCTGAAATTGCGATTTCCCCAACCCCGATCACCTGATCAATGTACGCAATATCGTTAATTACTTTTCCCGTAAGCGATGCTGTAGGTACACCATAGCTCCCCGTGTAGACGTATGCATTAATGCCTTCATCCTGTAGCGCTCTCGCTTTTGCAAGGACTCCGGAGATATCCCTGGTAACACTATCTACGCCAAGCACGCCCACCACTGTCGAGACACCGGAGGCAATGATTTCACTGAGCATGATTTCCGGGATCCTGCTGGAAGGTCCGCTTTCGCCTCCCCCGCCTGTGATATGCACATGCTGATCAATGAAACCCGGACAGACAATCTTTCCTGTACAGTCAATGATCTCCGTTTCCCATAAACGTTCTTCCGGGATATGATCCTTTATTTGAAAAATTTTACTTCCAACAATCATTACATCCTTTTTTCCGATAAAATCCGGAGCATAACACTCTCCACCTTTTAACAGCTTCAGCATTGGTTTCCTCCATATTGTCCGCAAAACATAGAGCTGTATAAGTTTACTGTCTTTTTTTATAAAGCAGTAATATAATCCCCCCAAATGTTAATAAAATACAAGAGGATTTATAAAAATTATGTCGAATAATGTAGCAGTAGACACATATGTATTCCTATGCTTGTATACAGTTTACATTATTGTCATTTACTAATTTGAAGTCATCCACAATGTCTGCTAAACTGTATCCGTATGTTCTCAAGTGTTATTTTTGTAGGGTTTAACTTATTCCAGAATAAAAAATCAAACTAATAATTATTAAAGGGTGGTCAAAAATGTCTCCGAATTTCAACGCACTAACTTCAAAGCAAAAAAAGGTATATTCTGCAATCGAGACCTACATAAAGCAAAATTCCATTCCTCCTACCGTGAGGGAAATTGGCGAAATGATTGGTGAAAAAACACCAGGAGCTGTCCAGGGAATCCTCAACAGGCTCGAACAAAAGGGTGTCATCAAGAGAGAAATGGGTATGGCCCGTTCCATCAAACTGGTTTCCGACAATTCCCTGTACGCAAATCCGGTCTATGTGCCGGAAATCAAGAAAATCAGCAAGAGAAATATCAATGATTTATACAGCTTGTATAATATCAACAAATACCAGCCGGTTTCTCCGGACTTGATCAATCCTTCCGAGGATTGCTTTATGACAAACTGCCCGGATAACAGCCTTCTTGAAAGCGGTATCAAATATGGGGATATGCTCATTGTTGCAAGAAACACCGAGCTCAAGGATGGGGATATTGTACTGGTGTTATTTGAAAGTCATGTACTGCTGAGGTATTATTATGGAAATGAAGAAGCAGACAAAGTTACCCTGAAGGCGGAAAGCAATCTGATTAACAGAGAGGTTTTCGATCGACAGGAAGTGACTATTATCGGAAAACTTGTCGGCAAATATACAAGTTTTTAAATCGGATATCAACAAAGTCTTTGAAAAGATTTTCTATATGAAGACTTTGATAAAATGCATTTAACGGAAAGTGATAAGTTAAGGTAAAAATATACTTTCCTATGCATTAAGAAAAAGGATTGGCGGCGCCAATCCTTTTATTATACAGTTTTATTTTCCACGCCCAGGCATTTTGTTCTTACGGCTTCATCGAAATTCTTCTCCAGCTTCTCCAGAAGTTTTTCCTTGATTTTTCCGTCTTCCGGGAAGGAAACCGTTGAAACGATGAGATCATATCCTTCATTTTTTTGTTTGATCATGGTATGGGTATCATATACATTTCTAACCTTTTTATCTACGATCTGGATTCCGTTCCGGTCTGCAAACGGCAGCAGGATGATCAGGTTTCCGTCCCCGTAAAAGAAAACGGTATCCGTCTCTCTCAACTTTAATTTGATTACTTTATGAATCACTTCCACAATTTCATTGGCATCACCGGCATGCGGATTGCTTTTCGCCTCAGGGATTACCGATACCAGCATCAGTGACAATGCGTATTTTCCTCTGCTGGCCGCCTTGACTTCCCTGGTGAACATTTCCCCGAAGTTGAACATTACGATGTCTTCATCCAACCTTTGACCTTTATTTGTTTCTAAAGGAATTCCAAGAATTCCGCATATTTTTTTGGTAGCCGTCAATTCATCGTAGGGCTTTGCAATATACTCGCACGCTCCGGATTCAATTGCCTTAATGACGTATTTCCTGTCCGTGAATTTGGATACGATCACGACCGGCAAATTCTTGTATATCTCCTTGGATTTGACTCGTTTAATGGAATCAAAATCTTTCAGATCAATAGAATTCACGGTCCACACGATCGCATTGACTTTATTGTTGGGATCGTGGAGATAGTTTAATGCTTCCACCTCATTTTTAACCGATGAAACCTGAACTTTGAACTTTTTCAGCATTTCCGAGAGTTCAATCCTTGTGATGCCCAGTTCGTCCACGCAAAGAATGTGGCGGCTCATTCATCCAACAACCCCTTTATGTTTACTTTACCTATAATTATACATTATCTTACATTATTTTCAACGTCTATTTACTCCCAAGAATTATGTGTCTACGTCTATCTACGCACGAAACTTGTTAATTAAGCAACAATGCCCCAAGCTTCACGCCGGGGCAATAGGGAACCTTGCCGTTTACTTGTTTTAAGGGTATTCAATCGCTAATACTTGTGACAGGCAACATGTCTGCCGGGTCTAACCTCCCTCCATTCAGGAGCACACTTTCTGCAAATATCCATGACCTGCGGACATCTGGTACAAAAAACACAGCCGTTTGGCGGATTTAGCGGGCTTGGTACTTCTCCCTCCAGAACGATTCTTACTCGCTTGCGTTCGATTTCCGGATTTGGAATCGGAACTGCTGAAAGGAGTGCCTGAGTATATGGGTGGAGCGGTTCAGCATATAAATCTTCACTTCTCGCAAGTTCAACCATATTGCCAAGATACATTACAAGAACACGGTCAGAAATATACTTTACCATAGACAGATCATGGGCAATAAACAAGTAGGTAAGCCCAATCTGCGTCTGCAGCTCCTTAAGCAGATTGACTATCTGTGCTTGAATGGATACATCCAGTGCTGAAATCGGTTCATCACACACAATGAACTGTGGTTCCATGGCCAGTGCCCTTGCAATCCCTATTCTTTGCCGCTGCCCCCCGCTAAATTCATGAGGAAAGCGGCTTGCATGCTCAGCATTCAGCCCTACCAACTGCAGCAGCTGCTCCTGTCTCTTATACACATCTGACGCTGCCGACGAGC
>JAOAAU010000144.1 GCA_026418695.1 Clostridia bacterium
AGATGTGTATAAGAGACAGGTATATGCCTGACCTCAAAGGTAAAATCGCAATCAGACCGATGCCGGTATTCTCTGGCAGCAAGAAATCAGCAGGTATGGGCGGTACTGGAACAGCAGTTACTGTTCAGAGCAAGAATGTAGAACTTGCCAAGGAATTCCTCGCATTCGCGAAGCTTTCCAAGGAAGGCAGCATCAAGACCTGGACAATTCTCGGATTCGATCCGATCAGAGCAGACGCATGGAGTGATCCTGCAATGGCTGCTGACAATCAGTATACACAGTACTTTGGCAAAGATATATTTGCAACTCTCCAGTCCATTGTTGGAGATGTAGGTGCAATCAATGTAGGAGAAAAATTCCCGGCGGCAGTATCTCTGGTTCAGAAAAATGTTATATTCAAGGCTTTGAAAGAAAAGAGCCAGGAACCGGATGCAGCATTAAAAGCAGCAAACGAAGAACTTAAAAAGAAATAACCAGCAGAACAAAATCTAAAAGAATAAAAGATTCAACAGGTGCCCCGTGATAGAATTTCATTCTAGAAGCGGGGCACAATTTAAAAAAACAGGTTTTTGTTGAATCTTTTTCTTTAAAAAGGAGGTCATAAGATGTCTGCTGACGTAGTAAGAACTCCGGGACTCCAGCCAAAAAAAGTGAAGAGAAAACTAAAGTTCAAACAGGAAAATGTAGCGCCTTATGTATTTGTATTACCCTTTATTGTTTCGTTTTTAATATTTTTTCTATATCCTATTATTTCAACCGGTATCATGAGCTTCCAAGAGATCCTTGGGCCGGAGGATGTTAAGTTTATTGGTTTGAAGAATTACCAGAATCTATTGAATGAGCATTTTTACAATGCGTTATGGGTCACTACAAAGTATACCTTCTGGACGATCCTGGTATTGATTCCGCTGCCGATCCTAATCGCAGTACTTTTGAACAGCAAAATGACAAAAGGCAGCAATTTCTTCCGTTCCGCATTCTTTATACCAGCCCTGACTTCGGTTATTATTGCCGGGTTATTCTTCAGACTTGCATTTGGAGAGCAGGAAACAACGCTGCTGAATTCAATTCTTGGAATGTTTGGAGTACCACCAAAAGTATGGCTTCAGGGAAAGAATACGGCTATGTTTGCCATGGTGCTTCTATGTACCTGGAGGTGGCTGGGAGTTAATATGATTTATTTCCTCTCCGGCTTGCAGGGGATTCCAACGGAACAGTACGAATCCGCATCCATTGATGGAGCGAATGCCTGGCACAAGTTCATCAGTATTACCGTTCCAGGCCTCAAACCGGTCATCATTTATGTAATCACCATCAGCGTATACGGCGGATATTCCATGTTCGCAGAGTCTTACACCATGTTTGCAGGTCCGCGATCCCCTGGAGATATCGGGCTGACTCTGGTCAACTATATTTATCAGCAGGGCTTTAATGAAAACAACCTGGGGGCAGGTTCCGCAGTAGGTATAACGCTGCTGGGTATAGTAATGATTGTAAATCTGATTCAATTGACTTTGACAGGATTCTTTAAGAAGGAGAGTGAGTAAGGATGAAGAATTCAAAAATGCAGAACATATTGCTGTCCACGGGATCTTATGTGTTGCTGCTGATCGTTAGTTTATTCTGTTTGGCGCCATTTTTCTTCCTGCTGCAGTCCTCCTTCTTTCCTGGGTCTGAAATGATCCGGAAGGGAATCACTTTTAATGTTGATTTCAGCAAGATGAATTTTGACAATTACAAGCTTTTACTTGAAGGAAAAGATGGAATTTACCTTTATTGGTATAAGAACAGTCTGATCATCACCCTATTAAGTACAGTTCTGTCCCTTTTCTTAACCTCTATGGTGGGATATGGATTAGCTGTTTATAAGTTTAAAGGAAGAAATCTTCTGTTTATCATCGTACTGATCGTCATGATGGTTCCTGTAGAAATCCTGATTCTGCCTTTGTATAAGCTTTCGATTACAATGAAACTGATTGATACTCACTGGGGTGCGATTCTTCCCTTCGTAGTATCTCCTTTCGCGATCTTCTTCTTCAGGCAGTATGCCATTGGATTGCCCAAAGACTTTTTAGATGCGGGTAGAATTGACGGTTGTACGGAGTATGGAATCTACTTCAAGATCATGATGCCCCTGATGCTTCCGGCATTTGGAGCTATGACAATACTTCAAGCCATGGGAAGCTGGAACAGCTTTGTCTGGCCATTGATCGTACTGAGGTCCAACGAAATGCTGACATTGCCCATCGGACTCCAGTCCCTGATTACTCCTTACGGCAATAACTACGATTTATTGCTTTCCGGTGCTGTGATGTCGGTGATTCCGATCATCCTCGTATTTATTTTCAATCAGAAGGCGTTTATCTCCGGTCTCACCGTGGGTGGCGTCAAAGGATAAGCAATATTAATTTTGGAAAAAACAAGGATTACTATAGATGGGTGTAACTTAAAAACATCAGGGAGGCCAACAGGATGAAGGAACTTGATTTTATGAATCCATTAATCGAACAACGTGCGGATCCTTATATATATCGCCACAGCAATGGAGTTTATTACTTTACGGCTTCAGTTCCCGAGTATGACAGAATCATATTAAGACAGGCAAAAACGATCCAGGGACTAGCAGAAGCGAAAGAAACTGTAGTCTGGAGAAAGCATGAAAGTGGTCCTATGAGTCAGCATATCTGGGCTCCTGAGATTCATTTCATCGATGGGAAATGGTACATTTATTTTGCAGGAAGCCAGATAGACGATATTTGGGCGCTGCGTCCCTATGTACTTGAGTGCGCGGACGGTGATCCCATGACAGGAACCTGGATAGAAAAGGGAATGATTCAAAAGCCTGAAAATGATCCCTTCTCCTTTACAGAGTTTTCTCTGGATGCAACCACCTTTGAACATAACGGAAAAAGGTATCTTGTATGGGCCCAAAAAGTAAATGGTGCCGGTGGCATTTCAAATCTTTATATTGCTGAAATGAGCAATCCGTGGACCATTTCAACGGTCCAGGTCATGCTGACCACACCGGATTACGATTGGGAAAGGATTGGCTTCTGGGTAAATGAAGGTCCTGCAGTTCTTAAAAGAAATGGGAAAATATTTATCAGCTATTCCGCCAGCGCTACCGATCATCATTACTGCATGGGCCTGCTGACTGCTGCGGATACGGCGGATCTGCTTGATCCGAATTCCTGGAGCAAGTCCAGAGTACCTGTTTTCCAAAGTAATGAAGAGAACAGCCAGTATGGCCCCGGACACAACAGCTTTACGGTTTCCGAGGACGGAACCAAAGATGTGATGATTTATCATGCAAGAAGCTACAAAGAGATCGTAGGAGATCCGCTTTATGATCCCAATCGCCATGCAAGGGCGAAAGTATTGAACTGGAAGGCAGATGGAACACCGGACTTTGGGGTTCCGGCGGCAGATTCAAAAGCGACAAAATAAATAAACTGTGAGATTTATGGTTCGACGTATCCGGGCATTAAGATGCATCAGATCATAAAAGAAAAAATAATTACAGGCAGCGGGAACATAAACCGGATGCCTGTAATTTTATATCCGGATTTGTTTACGGAGGAATGGAGGGCTGGTTAGGATGCAAATGCAGGTTTTTATTGAACCCAAAAGAAGGATTGGGAGAAGGGATACAAAGATTTACGGGCACTTCTTGGAACACTTTCACCGCCAGATTTACGGAGGGGTATTTGACCCGAATTCTATACTTGCAAACGGCATGGGCTTTCGAAAAGATGTCATTCAAGCCCTGAAGGAAATAAAAACTCCCATCATCCGGTGGCCGGGCGGGTGTTTTGTTTCGTCCTATCACTGGAAGGATGGGATCGGGAAAAGCAGAACCGCTGTTTTTGATAAATCCTGGAGGGTTGAAGAACCCAATTCTTTTGGAACGGACGAGTTTATCGATTTTTGCAGGGAAACCGGCGCAGAGCCTTACATATGTACGAATGCAGGAACGGGTTCACCTGAGGACATGAGCGACTGGGTAGAATATTGCAATTTGAAAAGTGAAGGTAAATGGGCGAAGGCCAGAATTGAAAACGGCCACGAAGAACCCCATGGTGTCAAGTACTGGAGTATTGGAAATGAAAATTACGGGCAGTGGGAGATCGGTGCAAAATCAGCGGATGAATGGGGCCGTTTTGTATTGGAGTCGGCAAAAATGATGAAGCGGGTCGACCCTTCCATCGAATTATTGGCTGCCAGTATCACCGATATTGAATGGAATCTCAAACTTCTGAAAGAAGCGGGGCAATTCCTGGACTGGATCTCGATACACGGGTATTGGGATAAAATATGGTTTACCAACAAGCTGTCTGATTATGAAAGCTGTATGGCTTATACCACTGAAATTGAAGAGCCGATTTTAAAGGCGGAAAGTATTTTGGGTGCATTGGGGTACAGCGGGAAAATAAGAATCGCTTTTGATGAATGGAATCTGAGAGGCTGGTACCACCCTCATGTTCACCAGTTTGAAAATGTACCTGCCGAGGTATGCGCGAAAGCAAGGGATGACAATGATTTCAATGCCAGCTATACCATGGCGGATGCGGTTTTTAACGCATGCTTCCTCAATCAGTGCTTGAAGCATTGCAAAACTGTTGGAATGGCCAATTTTGCTCCTGCCGTGAATACAAGAGGCGCTATCTATACATTTGAGAACGGGATTGTAAAGAGGCCTACATATTATGTCTTTGAACTCTATACGAAATATATGGGGGATGAAGTTGTGGATGTATGGATGCCGGACAACGAGTATTTCGAGGTCAGCTGCGAAGGAAAGGCTGTGAGAGTGCCAAGCCTTGATATCGTAGCCACTGTAAGTGGAAATGGATCTCAGTTGAGAATCGCAATTGTGAACAGGCATCCGGATAAAACAATCTCAGTAAAAATCGACTCCGGTTCTTATCGTGAATTTACAACCGCAATACTATACGGAATCAGTGGCGACTCCAAGAATGCTTATAATGATGTGCATCATCCGGATAGAGTCTGCACGACCGCTGAGCCTGTAAAAGTAGAAGTAGACAAGGATATCAATGTTGAAATCAAGCCTCATTCGGTAAATATCCTTGTAATGACTTAAAAAACGGATCGAAGTTGCAGCAAAATACGGGGAATAGGCATTTGGATGTCTTTCCCCTAATTTTTGAACCCTACGGTTTTGCAATAATTCAAAAGAAATTGGCAACAAATCAAATGGTCTGGAAATCCCTGTTTGATATAATTCACTTAGATAATGAATGCATTAAAATTACCTGTTTCGCGAAAAGTAATTTTCTTGTCTGTAATGCAATCTAAGTAAAAAATTGAATCAAGAATTATGGGGAGGAAGAAAAATGGTTAAAGCGGGTATGAAAACCATCAGTTTGGTATTGGTAGTAATACTGTCTCTCGGAATGTTATTGAGCGGGTGTGGCGGAAAGGCTCCAGCGGCCAGCACGGATACCGGTAAAACAGAAGTAAAACAGGAACCGGCAAAGGAGAAGGAAAAAGAGGCTGCTAAACCTGCTGCCAAAACAAAGATTAAAGTCTTCTTATGGATCGGCGAAGACAGAATGAAAGAAATCATAACTGAATTCAATAAAGAGTTTCCGGATATTACGGTTGAGTATTCTCAAGCTCCTGCAGTACAGCCTTATTTGGAAAAACTAAAGACAATGCTGATTACCAACCAGGCGCCGGATGTTTTCTATTGCTTGCCTGAAAATATCAGTGACCTTCATGCAGGCGGTTATTGTATGGACCTGACCAATGAATCCTTTGCCGCAAATTTGAACGACCTGAACAGAAAACTATATTCCCGCGACGGAAAGCTTCTCGGTGCATCCGCCGGTAACTGGGTTGGCGGTATCGTGTACAACAAGACTGTATTTAAAAAGGCCGGAATCACCAAAGAACCGGATACCCTGGATGAACTTGCTGAAGACATGAAAAAGATTAAGGATATCGGTATACTGCCTTTTGCAAATCAGTTCCAGGATGCTTCCTTGAACCTCTTAACCGGTGTATTCGCTTCCAATGTGGTTGAATTTGTTCCGGACCACCAGGACCAGATTTATGCGGGAACCAAAACCAATGCAGATTTTTGGACAGAACCCATGAAGCTGTTCAACGATATGTTTGTCAAGCCGGGTTATGTCTCAGCAAAGACAATCGGTATCCCTGAAGACAAACAGATCAATGATTTTGCACAGGATAAACTAGGAATGTATCTTGGAGGCGTATGGACTCCGGCGCAGATCGAAAAGGCAAATCCAAAGTGTGATTACGCGATCATGGGCGTTCCCGGTTCAAAACCCGGCGCAAAATGGTACTTTGGCGGTCCGCTTCCTTCCTATGCCGTATATTCAAAGACTCAGCAGAAAGAAGCTGCGATGAAATTCATGAACTGGGTACATACTGCAAACGGCGGAAAGGTAAATGCAAAAGTTCTTGGAGACTTCCAGACACTGAAGGATTATCAGGCGCCACTCGATCCACATATGGGAGAAGCAGCTAAAAGTGTTGTAGCCGGCAAGCAGTACCTGCCATTATTCTGGTGGACAAAGAATACTGAAACTTTGAGAAAAACTTATGTAGACAATGTTCAGAAAATGATCCTTGGAAAAATGACACCCGAAGAAGTAGCTAAATCACTGGATACAGCAAAATAAACCGATGTTGATAACTGCTTACAGAAGGCATCTCGGTAAGATGCCTTCTGTGGGTATGCATAGATTTTCAAAGCTTTGTTTTAATCGGGTCGATGGACAGACAAACAGATGGCCACAGGCTTAACAAGGCATCCTGTTCGAATGGTGGGGAATTGATATGGTGAATAGACTGATTCATAGTATGCGGGCCAATAATAAATTTAGCAGGAACCTTCAGTTTGAGTTGTTTCTGGTTCCGGTGCTCCTATTCTACAGTTCTTTTGTTTTAATACCAATGATACTCAGCTTTATTTATAGTTTTACGGAGATTTCATTTCAAAATGTAAGTTATTCCTTTTTAGGATTTGAAAACTATAAAGCGCTGATGGAGGATGAACTCGTCAAGGCTTCCATGGGATATACAGCAATCTATACCATTGGAACTACTGTTTTGGTTACGCTGGCAGCGATTCCTCTTGCGTTAGTGCTGGACTCCAAATTTCCTGGAAGGAATACGTATAGAGCGACATTTTATTTTCCTTCCTGTGTAAGTGCTTTTGTTCTCGGATTTGTGTTTCAATACCTTTTATCCTCGGACGACAACGGATTTCTTAATTCGATACTAATAAATGTTTTTCATCTTGAAGGGATTCCTTTCCTCGGAGATATCTTTTGGGCTAGGTTATGCTCCATTCTGGTCTGCGTATGGTTCGCCACAGGGTGGAATGCAACCATATACCTGGCCTACCTTCAATCCATACCTGAGGAATATTACGAAGCAGCCCAAATTGATGGTGCAAGCATGCTTCAAAGGATCAAATATATCACGCTTCCAATGTTGACTCCAGCTGCAAAAATCAGCATCATGACACTGCTGACGGGTGGCCTCAGGGTCTTTGATCTTCCCTTTGCGCTTACAAGAGGCGGACCCGCAAACAGTATGTCCAGTATCACGCAGGTCTTGATCGTCAGGGGGATCACGGAAGGGAAAATAGGATATGCCTGTTCTCTGGGGATTGTGTTTCTTTTATTGATCCTTGTGATTACATTGATTCAGACGTCAGCGATGTCAAAACTGGAAGAGAAGGTGAACTAAATGGGGAAAAGAGCTGGAATGATTAAGACTATCATACTTTTTCCTTTGGCACTGATTGTAATTTATCCGTTCCTTTTTATTGTTGCTACCTCCTTGAAGGAACAAACCGAGATTTCAGCAAATCCCTATGGCTTGATTTTCACCCCTACCCTTGAAAATTATGTTGCTGTATTTGAACGGTTCAGTGTAGCCAGAAGCCTTTTGAATAATTTTGAAATCACGATTTTTTCGGTGGCGGGGATTGTCATATTTGCTGCGATGGCTGCCTATCCCATCGTGTTCAACCCGAATCGCTTCAACAAAATGATCAGCGGACTGATCATCATGGGCTATCTGATTCCAACCCAGGCCCTACTTATCCCGGTATATCAGATCATGATCAAGACAAAACTGATCAATCAAGTTCCGGGTGTCATCTTTCTGTACCTGGCTGGAAGTTCACTGGCGGTGTTTCTCTATGTAGGGTATATGAAAACACTTCCGAAAGACTTGTTCGAATCGGCAACCATTGACGGCTGCGGTGTGTGGGGATGTTTTTGGAAGATCATATTTCCGCTGATGACCCCCATGATCGCAACGGTTGTGATCTTTAACGTGTTTTTTGTATGGAATGATTTTATTAATCCTTACTTGTTCCTGAGTTCACCAGAGAATGCAACCCTGGTTTTACAGGTTCTCAAGACCAGAGACCAGTTTGCGGTTGAATGGGGACTCGGACTTTCCATTACGACGGTGATCATGCTGCCGCTGCTGGTATTCTATATCTTTACACAAAAATACCTGATCAAGGGTATGACAGAGGGCGCAGTGAAAGGTTGATAGTGATGATGGAGAAAAGGTTTTGTTGAATTTATTTGAAGATTGAAAGTATTACTTGGAACGTGCTGAAAAAGCAGGTTCCAATTTGTTTTGTAATTCGGAAGGCAGCTTGCAGCTTACCGGGAAAAGCCTAAGAAAGCTGATAAATGCGTTAAAAAAGGGTGGGGAAAGATGCTGAATTTAAAAACCAGGCTGAAATCATTCTTTCAAAGGAAATCAATTCCGACGGTAATATTTACATCATTTCTGCTGGTAAATACCTTGCTGCTTCTGATTCTCGGATATCTTACGACCAATAAGTCCTCTACCATACTGACCAACGAAATTACGGTATATACGTCAAAAATCATGGATCAGGCCATCAGTAACCTGAATTATAATCTTGAGGACGTTCAGACGCCTTTGATCCTGCTCTCCAATAATCCGCTGGTGCTTCGATGCCTGAAAGACTATCAGAACATGTCGGACGAGGATCGGCTGATGAGCCGGAAAAACATTTCCGAGGTAGTGGCGAACTATTGGCTGAAGCCACTGATATCCGATATCATCATCATCGGAGAAAACAAGTTTTATCTAAGTTCTTACGGAACACAGAATTCTTTGAGATGGGATTATGACTTTTCCATGCAATCCTGGTATACGGAAGCCCTGAAGGAAGACAACCGGTTTATCAATTTTGGAATACATAGTTCAGACTATTATCAATCGGATGTAAAAAGAAACGACAAACTGACCCTTTCCATAGGATTCCCGATCAAGCTGTCCGACGGAGAGTTCCTGGGAACGGTCATATGTGACCTTGATCTGTACAATTTGAATAATATTTTGAAATTGAATACTTTTGAAAAGACGGGTACCATTTTCCTCAGCGATAAGAACGGAAAAATTCTGGCTCACAAGGATAGCAGCCTGGTAGGGACTGATTTCAGCCTGCCGGAAAAGTCAAGAATCCTCCAGGACAGGTTGGGGAGTTTTATTTCCAAGGGGCCGGGAGGAGAGATGCTGATCATGTACCATACTTCGAAAATTACAGACATGAAGCTGATCTCCGTCATTCCGCTTTCTGAGATCAATGCGCATGCACAACCCCTTAAAGACAATATTGTTAAGATTATTATTATTTCCATGATTGTCGAACTGATCATTTTCTTTTTCATTGTCTACGTTCTGATGATTCCGTTTAACAAGCTGATCCATACCATGGACAGCATCAAACTGGATAGTATGGTCGTTCAAAGAAGGGACTACACCTTCTGGGAATTGAATATCATCGGAAGGAAATTTGAAGAACTGATCGAAAGAATCAGTACACTGATCAGAGAAAACTATAAATCAAAACTCAGCTTAAAAGAAGCCGAGTTGGAGAACCTGCAATCCCAGATCAATCCGCACATGATTTATAACACGCTGCAGATGCTTCAGACAGAAATCGTCTGCGGGAACATTGAGGAATCCAACAGCATTCTGCTTTCTCTCAGTGATTTATTCAGATATTCCGTACATAAAGGGATGGAAATGGTACCCATATCCCAGGAAATAAAGTATCTTAAAAACTATTCCAATATATGCTCGAAAAGATTTGAGGGTAATTTGAAGGTGTTTTTTAATATTTCAAAAGAAGTCTACAAGTATAAGATTCCCAGGCTTTTGCTGCAGCCTGTCATCGAGAACTGTATTATTCACGGCTTCAAGGAATGTCCCTGCAATGGGGAGATAGCAATTTCCGCCAAAACTGTTGAGGAAGGTATCCTGATCTCCATTAAGGATAATGGCCAGGGAATGAGAGCAGATAAACTGGAGAAGCTGACAGCATATGTAAATAATCCTTCCATCAAAGACTCAAAGGTCGGCTTGCGGAATGTCAATCAAAGAATCAAGCTGAAGTATGGAGAAAACTATGGTCTTACTATTCTCAGTGAGAAAGGCAAGTATACGCTCATTAATCTTCTGATTGCAAAATACGAAGGAGGATCGGCAAAATGAAGATTTTGATTGTGGATGACCAAGCCTCGGTCCATAAATTCATGGACAACGCGATAGAGTGGAAAAGCATCAGGGTTACTGAAGTAGCGCACGCGTATAACGGAAGTGAAGCTCTGGATATGATCCGAAGAACCCACCCCGATCTGGTGCTTCTGGATATAAAAATGCCTCAAATGGATGGCCTGCAGCTGATTCAGGAACTTGCAAACCTTCATATCAAGCAGAAGGTTGTCATATTAAGCGCTTATAATGAATTCGAGTATGCACGGCAGGCTTTAAGGTTCGGCGTCAAGGATTATTTGCTAAAACCCATAGACTCTAAAAAGCTTGGCTCTGTAATCAGCAGCATGGCTAATGAGATCGAAAATGAAAAGGGTGCAATCATCGAGGAAGCATTAAGTGCTATGGTTTATAGCTATAAATGCAGTGACAATACTTGCAACGATTTCAAACGGATACTGGAAGACACCAATGCAAGGCAGTTTTTTTGCATGTTTTTTCTCAACAGAAACCCTGCTTTGGAAAACATAATGGAGGATTTCAGCCAGTATTTGAAGAAAAGTCTTTTGAAGGATTGCCCGGGACTTCAGATAAATAAAGAGGAATATCTGATGATTGGGTTGGTTTGCGGAGAAGAGACTTATAAAACAGAATGCACTGTTTTATTGGAAGTACTGCGTGCATTTAAAAAAGAATGCGGGAGTATAGACCTCATTGCCGGAGTAAGCAATGCTTCAGAGAATATGGAGGATATTAAAGAGCTTTACTTAAAGGCAAAGGAAGCTCTAAACCTTGCGTTCTATTCCTCTGAAGACGTATATTATTATTCCAATGCCTTGCTTGCGAACAGGATTGATAATACAGCCCTTGACACACTAACGAGGGAGGTGCTGGATTGTATACGTATGAATTACTATGAATTCAAATGTATTGATTCTATAAAGAATTATTTTGATTATTTCCGGAAATATAAAGTCTCAAAGAATATGGTGCTGCTTGCCTGCAATAGTCTCATAGCAACTATCAACGAGAAACTGCGGCAAGAATATCATGGTAAGAATATTTTACTTGATGAGATTACTCAACAGCATATTTTCCCCTGGGCGGATATCAATATTCTGGAAATGGAGTTCTCCAGGAGATTTTTTGCGATTCTGGGCAGGATCAGATCTTTGCGATCCAAATCGGACATTGATATTGTGAAGGAAATTAAATCCTATATCGATGTGAACTACCATGAAAATCTGTCTCTGGACAACATTGCTGAAAGATTTTATATCAGTAAGTACCAGTTGAGCAGGGTATTTAAAAAGGAAATCGGAATAAATTACTGGGACTATGTTACCAGAGTAAGGATGGAGAAAGCCAGCCTGCTGATCAAGAACAGCGACAATAAAATCTATGAAGTTGCTGAAAAGGTGGGATATGAAGATATCAGCTATTTCAGCACAAACTTCAAGAAGTATTTCGGGAAAAGCCCCAAGGAATATAAGGCTGTCATCGCAAATTATGCGAAGGAGAGCGAAGTTCCGCTCTTTTGAAATAAGCGGGGACTTGGGTGAGAAAACAATTTGCAGGCTTTATATCTATATATACCGGCTATACGCTTTTGATTTTACATTATATGCATATTAGAGGAGGAAAACAATGAAAGGAAAACTAATTCTACCTATTGCAATAATTGCTGTCTTCGGTCTCTTATTCAATGGTTGTTCAAAAGCAGAAGAGAAGATTGATTCTAGGGAAAGCAGCCTGGCTTCTGATACTGAAAAAAAGGAGTCGATGAAGAAGGATAAAGCTTCTGATTCGAAGAAGGAGACAGGGAAGCCGGAGAGTATCTACGATGGAACAGCATCAGCAAAGAGATATGCTGACGGAGTATATGAAGGCAAATCAGAGGAAACAGCGGAGAGCTATTATGCTACAGCCAGGGTCACCATACAGGATAGTAAAATAAAAAGTGTAGAGGTAAAGATTATAGATGGAGATGTGTCAAAACGAATTTCTTACTCGGAAGCGGCTATGGATCAGGAAGTGCTGAAAAAGTTAAAGGGAATAAAGGAAAGAGTCTTTGATGAAAGCTATGGACCTGAAATGTTTCCTGGTGAAGGCGGGAGCAATCCGCATTATCGTGAACAGTGCAAAAATGACCTCGCTGGATTGAAAGGCTATAGTGAAAAGCTGGTCAGTGAACAGGACATCAACAAGGTAGATACGGTTACCGGTGCTACATGGTCCAATTTACTGTTCAAGGGAGCTGTCTTGGATGCTTTGCAGAAGGCTGAAAAGAAATAGCGGATTCAACATTTGCAATATTTCAAAATAAATCCGCAACAAGTCCAACGAACAGGATCTCTGATCGTGATATACTTATTTCAATGAAGAAGACATCAACGTATACGTCTGATAAAGTCTTAAGGTCAAAATCCAAAAAAGAATCTTTATTGGCTATATAGAAACATCATATTCAAAGGAGATGGATTAAATGGGCAAACTGACAGTTTACGCCAACCTCAAGAAAGGCACCATCAATAAAAATATTTACAGTCACTTTTCAGAACATCTCGGAAGGTGCATATATGAGGGCTTTTGGGTCGGAGAAGATTCTCCCATACCCAACACCAACGGGATCAGGAACGATGTGGTAGAGGCTTTGAAAAAAGTCAAAATTCCAGTACTGCGATGGCCGGGAGGCTGTTTTGCGGACGAGTATCACTGGAAAGACGGCATTGGTCCGCGAGAAAATAGAAAATATATGGTGAATACCCACTGGGGTGGAGTTGTGGAGAATAACCATTTTGGAACCCATGAATTTATGGAGTTATGCCGGCAACTGGAATGCGATCCGTATATTTGCGGGAATGTGGGAAGCGGCACAGTACAGGAAATGTCCGAATGGGTAGAATATATGACCTTTGACGGGGAATCCCCCATGGCAAGCTTGCGTAAGACAAATGGAAGGTCCGAGCCCTGGGCCTTGAAGTATTTTGGTGTTGGTAATGAAAACTGGGGCTGCGGCGGTAATATGCGTGTAGAGTACTATGCGGATCTTTACAAGCATTACCAGACCTATGCACGGAATTACGGCGGCAATAAACTGTACAAGATTGCCTGTGGCCCGAATACCGCGGATTATCACTGGACTGAAGTGATGATGCGGGAAGCTGGAAACCTGATGGATGGGCTAAGTCTGCACTACTACACCATCACCGGTGAAAAGTGGCCTGAATGGGGATCTGCAACTGAATTTGGCGAGCTTGAATGGTTTAAACTCATGAAACACACTCTCTATATGGAAGAACTGGTCACCAAGCATTCCGCGATCATGGATGTCTATGATCCTGAGAAAAGGGTAGGCTTGATTGTCGATGAATGGGGGACCTGGCATCAGGTCGAACCGGGGACCAATCCCGGCTTTCTTTTCCAGCAGAACACCATCCGGGATGCTGTAGTAGCAGGGATCAATCTGAATATTTTCAATAACCATTGTGATCGGGTTCAAATGGCGAATATTGCACAAATTGTTAATGTTCTGCAGGCTTTGATCCTGACGGAAGGTGAGAAAATGCTGCTAACACCCACCTACCATGTATTTGACTTGTACAAGGTCCATCATGATGCAAAATTGCTGACAGCTGTCCTTGAGTGCGGGAATTATGAATTTGGGGGAGAAAAAGTGCCCCAGATGTGCGTATCGGCATCGGAAGACGCGAAAGGTGTAATTCATATAACACTGTGTAATCTCAATCCCAATACTGCATCGGAAATGATCTTCGAACTTCCGGGCTTGCAAATTGCTGATGTTACCGGAAAGCTGCTAAGTGCCGAAACCATGACGGAACACAACACCTTTGAACATCCCGAACGGGTAAAACCAGCGGAATTCAGCGGAATAGAAATGGTTGCATCGGGCTTCAAAGCTGTAATACCCAAAATGTCCGTAGTTCAGCTTTCTATAAGCTAGTCGTGATAACAGGAGTAGATTATGAACTCAAAAAATGAGTGCAAGGGGTGCCGGAGATCTGTTCGGCACCCCTTTGATGAGGTGAAAGAAAAAATGGAGGAATTCCTTCTGACGATTCCGGAGGAAGAAAAAGTTTCCCAGCCGGTGTATAATATGCGGATGTCCGAATGCCGTCAGTGTTCGGGGCTGTACTATGATACAACCTGCAAATACTGTGGGTGCTTTGTACAGATGAGAGCAATGAGAAAAAACAAAGATTGCCCCCATCCCGGAAAAAGCAAGTGGAATAAGGCAGATGATTCTGAGCGATGATACTTCATTCAAAATACCGAAGATTTATTATTCGATTGCAGAAAGTAAAAATAATTGAATCAAAGGTAAATATTTTTCAGCAAGAGGCGGCAAAAAATAAAGTACAATGAAGTATGGCAGGCAAGCTGTCCAGGAAGCATATGAAATATTGGGGGGAAGCGAGTGGGAAAATTACCTAGGAAATACTTGTGTTTTATCATAGCTTGGATCATTATAGCGGGGAACCTGCTTGCAGGCTGCGGTATCCTTCCTGAGGAGGAAGAAGCCCTGGCACCTCCGCTTGTAAAACCGAAGCGGACGGAATACGAGCTATACAAGGTTGAAAGAAAAGACATTTCAAAAACCCTGACAGGTTCGGGCAACCTTATCGCGGTTGACGAGGAAACCCTTTACTTTACAGCTTCCGGTGGAAAGTTGGAGAAGATTGAGGTCAAACTGAGTGAAGCTGTGAAAAAGGGACAGGTCCTGGCCAGACTGGATACAGGAAACCTGGAAAGTCAGATTCGAAAGCAAAAAAATATGGTTGAAAAGATAAGAATTCAACTGGAGTCTCAGAAGGCGCTGTATGACAAGTACACGTCTGTTCCCGGAGGAGGCCTGCTTACCCCTAAAGAGGCGCAAGATATGAAGACAAGCTTGAATCTTCAGCAAATTGACCTGGAAAATGCAAAAATTGAGCTGGAGGAATTTAACAATCAATTAAAAAAGGCGAATATGACCTCACCCATTGATGGGATTATAACCTTTATCGAGGATTTAAAGCCAGGAGACAGCGTAGAAGCTTATAAAAAGGTGGTCACAGTCTCAGACCCAAGTAAGCTCCAGATCTACTATCAGCCTTCCCAAAGTGTTAACGACATCAAGGTTGGAATGAGAGCCAATGTCAAATATAAAGACAGCAGCTATCAGGGGGAAGTCATTTTATGTCCGGATAATGCCCCCAAGGATGCATTGGAGAAATATAAAAACGCCATCGTCATCAAGGCAAATGATTTGCCGGAAGGTGTGAAGTGGGGGGAGTTCGTCGATTTTACCATAGAGGTTCAAAGCAAGAAAGATGTGCTCACAGTCCCGAAAAAAGCCCTGAAGCGGTTGGTTGGCAGAACCTTTGTACAAGTGATGGATGGAAGCAGTAAGAAGGAATATGACGTTAAGGTTGGTATAGAATCGGATTATGAAGCGGAAATTCTTTCTGGGGTCAAAGAAGGTCAGACGGTGATTCTGAATTAGAAACGGGGTAGCTACATGGCATTGATCGGAATGATATTTTTAAAAATGGTAAAAAACAAATGGCTGATCTTTTCCATGCTGATTGGGCTTGTCATTTCCGTTGCCCTGGTTAGCAGCATTCCCATGTATACACAGGCCGTCCTTCAAAAATCCCTCATCAAGGACCTGGAAAACTATCAGACGAAAAATGAGAGGTTTACCGGAGGCTTTTTAATTTCCTCTATGCTGGACACTACGTCCATTAACCAAAAGATTGACGAGCTTGAAGCCAAAGATGAGGCCGTATTGAAAAACGAGGATATCGCAGTCTTTTTTAAAAAGACCCAAGAAGCCTTTCAAAAGCGGGACAAATATATCCGTGACAGTGTTGAAAAGCACATCCGTCTGCCGGTATTGGCGAAGGTTTATAATTATTCGACGGACAAAAAACTGATAGAGTCCGAAGAAGCCAAGACCAATACCGGTGACCGAAAATATGCCAGCCTGGATTCCCTGTCGGATTTGAGAGAGCATATTCAACTTATCGATGGAGGTATGCCACGACTTGAACCTGTTGACGGAGTTTACGAAGTATTGGTTTCTGAGGATGCGCTCAGAAAACTCGATCTGGTACTTGGGAAAACCATTGCATTAAAAGACGTGAGGACCAAATGGGGAATCAGCCCTATCAAGGTAAAGCCTGTAGGGGTTTTTACCGTCAAAAGGAAGGATGATCCCTATTGGACATTCTTTCTTCCTGAGCGCTTTGGAGAAAGTTTTCTCATGGATGAAGCCCTGCTTCGAAGCGAGTTTATTGAAAAAGACCCCTATCACCTGTACATGGCCAGATGGTATTATGCCTTTGATTACCATGCCATGAAGGTGAATTCGCTTGGGACCAGCATGTATGGATATGAAAAGCTCAAGTCCGATCTCGATAGTTTGGGATACAAGAGCAGTGTCAGTATCGAGGCTCCAAGCATTAAAGAGGTAATTTACAAGTATGGTGAGAAAAGTCGGCAGCTTATCCGGATGCTTTGGGCATTGAATGTTCCGATTCTCCTCATGCTTGGACTTTATCTTTTTATGATATCAAAATTGATCACAGACCGCGAGAAAAATGAAATGGCGCTCTTATCCAGCCGAGGAGCTACGCGCCTGCAAATCGTATTCGGGTATTTACTGGAAGGAACCATTCTTGGAGGGGTCTCCTTTGTCCTCGGACCGATTCTGGGACTGTATTTGACCAAATTTCTGGGAGCCTCAGACGGTTTCCTTGAATTCACAAAAAGGAAAGCGCTGGACGTCCAACTGAATGGAGATGCTTACCTATATGCACTGCTTACGGTTCTTCTGTCGATCGTTACGATGCTTGTTCCTGCTTTTGCCGCAGGGAAAACGAGCATTATTGATCATAAACGAAAACTTTCCCGGTACCATAAGATGACTTTTTGGGAGAAGTCTTTCCTGGATATCATTCTATTAGGTATTGCAGCTTACGGAATTTTCTCATTCTCAAACAATCAGCATGTGGTAAGGGCTTCTGGAATTCTAGCGGCGGAGATGCAGATCGATCCGCTGATGTTCCTGGTACCGACTCTCTTTATCCTGGGGTCAGGATTGCTGCTGATCAGATTCTACCCTTTGATCCTCCAGCTGATTTATACGGCCGGCAGGAGGATATGGCCTCCATCTGCATATGCTGCCCTGATACAGATCGGACGTTCTTTTAAAACCTATCATTTTCTTCTAGTATTTCTTGTGATGACCTTGTCAGTAGGGATTTTCAGCTCTGTAGCGGCACGTACCATCAACCTGAACGCTAAGGAGAAAATATATTACAGTATTGGCAGTACGATGGCGCTGGCTCCTTTATGGGAGAGCGACAAGCCTTCGGGTGGCAGTTACCCCGGAAGCGGAGAAGAGGCAGCAAGCATGACAACCGCGAGCAAGGTTCAATACTACGAGCCATCCTTTCTACCCTTTACCGAACTGGGGGGAGTTGAACATGCTGCAAAGGTTTTTAAAAGGGAGGATGCTTTGATTCAAGCAGGAGAAAAGAATGCAGACAAGGTAGACCTGATGGGAATCGATCCTTATGATTTTGGAGAAACGGCATGGTTCAGACAGGGGCTTTTAAAAGCGCACATTCATGAATATTTGAACCTTCTAACTTCCGAACCTAGTGCTTGCCTGATATCAAAATCTTTGAGCGAGAAGCTGGGGATCAAGGAGGGAGATTATATTCAGGTCAGCTGGCCGGGAACTGGAAAGGCAGACTTTACGGTATACGGGGTGATTGATTACTGGCCCTCCTGGAATCCCAACATCAATCCTATGGAAGATGAAAAAGTTCGGCCTTCCCTGCTGGTGGGAAACCTCCAATATATCCAGGACTATCTTTCACTGGAGCCTTATGAAGTTTGGCTGAAACTGAAACCGACGGCTACCAGCAGTCAGGTCTATGAAGAAATTCAACAAAAAAATCTGAACGTTGCCAGCCTGATTGATGCAAACCTGAAACTGGTGGAGTTGAAAAACAATCCGTTTCAACTGGCCATCAACGGAGCCATGACCCTGGGATTTATCATCTGCTGCATAGTATGCTTTTTAGGATTTCTGTTGTACTGGATCCTGTCTATCAACGGAAGAATCCTGCAGTTCGGTATTTTCCGAGCCATGGGGCTTTCTGTAAAGCAACTTGTTTCGATGATGTTTACAGAGCAGTTGCTGACGTCAGGCGCAGGGGTTGCAGCAGGAGTAATTATCGGACTGGTGACGAGCAGACTTTTTGTACCCTTTTTCCAGACGGCTTTTGATGCATATTCACAAGTGCCTCCTTTTAAAGTCATATCCTTCGCTGGAGATAGAATGAAGGTTTATTTCATGACCGGAACGATGATGGCAGCAGGCCTTGTAATTCTTGGAGGGATACTTGCCCGCATAAAGATCAATCAGGCGATCAAACTTGGTGAAGATTAGTCGGGATATAAAATGGTGATGGGGGATTTAATGGAATCAATAATCCAAGCAAGAAACATCAACAGATTTTTCAAATCCGGTTCCGAACGCATTCATGCCCTAAAGAATGTCCATGTGAACATCAAAGCCGGAACTCTCACAATTCTCAAAGGACGCTCAGGATCTGGCAAGACAACCCTTATGAATCTTCTGGGGGCTTTGGACCGACCGGATCAGGGAGAGATATTCTTTCAAAATCAAGACATCACAAAGTTTGCTGAAAGTAAAAGAGATGACTTGCGAAGACGACAGATGGGCTTTGTTTTCCAGTCCGTCGCTTTGATTCCGTTGATGTCTGCCTATGAGAATGTAGAGTTTGGTTTAAGAGTAGCTGGGTATGAGCCACAGAAAAGAAGGGCGCGAGCGGAGGAATGCCTGGCTTTTGTTGGACTCCAAAAGAGGATGGGGCACAGGACGCATGAAATGTCCGGAGGAGAGCAGCAGCGAGTGGCTATTGCCAGAGCCATCGCACACCGCCCTGAAGTGATTTTTGCGGATGAGCCTACAGCCCAACTGGATACGTTAATGGGCCTGCAGGTGATGAAAGTTTTCCGCGATCTGGTGGAGAAGGAGAGACTGACCATTGTCATGACTTCTCATGATCCGAACATCATCGAATTGGCTGATACAATTTATGAACTGCAGGACGGACAGATCATGAACGAGTCTGAGAGCGGGATTTATGGGGGATGAGCATGGTAGAGTGTGAGAACCTGGTGAAAATCTACAAGACGGCAGAGATTGAAGTGGTGGCGCTGCAAGGGTTGGACCTGATTGTGGAGGATGGCGAGCTGATGGCCATCATCGGCAATAGCGGCAGCGGAAAATCGACACTTCTCAATATGCTCGGAGCCTTAGATCGGCCTTCCGCAGGGAAATTGCTGGTTGACGGCAATGATCTTTCAAAAATGAGCACTCAGGGACTGGTGGAGTATAAAAGAAAAACTGTAGGTTTCGTATGGCAGAACAATGCTAGAAATCTTGTTCCCTATCTCAGTGCCTTGGATAATGTCCTGCTTCCGATGATTCTATCGGGAAAGCAAAGGAAGGAGAAGGCATTGGAACTATTGGATTTGGTCGGATTGTCCCATAGGAGGAACAACAAGCTGCAGCAATTGTCCGGAGGTGAGCAGCAGAGAGTCGCCATTGCCATTGCTCTGGCCAATGATCCCAAACTTCTGCTGGCAGATGAGCCTACCGGTGCCGTAGATACGAAAACATCCTCTCAGATCCTGGATTTGTTCCGGCATTTAAATAAACATGCAGGCCTGACGATTATTATTGTGACTCACGACAGGCAGCTGGCAAGAAAGGTTGACCGTGTCGTTGCTATCAGGGATGGGAGAACAAGCAGCGAACTGATACGGAAAAAAAGCTATGCTGAGGAGATCTCGGAAATCCAGTCCGGAGAGTCTTTGAAGTCCGATGAAGAATCTCATCTGGAGATGGCTGTCATTGATAAAGCAGGAAGGCTTCAGATACCAAAGGAGTTTCTGGAGGCCTGGGGTGTTAGGGGCAAAAGCATGGTTAGAGTGGACATGGAGGGAAACAGAGTGATTCTGTACCCGCCCAATGAGCATCAATAATATGGGGGAAGTATAACGCCGGAATAGATTTAACCATCCCTTCAATAAAACAAGGTTCAGACACCAAAGGATGATTAGGAGGAACTATGTACTTTAAAAAACTATTCAAAGTGAAACTCTCCTTAGTATTAGTTTTGCTGGGCTTTATCATTAGTGGATGCAATCTTGGTACCACTGCACCGGAAGCAAGCAAGAATGCTGTTCTGGAGGAACAAGTTCAGGAGATTAAAAATCCAGTGGTTGAACAGCGTGCAGACCCCTGGGTTTACAAGCATACCGACGGATACTACTACTTTACGGCTTCTGTTCCGGAGTATGATCGTATAGAAATCAGAAGAGCCAAAACCATTCAGGAATTGGGCAAGGCTGAACCCAAAATTGTCTGGAAGAAGCATGACAGCGGTCCAATGAGCAAGCACATCTGGGCGCCGGAGATACACTTCATTGAAGGGAAATGGTATATCTATTTTGCTGCCGGAAAAGAAGAGGACAAATGGGCCATCCGTCCCTATGTTCTGGAGTGTGCAGATCCTGATCCGTTGAACGGAACCTGGAACGAAAAGGGCATGATCCAAAAGTCTGAAACCAATACAGCATCCTTCAGTAACTTTTCATTAGATGCCACGACTTTCGAGCATAAAGGGAAGAGATATCTGGTCTGGGCGCAAAAGGTTGGCGGGGATTCGAACCTGTATATTGCGGAAATGAGCAACCCATGGACCATTGCTGGAGACCAGGTGTTGATTTCAACCCCGGAATATGATTGGGAAAAAATCGGTTTCAGGGTGAATGAGGGACCGGGAATTCTAAAAAGAAACGGAAGAATATTTTTGACTTTCTCAGCCAGTGCTACCGATTCGAATTACTGCATGGGGCTTTTAACGGCATCAGAAGATGCTGATTTATTAAAACCCGAAGCCTGGGGCAAGTTACCGGAACCGGTATTTAAGTCGAATGAAGAAAATGGACAGTATGGCCCTGGCCACAATTGCTTTACGACATCTCCGGATGGAAAGGAAGATATCCTGGTTTACCACGCCAGGAACTATAAAGAAATCAAAGGGGACCCGCTGTATGACCCCAATCGTCATACCAGGGCACAAAAGCTGGAGTGGAATCAAGACGGAACTCCCAATTTCAAAGTTCCGGTTAAAGATTCATTAAAGAAGTAAGTCATCAGGAAATTAATAAGCTTGGAAGGTGATAGGATGATAAAAGAAAAGCTTAAAAAAAGTAATTTGTTATCGGCGGGAGCTTTACTTCTGTTAGCCGTTGGAATTTTTCTATACTTTAACAAAACATGGTTGCTGAAGGATGTATTTAAGTCATCAGATCCTGGAATAGACTTATATAATATGAAATGGGAGCTCAAGGGCGATATATGGCTTCATGACCCTGTCATCGCCCGGCAGGAGAACAAATGGTATATCTTCTACACCGGTAATGGAATCAAAACAAAGCAGTCGGAGGATGGTGCGAACTGGAAGGATACCGGCAGTGTGTTTAATGTAAACCCGGCATGGTTTAAGGAATATGTGCCGACAGCCAGGGAAAGCATTTGGGCTCCGGATATATCCTTTTATAAAGGTGAATATTATCTTTATTATTCAGTATCTGCTTTTGGTAAGAATACCTCAGTGATCGGTTTGGCAACCAACAAGACATTAAATCCGGATGACCCGGAGTATGAGTGGAAAGACAAAGGAGCTGTGATCCAGTCCAAAGAGACCGATGATTACAATTGTATTGATCCCAATTTGATTGTAGATGGAAAAGGGCAGCCCTGGTTGAGTTTTGGATCTTTCTGGAGCGGCATTAAGCTGGTGAAGCTGAACCCTGCTACCATGAAGCCTGACGCTGGTGCTCCGGTGGTTTCCATCGCCAGCAGGCCTGGAAATACTGCGATTGAGGCACCCTTCATTATCTATCGTGACGGATATTACTACCAGTTTGTGTCCTTTGATTTTTGCTGCAAGAAAACAGACAGCAATTATAAGATCATGGTGGGCCGGTCAAAAAAAGTGGAGGGCCCATATTTGGACAAGGATGGAAAGAGTATGCTTGAGGGTGGCGGAACACTGGTTGATGCAGGGGATGACCGCTGGAAGGGTCCCGGTCATTGCGCGGTATATCAGTCAGGGAATACCGCGGTATTGTTGAATCATGCTTATGATGCACAGAATGACGGTATGGCTACCCTGCAGATCAGGCCTTTATATTTTGATAAAGATGGCTGGCCGTCCATCACTGAGAAATAAAATAGTATAATTAAGAAATTCAGCGTATAGTCTTCTCGGTAGAATCTTTTGAGAAGACTATACGCTGGAAAATGTTGATCGTACTATAAATTTATTGCTGTTACGTTAATCGTAAACGCACATGTTATCGGATTTTATAAAGACTTATTTCCAAACTGCATTGGGTGCTTTTATCCTCTTGATGCGAATTTCATTGAGATAATTAAGCGTGACTGATTATTTTATCTTTTAAGCTTTTACACTTAAATATTTGCAAGTAATTCATTTGTTGAAACAACTTTCGAGAATATTAATTGCTGCGTCACCAATATGGATCTATGGAGTTCCTCGGCAGAAGCCTTTCCCGCACTATTCTCAAAATCCAATGTTCCTGTAGCGTCAGAAACAAATTCAACGGAATACCCAAGATGCATCGCTTGCCTTGACGTCGTATCGCAGCATACCTGTGTCATAAACCCTGTAATAATCACTGTATCAATATTATTACTCTTTAGTACTTCTTCCAGATTTGTACCTGTAAAGCTTCCAGGGTAATTCTTTTCGATCAGAACATCATACCCGTTTTTTATGATTTCATCATGCAGCTGCCATTCTTTTGAGTTCCTTATAAAGGTTCTTGTGTTTGGCTTTAGGATGGTATTCTGAACCACGATTGTTAAAATACCTTTTTCCCTGGCGGCTTTCTGGATTCTTAGTATATTCTGAAAACTATCTTTAGGGTGTGAAATTGGTAATTTACCAGTAAAATACTCATTTTGAACATCGACGATTAACAATGCCTTTTTCATTTAACCTATCTCCTTTACGTGTAAAAACACGTTAGCCTTCGTAATGAGATTTTACCAACATATGGAGTAGATGAAACTTTAAGTGGAGCAATTTGTTCTTTTTTCTCTTTGATTCTACTATTAAATGGTTTACTAATGGAAGCGTCAAACAAGCATAAAAGGATCAAGCATCCCATAAAAGTCTCCAAAGCTTTTCAGGAGCAAGCAACACCATTGTTGATGCAGCTTCTTTGTGCCATCTTCTATAGAATATCCTTTTTTCCTCAGCCTGTGAGTCCATAGGACACATCAATAGTCATATTTGCTTATAATAAAAAACTGTTTCATGTAATCTTCCATCTGCAGATTTAGCATACAGTGGTACCCTGCCTGCTTCAATATATCCAAGAGATTTATATAATAGATTTGATGGATCTCCGGCTCTTGTATCTAATACCAAAAGGCTTCTGCCCTCGTTTTTTGCTCTGCCTTCCGCAGCTTCCATCAGATTTCTTCCGATACCATTTCTTCTTGTTTCAGTATGTACCATTAATTTTGCAATTTCTGCACGATGACTTCCGTTTTGCTTTCGGCATAAAATTAATTGTACTGACCCGATGATAATTCCATTCATTCTGGCAACCCAGAGGATTGTATCAGGATGAATCACTCCCCGCCAGTATTCCTCTGCAACCTCCATTGGTAAGGGGGGTAAAAAGCCAATGGAGGCGCCGTTATTTACAACGTTTACTAGTAATAAAGATAATTGGTGCAAATCTTCGTCTGAGATTTGCTCTGCTTCACAAATGTTAATCTTGTTCATGATATTACCTCCTCAATAATTTCACTTCAAAGAAAACCACGGATAAATCCGCTGTAGGACATCTGTCTTTTGTATTTGATTTTATATATGACCATGAAATAGGAGTGGTTGCATAATTGAATATACTTGAAATATGGGTGATTTAGAATATAACATTTATAAACTATTATAACATTAAGCATGCTTGGCAGTAAGATCAATGAACAGCTAAATATCAGAATAATAATTAACAAAAAAATCGCCATAGAATTTTTGGCGATTTTTATACTTATAAAACAATTATAGTCACTAAACGGTATTAGCATTTATAAAATGACTTCATCAGATTTTGATATTATAGGGCTTCGCTTGCCTCACGGATCACAACCGCCTGTTTCCATTTCCCGCTCCGCAATCTGCGGATAAAGAGGATCGATCTTACCAGCCAGTCGATATACATTCCCATCCAGATCCCTGCAACACCTAATTTCAGAGGGATCGCAAACAAATAGCCCAAAACGATTCTAAAAAACCACATCCCGATCAGGGAGATTACCATGGCATACTTAGTATCACCCGCACCTCTCAACCCTGAGGGAAGAACAAAGGATACAGACCAGATCAGTGGTGTAGCCAACGCGCAGTGGAGGATCAGTACCGATGTGATGGAGATGATTTCCTGATCTGAAGTATAAAGGGCAGCGATTTGTTTAGTAAAGGGAAGGATTAAAGCACAGACTACAGCAAGGCAGATGCTCGAGAGCTTGGTGATATAGACAATACTGTCCTTTGCTTGTTCAGAATCCCCTTTCCCCATATATTGGCCTACCAGGGTTGTTGCTGCGATGCTTAAAGCAATTCCAGGAATGTTGACGAGATTGAATACTGAGCCCGAAATTGAGTTTGCAGCGATAGAAGCAGTACCAAGGCCAACGATAAAAACCTGGGTGATGAGCTTGCCTCCATTGAAGACCAGGGAATCAAGTCCGGCAGGAATACCTATGTTGAAAATGCTTTTCTGCAGATCGAAGGATATTTTAAAAGATTTCATATTGGTCAGCCGGATGATTTTCGAGCCCTTCAGCAGCGCAATCAAGATCAGAAGGGCTCCGACAGCCCTTGAGATGGTTATCGCCAGGGCGGCCCCGGTGACCCCCATTCCGGGAATATGCAAGTTGAAATGTACATTTTTGATATTCAAGCCATAAATGAGAAAGTAACTTAAGATCACATTGATGATATTCATGCAAATCGTCAGCTTCATCGGGGTTCCCGTGTCTCCGGCTCCACGCAGTACGCCGAAGGCCATGGAAGTGATCGAAAGCAGGGGGTAACCCGCCAAAGTAATAGTCATGTAAAGTAAAGCATTATCAAATACTGTCTTTTCAGCTGCACCAAATAGAACGTGAATGATTTGGGAACGGAAGAGCCAGGTGAAGACGGTAATGAGCAGTGAAAGGATGAGACCGGAAAAAAGGGCTTGTTTGGCTGTCTCGTTGGCAGCTTCACTGTTGCGCTGGCCGGTATAATAGGCTACAACCACGGTACTGCCTACGGCCAGGGAGGAAAAGAATGCAATAAAGATATTGCTGATGGAATCGATCATACCTATGGCAGATATGGCTTCTTTACCGATATTGGCAGCCATGATGGTGTTTACAACTCCCATGGACATAATGAAAAACTGCTCCGCTACGATAGGAGCAGTCAGCTTTAAAATATCATTTTTTATGATCATTCATATCGCCTCAATTTATCCCATGAGCACCGCATAACAAGTAATTGTAAAACCCATGGACACAAAGTATTAAACTCTAAAGCCCTTTGCTCAAGAGCAAGGCTTAATAATAAGTATAGCGCACCTTGATTGATTGCGCCATAGGAGAGATGCACTAAAATTACTGGGTTTTATTAGCGTGGAGAGATGAAGAAAATAAGCATAGGCACTGAAAATAAAAACCTGTAGAGATCCATGAGATGAGCATCTTCGGCAAAGTAAAAATTGTTTAATCAAAAGTAAAATTCTTTTAGTCAATTGGGTGCTGAAATCATGTACAATTGAGTTAGTGAGAGTGAATAAAGGTTCAATATCTTTGTGCGAACGACGTTTTCCTTTTTATCAGTTACAAGGGATGGAGAACTTAAGTAGGAGGTTCTCAAAGCATAAAAGCCTTTTTCAAAAATAATAAGTAAAGATTAACATAGTTTGACTGCTGAAGTTACAGTATAATGTACTTAGAGTATAAACAGTTGAAAGATTAGGATGTTATTCAAATTGATATTGAAGGTGCTGTGGGGTTGAACTTGTATTCTTTCATCGATGGGTTGAAAAGAATACTGAAACGAGGGACCAGCCTGGTGAAATTGTTTAGAAATATAAAAATACAAGCCAGGCTTATTTTGCTGTTCTTAATTCTTTCTTTAATTCCGATTCTCATCACCGGATTTTTCTCTTATAAGGAATCCAGTAATGCCATCGAATCAAAAATCAGCACATATTCCGTTCAGGTCATGAGCCAGGTTGGAGAAAACATCGAGAGAGAATTGGCCAAGCTTGAAAATGACAGTGTTGAAATTGAGTTTTCCGACAAGGTACAAAACACACTATTAAACTATACCCGCATGACGGAATGGGAGATTGAGGATATTCAAATCCGGATGAAAGATGACCTTGTGAAAAAGTTTTCCTTCCTGCATGATGTTTCTGATGTTTTGATTTATACCAATGATAGAAATAGAATCATTGCTTATGGGGATAAAGGCTTCAAGCTGAATTTCAAAAAAGAGTATCTGGATCAGTATCTGAAAGAACTGGAGGCTAAGGAAGGGGCGCCGATCTGGACAGGAATCAATCTGGATTTTGAGGAGCGAGTGGTCCAGTATGCTACCAGTGCGGAGCAAATGAGCAAGAGCAACGGAATACTCATCGGAAGAGCCATCAAATCTTTGGAACAGGGAGATATCATCGGTACGCTGATTATCCGTACCAATGAGAGGTTTTTTTCAAATATTTATAGGAATATTGACATCGGGCATGGGGCGGACATCTTTGTTATCGATGCCGATGGAATTGTTGTGTCCAGCAGGAATCCTCAAATTCCGGTAGCGAAAGAATATAAAGATCGGCAGTTGATTCAAGAGATTCAGGTAAATGAAAAAAACGAAAAAAGAGTATTCAATTATAGCGTGGGAAGTGACCGGTATCTTGTCGCCTTTACCCCAATGGTGAAAGCCCCCTGGTATGTAGTGAGTACTATTCCCTATACCTATTTGAATTCAGAGTCGGAAAGAATCTGGATCAACATTCTCTACATGGGGTTGGGGTGCTTTTTACTGGCGGTGCTGCTTTCTTATGTGTTTTCCCTAAGCATCTCCAGACCATTGAAAAAGCTTGTCAAAGCTATGAATGAAGCTAAAAAAGGGAATCTGGCCGTCAACATCAGAGATACAAGCAAGGATGAAATCGGGGAGGTAACCGGCAACTTCAATCAGATGTTGAATGACATCCGGATTCTCATGGATAATGTCAAAAACAAGGAAAAGCAAAAAAGAAAAGCGGAGTTGAAGGCCTTGCAGGCACAAATCAGTCCCCACTTCCTGTCCAATACCCTCAACACGGTGAAATGGCTCGCCGGTGTTCAGAAGGCCGAGAATATCGAGAATATCATCACCTCCCTGATCCAACTGCTCCATGTCAGTATGGGGAAGGGCGGAGATTACATCACCATCCGTGAAGAGATTGAATATATCAAAAACTATATTAATATCCAGGAGTTCCGGTACTACAACAAGTTCAAAGTGACTTTTGAAATAGAAGAGGAAATCATGGACTACAGGATTCTGAAGTTTTTGCTGCAGCCTGTGGTGGAAAACTCCCTCATTCACGGAATTGAGCCGATGGAAGGGCAGGGGCTGATTGTCGTAAAGGGCTTCCGGTATGAGGATTGTGTGAAGATTACTGTAACGGACAATGGGGTTGGAATTCCGGAAGAAAAACTTGAAAACATCCTGAACATCAACGATAATTCTAATAAATCCCGCTTCAGCGGAATTGGCATCAGTAACGTAAACGAACGCATCCGGATGAATTTTGGAGACCAGTTCGGACTCCAGATTGAAAGCGTTCCAAATCTATATACTACCGTGGAAATTACACTCCCGGTAATCAAAGAGGAGAGTGGATATTGATGCTGCTTAAGGTTTTGATTGTAGATGACGATTCCATTGCAAGAACAAATATAAAGACGATGCTGGATTGGGGAAAAAACGGCTTCGAGATTTGCGGAGAAGCTGCAAACGGGAGCAGCGCAGTTCAATGTATCGACAATGATCCTCCGCACATCGTAATTACCGATATGAGCATGCCGGTAATGGATGGGGTGGCATTAATCGAATACCTGGAGAAGAATCATCCCGAGATCAAAGCCATTGCACTCAGCGGGTATGATGATTTCGCCTATGTCCGGCAGAGTATGAAAAAAGGTGCTGTTGATTATATCTTAAAGCATACCCTGGATGCCGGGGTGCTTCTGTCTGCACTGAAAGCTGCAGAAGGTCTCATTTTGCGCAATCAGCAGGAAAACGCAAGAAAAAGCATGCTGCAGGAACAGTTGACGGAAAGCAGAGAGGTTGTTAAACAGAATTTTATAAGACAGTTGGTGCAGGGTGCTGTCAATGAGAAATCTGAAATTGAGCAAAAGATTACTTCACTAAGCCTGGACATGGATACCAGAAACCTGGCGTTAGTTGTTGCAGAAATTGATGATTTTCACTTTATTCAGGAAAAGTTCTCAGTCAAGGAAACAAACAAGTTGATTTCTTCCATCATGGATATATCGACAGAGGTATTGAAGGACAGCGGGAAAGCGATTATTTCCCATTTGGAAGGCGGAAAGTTTGTGATTATTTTTTCCTTTGGAAACATGCGAAGCGATTTATTCATTTATAACCTGATTGTCACCGCTGTAGACAGAATCAAGATCAGTATCAAGAGATATCTGAATATTACGGCCTGCTTCAGCCTCAGCAAAATATTCAATGATATTTCTGAAATCAGCGCCTGCTATAAAGAAGCGGAACTGGCACTGCAGGATCGGTTTTTCAGCGGCAAGGACAAGATCATCAAGGAACCCTCGCAAGTTCATATTCAAAACGAGTATTTCAATCTTGATATCAATGATGAGAAAAATATTATTACGGCTTTAAAGGCTATTGATCTCAGGAAGCTGAATGAATGCGTGGATATGATTTTTACGAAGATTATTGACAGAAAGGCCAGTTATAAGTCCATTCAGATGATTTGTGCGGAATTGATCAATATTATCAACAGGGTGGCAAGAGAGTCCGGAATTGATGTCAAAATGGTATATTCAGATAATGAAATTCCTTATGAGGCCATGAAGAAATTTGAGACCATTGCGGAAGTCAAGCAATGGATTCTTGATGTTTACGAAAAGCTGATCCGGTATATTGAGTTGTCAAAAATCAATCCGGATTACACGGAGCCAACGAAAAAAGCTATTGCGTTCATTCAAAAAAACTATGCCAAAAACATTTCCTTGAATGAAACGGCAGAGTTTATCGGTGTCAACAGCAGTTATTTGAGCCGGGTATTCAAAGAGGATTGTGGGAAAGGGTTTGTGGAGTACCTGAATATGGTTCGGGTCGAGCATGCCAAAAGGCTGATTGAAAAAGGCAGAATCAAGCTGAAGGATGTGGTCAGGGAGGTTGGCTTTAACAGCTACACTTATTTTTTCAAGGTTTTCAAGGACAGCCTCAATATGACACCGCTGGAATATGAAGAATCCTGCATGAATAAGCACAAGTAACAAG
>JAOAAU010000005.1 GCA_026418695.1 Clostridia bacterium
GAGAGCTGCCTTGCTGAATCAAAATCTTACAAAATATCCGTACAGAGATTAAGTCGTTTACATACAAAAGGGCTTTTTCCTTAACAAGATATTTTTGGGCAATAGCTTTTGAAATGTGATATAATATAAAAGTTATGAGTATTAAAAGCTTGACCTGTTTTCAGCTTGAATAAAGGAGGAAATTATGAAGCCTAATGAACGGACTGTTTCCGATAAGAAACCCAGATCGAAGAAACAGTTGTCTCCTGCGTCAAAATTTATATTGACCGTTACGAAAATTCTCATTATATTTTTTGTTGCACTAGCATGCGCAATCGTTGGGATTGTAGGCGGAGCCGTATACGGATACATAAAAACCGCTCCGGTACTGACTGAAGAGCAATTAAAACCGAATAAATTCACATCTTTTGTTTATGACTCAAAAGAAGGTGTCATCGCCGAACTCAAGGGCGATGAGAACCGCGTATGGGTTGATGATAAAGAAATCCCGAAACATCTGAAAGATGCCTTTGTTGCTATCGAAGATGAACGTTTTTATGAACATCCCGGCGTTGACTTCAAGCGTCTGGCCGGTGCCGTCATCAATCTATTCAATCCCGGTTCCCACAAATACGGAGCCAGCACCATCACCCAGCAGGTCGTTAGGAACCTGACCGGTGAAAAGCAGGTGACTCTTCAGAGAAAAGTTCAGGAGCAGTGGAGAGCTCTTCAGCTTGAAAAGAAACTGGAGAAGTGGCAGATTCTTGAACTGTACATGAACCTGATCTACATGGGAGAAAACTGCTATGGGGTACAGTCTGCTGCAAAGACTTACTTTAATAAGGACGTCAGCCTGCTGACAATAGCTCAAAGTGCCAGTCTTGCAGGTATTACCAACTGGCCGGCCAAATACACCCCACTCACTACCGAAGGAAGAAAGCACAACAAGGAACGTCAGGAACTCATCCTTGGAAAGATGCTGGAACTGGGCCGTATCGACCAAAAGGAATATGATGCAGCGATGAAGGAAGATCTCCAATTCGCCTCAGGTGATAAAACCGCCTTGAGTACAACCAGTAAGCAGAGCTATTTTGTTGATAAAGTCGTCAGCGACGTAAAGAAGGATTTGATGTCCCAGTTGGGTATGTCCGAGCAGCTGGCATTGAGAACCATCTATAACAATGGTTTGCAGATTTTTTCCACCATGGATCCCGATATGCAGAAGGAAATGGATTCTGTATTTAAAGATGAGAAGTTCTTCCCAGTGATCAATAAAAAGCTTGAGCATCCTCAAGGCGCTATGGTAATCATCGATCCCAAAACGGGTCAGGTAAAAGCGTTGTATGGCGGATATGGCGAAAAGAAAGGCAATACCTGGAACAGGGCAACGCAGAATGAAAGACAACCCGGTTCAACCTTCAAGCCCATCGCCGTATATGCACCCGCTTTAAATGAAAAGGTCATAACCGCAGCCAAAGTCTATGATGACGTTCCAGTTCATTTGTTAGGTGACAGCAAGCCCAGGTACCCAAAAAACTATGACCCGAGTTATGGCGGACTTACGGCAATCCGGGACGCTTTAAGAAAATCCATCAATGTCGTTGCTGCCAGCGTATGGACAGAGATGGAAAGAAACAATCCCGGAATATCGCTGCAGTATTTGAAAAAAGCCGGCATCAACAGGGATAATGAAAGATATGTTTCCATATCCATGGGTGGTCTCAATAAGGGTGTCAATCCGTTGGAAATGGCTGCCGCATACGTTCCTTTCGCGAACAAGGGTCTGTATTTCCAACCCGCCACCTATACCAAGGTTCTCGACAAGGAGGGCAATGTGATCCTTGAAAAGAAACCGACTTCCACCATTGTATATGAAGAAACTACAGCTTTTATCATGGCCAACATGATGAAAGACGTTTGTACCCAAGGTACTGCAGCAGCTGTCATGAGTAAGTTCGCAGCAAAAATGCCGATTGCCGGCAAGACAGGAACAACAAGTGATAATAAGGACAAATGGTTCGTGGGATATTCCCCTTACTATGTAGGTGCTTCCTGGTATGGATATGATAAGCCGAGCACATTGCAGTCCACCGAATACAATCAGGCTCAGATTATCTGGCGTGAAGTCATGGAAAGAGTTCACAAGAATCTGAAACCCGTTGATTTTGCTGAACCGGCCGGGTTAGTCAAAAAGACGGTTTGTATATACTCAGGCAAAACCCCTACGGATTTATGTTCAAAAGATCCCAGAGGAAACAGTATTCGTACGGAGTACTTTATTAAAGGTACCGAACCGAAGGACGATGATGTTTGTACTGTCCATGTATCCGGAACGGTCTGCAAGGACAGTAAGGATACTCAGGGACGCAATCTTCTCTTCGGTCCAAGCTGCCCAGTATCCTCACAGCTTGAAAAGGTCTTTATTAAGCGTCCTGTTCCCTTCAAACCCATCAGCCCCGATGATCCTTATCCCGGAGATGCGGTTTATGAAGAACCGGAAGGCGAATACTGCAACATCCATGGACCCGGCGGAACCGGAAGCCTGTTGAATCTCGATCCGGATGCAAATCTCAACAACGCTCCCATTCCGTGATGATCGCACAAAATGTTTAATTATAAAGCAGAAAAAATACCCGTCAAACCATTGACGGGTATTTTTTTCTGCTTATTTTTACTTCCCCTTTGTCATATCTCAATCAGCAGCAGCATATATATTTTACAGTTATTTACCGTTTCCAGAACTGCCGGCCTTAATGCATACAGTGTCCAGCCGGTCTCGGGAGAAGCATCTTTTTACAAAAGATCGATTTCAACCTGATCAAAGTACAATGGAGGATGATTATGGTAGAACTGTTTACTGCAGTGTATATGTTTTGCACGATGTCCATCGCTGACCCAAATATTGCCGGACCTGATGTCGCCAATATGTTCCCTAGGGAAGCCATTACAGAGCAAGAACCAAAAGTAAAAAAAGAACAACTGATCATCATCGACTATGTTGAGGAACTCAAAAAACTGGGGTATTACAAGAAGATTTCCAAAGATGAAAAACTTAATCTCCGGATGGCTGTGAATCATTTTCAAAGTGATCATAATATTTCATTATCCGGTCAGTGGAATAATGAATGCTTATCCGCATTAAAAAAAAGGTTGAAGACCGAAACCTTCGAGTATATGGATACCGTCGAGGCACCACCGACAAAAGATAAATGGATAACGATCAATAAAACAAAGCATATACTTACACTGTATAAAGGATCTAATATTGTAAAAAAATATCCCGTTGCCATCGGCAAATCTTCAACCCCCTCACCGGACGGAAAATATACGATTGTTTGTAAAGTAATAGACCCAGCCTGGGGCGGAGGAGGATATGCCAAACCGATCAAAGGCGGTGCACCAAACAACCCTCTGGGCAAAAGATGGTTGGGCCTTTCGCTTAACGGCGGAGGGGATTACGGCATCCATGGAAATGCCGATGAATATTCCATAGGAAAGTCAGTTTCTCATGGATGTATCAGAATGCATAATGCGGATGTGCTGGAACTTTATGATTTAGTGAATCAAAGTACCCCTGTTTGGCTGGCAAACGAATCTGAGCTTAAGCAATGGGGTGTAAAACAGCCGGTATATGCAGATAAAGAATAAATGCAGGAGTTTTTTAAACTCCTGCATTTTATTGATTCAGTATTATAATTTTTTTGCTACGAACAGTGACCCAATGTCTTTTCCATCGATGATATCCATGATGAATTCCGGGGTATCCCCATTTGCAATTACCATGTTTACCCCCGCAGCTGTTGCAATCTTGGCTGCCGATACTTTTGTGGTCATTCCTCCGGTACCTCTTTTGGAACCTGCACCACCGGCACAGTTTTCCACCTCCGGAGTAATTTCCTCGATCACAGAAATAATTTTTGCCTTGGTATTTTCCCTTGGATCAGAATCGTAAAAGCCGTTGATATCTGACAGGATAATCAGCAAATCCGCCTTCACCAATTCAGCAACAATCGCTGAAAGGGTATCGTTATCCCCGAAAACCCGCTTCTCGCCATACTCGATTTCATCGATGGATACTGAGTCGTTTTCATTTACAATAGGCACAATTCCGTTCTCTATCAAGGTCTCAAAGGTATTAATAACATTATGTCTGCCTGAATTATATTCAACTACATCCCGGGTTAATAGGATTTGACCCACGATGTGCCCGTATTCTGAAAAGAATTTGCTATAGATATGCATCAGTTCACATTGCCCGACAGCTGCAACTGCTTGTTTTTCTCTCACCGTTTTTGGCTTTTCTTTTAGCTTTAGCTTTCCTACGCCGACACCGATGGCTCCCGAGGATACCAATACCAGCTCTTTCCCCTGATTCAGCAGATCGGACATGATCCGTGCAAGCTTGTCAATTCGTGAAAAGTTTACTTTTCCTGTATCATAGGTCAAAGTGGATGTCCCTACTTTGATCACGATTCTTTTCGCCTTTTTTATCTCCTCACGTATATTCCCCATTTTTAAGCGCCCTCTTTACTTAAGATATCAAACAGTAGATTGGCTGTCTCAACCCGCCTCCAAAAACCTAGAATAACTACGGAATTCAGGACCAATCCGTACGGTTCCAGTCTGTATTCTTTCTAAATCGAATCAAACTCCTCACTTATTATACATCAATTACCTCAGGTTTTCTATACCAATATCACTATTCCGGAATCACTCGGTCAGCGTCCTCTTGAGCAGGGATTTTGACTCCTTCCTCCCTGCTCTCCTGCTTATTACTTTCAGAGGTGTTGACAAGGGTATCCCGGGGTGGCCGTGAGGTCAAAACGGAATAAGTATATCCGATCAAAAAACCAACCAGAATCATGCTAAGAAACAGTACAAAAATTTTACTGTGATAAATCCGCTTTATCATATACACATCCCCCAAAAGGCTCTCCAATTAAGTGTATACAATTATTCGGAATTATATGCAGTCCACAGTTTTATCCGGACAGCAGCAAAAACAAGTTAATAATCCGATTTTAACTTAGGCAGTAAAAAGCCCCGATTTTTAAAATCGAGGCTTTGACTTTTCTAGTCCATATAAAGATTTCTTACCCGGGCAGGAATTAAAAAATCCATGATCCGTTTTACAGGTACACTATTCCATAGGCTGTCTGTAGTAAACAGAACATATACGGATGTTCCCAGAAGCAAAGAGGCAACCATATCAGCCACGTAATGCTGTTTGATAAACAACGTAGACAGCGTAATGGATACGCAGCTTAAAACTGCTAAGGTCCTGAGTATGGTACTCTTGTTGAACTTACAGAAGAACAAGGTCACCAGAAGGGAATTTAAAACATGAATGCTGGGAAAACAGTTATAAGGATTATCCTTCTTATAAATGAAATCTCTAACCAGCCTCGAGAAAATATCTTCTCCAAACACCTCCGGCCTTGGTACTGTAGTCGGATAAAAGTAGAAAATGATAAAGCAAACGAACATTCCCGCAATAATACTCATCAGCAGCCTGAAGTAATATTTATAATCCACAACTGCGAAGTAAAAAAGAACCATGGTTATGTATAAAAACCAGTAGATATAAGGAACTACGAACATTGGAGTAAAAGGTATTATGTCGTCGATAGCGGTTTTCAGATTGTGCATATTCGGTCTGTAAGTGTTCAGAACCACATGAATTATGGAGACAAGAGGAATTGTGACCATAAAACAGATCCTGTTGAACACTTGGGTCAACCTAGTAGGCATAGTACCTCCATAAATAATAAAATTTTATTCGCGCTTCAAAAGTATTATACTACATTTGCTATAAAAAAGTATGAATAAAGATAAATTTTTTTAATAGGGAAATTTATCCTCCATGCTGTTTACACGATTGTTGCTCCATCTTCAAAAAATACCAATCATAAAATCCGTTTTCTTGTCATAAACATGTATTTTACTTAATATGATAGTAGTGGATAGACTATGAACCGCTCAAAAGCAGCATCGTAACGACATTTGGTTTTATTGATACACAGTTTACCTCCCACCTGATGTTAACATACTTTTACCCCGGCCTTTTTACGCAAAAGTGAATATCCAAAAGGAGGTATGGATAAATATGTATCTGGTTTATGTTTCTCTGCTACTGATCCTTTTAGTGATGTCCTACATGCTTTTCCTGATCTTCAAAGTAACCAAGAAACAATGTCTGAAAAAAATCCACCTCGAAATCAACAAAGGAATCCGGTTTGACAGTGAATTCTATAACGGGGAAAAGAACAGAAAGCCTCACACATCCAAACCGTAATGCAAACTCGCATCAACTTCAGTTTTTTGAACTAGATAATGCTTTTTATCCAGACGGTTCAAAAGTGGTTACGAAACTTTGGTTGTTTCGTTAAAAATGATTGCAAGAAATGATTGCATAAAAAAAGCTGCCCCCAAGGGACAGCTTTTTGTTCGTTTGAAATTATTTCATGGATTCTTCAATGGCAACTGCAACTGCAACGGTTGCACCAACCATCGGGTTGTTACCCATACCGATGAGACCCATCATTTCAACGTGTGCAGGAACTGAAGAGGAACCCGCAAACTGAGCATCACCGTGCATTCTTCCCATGGAGTCAGTCAAGCCGTAAGAAGCAGGACCTGCTGCCATGTTGTCAGGATGAAGTGTTCTACCGGTACCACCACCGGAAGCAACGGAGAAATACTTCTTGCCGTTTTCTCCGGCCCATTTCTTATAGGTACCAGCAACTAAATGCTGGAATCTTGTCGGGTTGGTTGAGTTACCAGTGATGGAAACGTCAACATCTTCCTTGATCATGATAGCAACGCCTTCGAGTACGTCGTTTGCACCATATACTCTAACCTTTGCCTTTTCTCCGTTGGAGTAAGGAATTGTTCTTACTACCTTCAATTCGCCGGTAGCAAAGTCATAATCAGTTTCAACATATGTAAATCCGTTGATTCTTGAAATGATGAAAGCAGCGTCCTTTCCTAGGCCGTTCAGGATAACCTGGAGAGGTTCCTTTCTTACCTTGTTTGCAGTTCTAGCGATACCGATCGCACCTTCAGCTGCAGCAAAGGATTCGTGACCTGTCTCTTATACACATCT
>JAOAAU010000094.1 GCA_026418695.1 Clostridia bacterium
TTAAGGGCGAAGTTCCGGACAATATGGAGGATTTGGTGTCACTGCCCGGAGTAGGGAGAAAAACAGCAAATGTTGTCCTGAGTAATGCGTTTGGTGTTCCGGCAATTGCGGTGGATACTCATGTTTTCAGAGTATCCAACAGGCTAGGGTTGGCTTCCAGCGATCAGGTTGAGGTTACGGAAGAACAACTGATGAAAAATATTCCAAGAGAAAAGTGGTCCAATGCCCACCACTGGCTCATCTGGCATGGAAGGAGAATCTGTGACGCTAGGAAACCCAAATGCGATAACTGTCCGCTGGCACATCAATGTCAATATTTTCAAACGATCCAACCATAAAAAGATCATAATCCCTTCTATATGCAACGCTCAAAAGCTTCTTTATTTTATGCGCTTGGTTTGCCTTGATTTAAATCGCAGGAATCAGTTCTTCCAATGGTTTTTCATTATTGCGATTTATTTTGACAATATTTTTGAATCAAGCAATAAATATGGGAGATGAAGAAGGAATTGCTCGTTAACTGTCGAATATATTATTGTTGAGGATATAGTGAACTGTCAGTTTTCGAGGATCTTTGAATGCTGATTTTAACCAATGAGTAAATTTCTTTTATGATAGATCGGAAAGAGGTGCGTCGATGCCTTCAAATGCCAACCCAGTTAAGAAAAAAACCAAAACCAGAAAGGTGATCAAGCTGGATCAGCAGAACAGCCGGGAGAGCAACCCCAAGCCGCTCTATGATCCAGAGGAATTGATTTTTGCGCTGGATATCGGTACAAGAACTGTTGTCGGTGTTGTTGGATTCAAGGAAAAGGACAAATTCAGAGTCCTTGCAGCTGAATCCGTGGAACATAAAAACAGGGCCATGTTGGACGGGCAGATACACGATATCGATCAGGTTGCCTTCGTTGCTTCCGAAGTGAGAACAAGGCTGGAGAAGAAGCTTGGGATCAGTCTTACCAAAGTAGCAATTGCTGCTGCCGGAAGAGTTCTGATGACCTGTGAAGTGAAGGTTGAACGTGAAATCGAACAGGGAAGAGAAATTGACAGGCAGATCATTGGAAGCCTGGAGATGGAAGGGATACAGCAGGCACAGCTCAAGCTGGAACATGAGATTTTAAATGATGAAAAATCGCAGTTTTATTGTGTCGGATACAGCGTCATCAATTATTATTTGAATGACTATGTCATTGCGTCTTTATTAGGTCACAGGGGGAAAAAAATCGGAGCAGAAATCCTGGCAACATTTTTGCCGCATATCGTTGTAGATAGCCTTTATACAGTCATGTCCAAGATCGGGCTTGAGGTCATCAGTTTGACGCTGGAACCCATCGCGGCCATCAACGTCACCATTCCCAAGGACCTCAGAATGCTGAATTTGGCTCTTGTGGACATCGGAGCAGGAACATCGGACATTGCCCTGACCAGAGATGGCAGTGTGGTTGCCTATGCTATGGCACCGGTGGCAGGCGACGAAATTACAGAAAAGATTGCCCAGCAGTATCTGCTGGATTTTAATGAGGCTGAAAAAGTGAAGACCTCCCTTTCAACGAAAGTGGATGCAATTCATTATGTAGATATTCTTGGAATCAAGCATTCCGTAAAATCAAGCGAAGTGACGGAGGTCATCCGGGCGTCTGTTGAGCTTCTTGCTGAGACCATCGCGGGAAAAATCCTGGAATACAATCATAAAGCTCCGAATGCGGTTTTTCTTATTGGCGGCGGCAGTCAGATTCCCGGACTGCCGGAATTGGTGGCAGAGCATCTGAAGCTGCCCAAGGAAAGAGTTGCTTTGAGAAGCAGGGAAGTCATTCAAAATATCAAATACAACGGAAAAAAACTGGCAGGTCCCGAGGCCATTACACCTTTTGGAATCGCAGTGACGGCCCAAATGCAGCAGGGACAGGATTTCCTTTCGGTCACCATCAATGGAAGAAAGGTGAGACTGTTCAACTCAAGAAAACTCTCTGTTTCCGATGCGCTAATCCTCATCGGATTTAATCCGGGTCAATTGATTGGAAGATCCGGAAAAAGCTTAAACTTTACCCTCAATGGAGACAAGAAGACTATTCGCGGAGGCTGGGGGAAACCGGCAGAAATCTTCGTAAATGAAAGTCCTGCGAACCTGACTACCATCTTGAAGCCTGGGGACAGCATCACTGTACAGCCAGCAGAGGATGGGGCAAGTGCAGAAATCAGGGTTTCGGATATTGCGAAAAACCTGAAAACCGGAACAGTCACATTGAACAACAGCAGCATCGATATCGGAACCAAAGTACTTGTCAATGGCAGTATCGCCAGTCTTGATCAAGAAATCCATGACGGAGACCAAATTCAAATGAATGAAATCAGAACCATCAGGGATTTACTCATTATTTCCGAGATCAATCATGCGGAATACGAAGTTCTGGTCAATGGCCGTACGGCAGGAGAGTTTTATGAACTTCAAGACGCAGATGCTGTAGAATGCAGAAGGAAGTCTCAGCAGGTAAAAGCAGAACGGAAGATCGAAAGCGAGTTACCAAAAGAGCAATTTAGTACACCGATACCTAAAGCGGATACAGCGACTGAACAAATTACGGCAACAGAACCAGAACCGGTTTTGCCGGAAGCATTCAATCAAAGCAGCGTATTGAGTGTGGTTGTGAATGGAAAACCCATTGAAATCAACGGAGAAAAGAAACAATACATGTTTATCGATATTTTCAACTTCATCAGCTTTGATCTGACAAAACCGCAGGGGAACATCGTATTAAAACTGAATGGACGACAGGCCGGATTTACGGACGAGATTCAACAGGGAGACAAAATAGATATCTATTGGGAGAAATAAAGTATGGGGGATTCGTACACAAAGAATTTTGCGGGGAGAGCAGATAAATACGAAAGCTTGTATATCTGGTCCACCTGGCTGTTTATTGTGCTGGGACTTGTGTATACGGTTTTCATGGATTTTTTGAATGAGCGGCTTTACACCAAGACCTCGATCATTATCATGCACTTTTGCTACTTTCTTTCGATCATTATTTTAAACTATTTAAAGAAAATAATCCTTAAGAGAGAAATGCTTCAAAAGTATAATACCTATATGGGAGTAAGAATGCTGGAGCTTCTGCTGCTCATGTTTGGAATTGTTTTTGTCGGCTTGGGTGATTTCGGCTTTCTTTTCTTTACCGTCATGCTGATTGTTACTTCACTGTCCAGAGGGACAAAAACCGGCATGATTTTATTGGCTGCCATGTTTGCGTTAAACCCGATCTTCTATTCTCTGGATCGCTATGTTTTTGAATTAGGCACCTATAATCGTTTTCATCGGGGGGAAACCGCAGAAGAGATCATTATCGTCATATCTTATTTCGTCATATACATATTGCTTGCGGGTATCTGTGGGAAAATCCATTATGAAAATCTTGATGCGGAAAGACAAAATCAAAATCTTGTAAAAGAGCTGGGAGAGAAATATGACCTTCTGGCCATTGCTCAGGAAGAAGCGAAAGTTCAGTATGAACGGTTGAAGGATACAAACAGCAGGCTGGAAGAAACCAACACAAGGCTGACCAGCAGTATTGCTGAGTTTTATACCCTTCAGCAGATCAGTTCAGCCATCAGCTCAATCTTTGACGTGAAGGAGCTGCTCCGCTATGTCAATGATATTATCCTTGGGGTCATGGGGGTTAACTATTCAACCATCGTATTATACGATGAAAAGAGAAAGAAATTGAAGGTCCATACCACCAACATCAAAGATCAGGATGAGATCATTGCCTTAACGGACAACATCAATTGCAATATCCTGATCGACACTTTGAATAATGCGAAACCAATCCTTGAAAACTTTGTTGACTGCGAAGAATATACTTTTACCAAAGGCAGGGAAGTGAAATCCCTGATCTGTATTCCATTGAATACGAAGACCAGGAGTTTTGGCTTGGTGCTGGTGGAGCACAAATACCACAATGCATTTGATGACAATAATTTAAGACTGCTGGATATTATCGGGCAGCAGGTAGGAATTGCAATGGAAAATGCCGAGTTGTATCAGAAGATGCAGGAGATGGCAACCATTGACGGCCTTACGGGCGTGTATAACCGTTTATACTTCCAGGAAAGACTCAAGTCAGAGCTGGCCAATGCGATTTCCGGTGAATATCATCTATCCCTTGCAATCTTTGACATTGACCATTTTAAACGGTTTAACGATACCTTCGGGCATTTGTTCGGAGACAAGGTTTTGAAAAAGATTTCCGAAATCGTGAAAGGGGACCTGAGAAATACAGACGTCCTGGCAAGATTCGGCGGGGAGGAGTTTATCATCCTTTTCCCTCATACCGCCCTTGAAGAAGCCTACGAAAAGGTAGAAGCACTGCGGCTCAAGATATCCAAAACCTTTGTAAAGGATGAGCTTGTCACTGCTTCTGTTACTGTAAGCTTCGGCATTTCTTCCTATCCCTCGTGTGCGGTTTCGGAAGCAGAGCTGTTAAGGGTTGCGGATGATGCCTTGTATAAGGCGAAAGAGTCCGGAAGAAACTGCGTCAAGCTGGCGAATATACTTTAAAGGAATTCACCATACGCCAGAAAATATCCTGCTTTTCCCTGGTCCAGAGGCTTTCCCTTGTAAAGTAGCTGATCCTGTACATTTTTTCTCCTTTTTGAAGGAATACCTCAGCGCTTTTATAAGGGACTCCGTCATCTCCAATGACCGCATAATCCCAGTAAAAGCCTTGAACCCCATTGACAGTGATGGGCTTGGAATTGAAGTATTTGTAGTTCAAATTGGAGACTTTTTTTGAGTTTTCCAGGTAGTCCTCAAGGGAATAGGGAAGATTCCATACCTGAACAAATCCATGAGAAGTGTTGTCCTTGTCATGATAATCAATATGATACAGGATATCACTTCCCGTGAAGTATTCCTGGTTCAGCATAAAGGCTGAGGGATAATTAAAACTGAATTTGCCTTTCAGGCTGTTATAGGTAGAGAATTGTTCCGACAAAGGCCGCTTGAAAGCTGCATTGGTTTCTATGGAGGAGGGTGATAGACTTTCGTTGATATAAATGTTGTCCACCTTGTAGGAAACAGGATAGGAGAACTTTAAGAAATCATTGATGGTTACATTGAATAAAAGGCTGTAATTCAGCAGAAACCCTGATGCTGCCATTAGAAATATTCCTAAGGCAAGGATCAGACCGGTGAAAATCATCTTTCTTTTATAATTCCTTATATAAACTACATACACGCGAAAATACCCCCGTTATTGTCCTTATTTTCTATCTTATTCATATAACGGAAGAAATATATTTGTTTTTGAATAAACTTATCGACGGTTTGGCATTCACCAAATTTGCGGAATTGAATATATTATTAGTGTTGAACCTTTAGTTGAGGGGTGTATTCAGATGAAAATCGTCGTTGTCAAGATGCCAAAATTTTTCGGAAGTTTTTTGAAAAAGGTACTTAGAATGAAGTAGATACTTAAATGCCTTTAAGAAAGAATAAAATCTTTGAAAGTAGTTTTCAAAGATTTTATTCTTTCTTTATAAATATTTTGTTATTGATCATGATTAAACCGCACGGGTTACTTTCTTTGAACGCAAACATCTTGTGCAAATGTTAACTGATTTTGCAGTTCCGTTTTCTATAACTTTTACTTTTCTAACATTGGGTTTCCAAGCTCTGTTAGTTTTTCTGTTTGAGTGACTGACCGCCAAACCGAAAAGCATATCTTTGCTGCAGATTTCACATTTTGCCATTTATAACTACACCTCCTTTGGACTGGAGAAATATCACTACACCAACAATTGGTTGCTTTTAACCAAAGCAATAATTATTTTAACACAAACTTTAGAAAATAAGCAAGGTTTTTTTACATATAAGTCGCAAAAATGTTTGTCTGTGATCAATCCATACATAACTATAACTTGTTTTTTAGCAGGAATCAATCAAAATTATGATGATTTACGGGTAAATTAATTATTCGATGGAACTCTTTGCTTCACTTTTAATTCATACGCTTATTATTCCGATTCTTATGGCATTTCAGGCGAAGGTATATTAAAATAATATAAAGGATTTCCCGTTGGGCAAGCGTATTTTAATAAATGGTTGAAGGTTGTAGGGCGGATGAATAACGGAAGCAAAGAGATACTAAAAAAACCTGTACAATATTTAAAGGGTGTTGGAGAATCCAGAGCACGATTGTTTCAAAGATTGGGACTGTTTACTGTGGAGGACGTGATTACCCATTTTCCAAGAGAGTATGAAGACCGTGGAAACCTAAAGAGCATCATTGAGCTTTGGGACGGTGAAACCTGCGCTTTTGAAGGAATTGTAGCTTCTCAGATCACCGAAACGCGGCTTCGAAAGGGATTGACCATCTACAAATTATTAATTAGGGATCATACGGGTATGATCACGGCGACCTGGTTCAACCAGCATTATATAAAAAATGTGTTTACCGTTGGCGAAGGTTACGTTTTTTATGGAAAGATCAGCAAGAAGTATAGAAGCATTGAAGTTCAGAGCCCAGTTTATGAACTGGTGAAGGATGGCGGCATGAAAAATACCTGCAGGATCATTCCTGTTTATCCTGCTACCACCAATCTTACCCAAAATGTCATTCGCTCGGTGATCAGCAATGCTTTGGAACAAGTGGATGGAAAATTGGAAGATATTTTGCCGCAAAACTTGAGAAATACCTATAAACTTTGTGAAATCAACTATGCAGTTCAGAATATTCACTTTCCCGGCACTGAGGAAGATTTTAAAAATGCAAGATATCGGCTGGCTTTTGAGGAGCTTCTTTTACTGCAACTGGGACTTTTAAGTATTAAAAACGCCTTGGGTGAATCTAAAAAAGGCATACAATTCAAACCCCATGCAGAGATCAATGAATTCGTCGACAAGCTTCCCTTTAAGCTGACCAATGCGCAGAAAAAAGTTTTTGAGGAAATACAAAAAGACATGGAAAGCGATAAGGTTATGAACCGACTGGTACAGGGGGATGTTGGTTCCGGTAAAACGATTGTAGCAGTCCTTGCGCTATTTAAAGCTATAAGAAACGGATATCAGGGAACATTGATGGTTCCTACGGAAATCCTGGCAGAACAGCATTACAAATCTATTGTTCCGCTGCTGGAACCCTATGGCATTCAGGTGGCACTCCTGACCGGAAGCCAGACGAAAAAGCAGAAAGCGGAGATCCTGGAAGGGATTAAATCCGGAAGGGTTGACATCGTCATCGGCACCCATGCCTTGATTGAAGAGAATGTTGAGTTTGACAAACTGGGACTGGTCGTGACGGACGAACAGCATCGGTTTGGTGTAAGACAGAGAGCGGCATTGTCTAAAAAGGGAGATAACCCGGATGTGATCGTAATGACAGCCACTCCCATACCGAGAACACTGGCATTGATTCTTTACGGAGATCTGGACATTTCCATCATCGACGAGCTGCCGCCGGGAAGAAAACCCATAGAAACTTATGCTGCGGACAATTCCATGAGGGAACGGATCAACAACTTTATCCGGAAAAAGGTCCAGGAAGGAAGACAGGTTTATATCGTTTGCCCGCTGGTCGAGGATTCTGAAACCGTTGAAGCCAAGTCAGCCATGGAGACTGCCGAAAGAATCGCCAATCATGATTTCAGAGACCTGAAGGTTGGTTTGATTCACGGCAAGATGAAGCACAAGGAAAAAGAAGCCGTAATGAAAGGATTTGTTGAACAGGATATCAACATTTTAGTTTCGACCACTGTCATCGAGGTTGGTGTCAACGTCCCAAATGCAACAGTAATGCTGATAGAAAACGCTGAAAGATTCGGTTTGGCACAGCTGCACCAGTTGAGAGGCCGGGTAGGGAGAGGGCAGCATCAATCCTATTGCATTCTTTATAATGAATCGAAAAGTGATATTTCCAAAGAAAGAATGCAGGTCATGCAAAAAACCAACGATGGATTCATCATCTCAGAGAAAGATCTTGAACTTAGGGGACCGGGTGAGTTCTTCGGCACGAGGCAGCATGGCATACCGGAACTGAAAATTGCCAACCTGTACAAGGATATTGAGATACTGAAGACTGCACAGCAGGCGGCAGCGGATATTTTGAAAGAGGACAGGCTGCTGAAAAAGGAAGAAAACAGAAGGCTGCGAGAAGTCATTCAGGAGAAATTTAAAGAGAAGATGAATGCGCTCAGCCTGAATTAAGAGGTTGACAATTAGAAATCATAATATAAAATATACTTAACGACAGTATTCGATAAATCGAGCACTTTGGAGGAATCGATATTTTAAGGGTTATATCCGGCTCAGCCAGGGGACACAAACTGAAGACTCCCAAGGGAAGCAGTACAAGGCCTACAACGGACCGGGTAAAGGAGTCTTTGTTCAATATTATAGCAGCTTATATTCCTGAGGCGGAGGTTCTGGACCTTTTTGCCGGAACCGGGAATCTGGGAATAGAAGCATTAAGCAGGGGTGCTGCAAACGCAGTATTTGCAGATAAAAGCGCTGAATGCGTAAATATCATCAAGGACAATCTGAATCATACAAAGCTTTCAGATAAAGCGAAAGTCCTGTCGGGAGACGCTTCGATGGTTTTGATGCGGCTCAAAAATGAAGGAAAGAGATTTGACTTGATATTCCTGGATCCCCCTTATAATACAGGGTTGGCGCAGGAAATGCTGTCCGGGATTGCACAGTATGAACTTCTTAAAACAGACGGGCTGATTGTTGCTGAGAGTGACCGGCAGGATACCTTGCCCGAAAATGTAGGAAATCTCAGACTGATAAGACAGCAGAAATATGGCGATACCATGTTATGGTTATACAAATACGGATTGGACGGTAATGAAAATTGAAGATTTGGGTGTATCCGGGGAGTTTTGACCCAATTACTAATGGACATTTGGATATCATCGACAGGGCCACAAAACTCTGTGACAAGTTGATCGTGGCAGTGCTTGTCAATCATAGCAAGAATCCGGTATTTACATTGGACGAAAGAGTGGAACTGTTGAAGTGTGCTTTGAAAGACAAACCGAAGGTAGAGATTGAAAGCTTTTCTGGGTTGCTGGTGGATTTTATGAAAAAGAAAAATGCCAGCTCCATTATCAAAGGGTTAAGAGCAGTTTCAGATTTCGAATATGAGCTGCAAATGGCGCTGCTTAACAAGAATTTGGATCCGGAAATTGAAACCATGTTTATGATGACCAACATCAATTATTCTTTTTTAAGTTCCAGTGCGGTGAGAGAACTTGCCAAAAATGGCGGTAATATAGATGGACTTGTTCCTGATTGCATCAAAGAAACGATTCTTACAAAATATAAGGCAACCGGGGAGGTAAAATAATGGAGATACTGGCTATTCTGGAAACTCTTGAAGATGTAGTGGAAAGAGGAGTAAGTGTGCCGTTTTCCGGGAAGTGCATGGTAGACAAGGAGGAGATTCTTGAGATTATCAAGGAGATCCGTTTGAAGCTGCCGGATGATATCAAGCAAGCGAAGTGGGTGAAGGAAGAACGGCAGAGAATTCTTCTTGAAGCTCAAAAGGAAGCAAATAATATCGTAAAGGATGCAGAAAACAAAATATCCTCCTTGGTGGATGAACATGAGATCACAAAGCAGGCTTATGAGCAAGCCAATGAGATTATTGCGAATGCTCAGAAAAATGCCAGGGAAATTCGTCTTGGAACCAGGGAGTATGCCGATAGTATTTTAAATAAAGTAGAAGAAATATTGAAGGAAACGGTAGAAGTCATTCAAACCAACCGGGAAGAATTAAAATAGGCTTAGCTCCTGAGCCTTTTACCCTTGGCGAGAATGATTTGTACCATGGAAATGACCATACATAGAACGAGCATGAGCAAGGAGGCTCCAAGGCCTATGCCTGATATCGTAAGGCAATCATTCCATTGTAATGTCAATAAAGAATTAAAATTGTTAAAAGCCGGTTGGTAATCCGTCATGGATACTCCGGCTATTTTAATGCCAATCAGGGTATAGACAGAAGAGAATATCCCCTGAAGGAATTTCCCGAACAGGTAGGGCTTGATGCTGATATCCGTCTTGCTGACAATGCTCAAGACCTGGGAATGAACGGAAAGCCCCGCCCACCCGATAATCAGACTGATGGCTGAAAGCTGAATTGAAAAAGATACTCCGGATACTTTGCTTGCCATGCTGGTCCCTGTTGTGATTTCAAAAAAGCCGCTCGTAACGGCAGTGATCAAATCCTTGTTGATACCGATTGGCTCAAGGAAATACCCCAGCAGAGCAGACAGACTCTCAATACAGCCTGTTGTGATCAGCAGATTGATCAAAACGGAGAATAAAATAATAAACCCCCCAATGGCCAGGATGGTAGCCATGGAGTTTCGAACAGCATTTCCGAGCATTTCTCCAAGACTTGTATTCAGATTTTTTCTTAAAGCAACCATTTCACTCTTGAATCTAACCAAAAGTTTAGCGGATGAACCATTTGCAGAACGAATACTCCCTTTTCGATAGTATTTAAATAGAAGGCCTACGGAAATACAGGCAAGAATATGGCAGGCAAGGAGGAAAAGTCCAAGCTGGGGGTTCTTTAACATACCGACAGCGACTGCACCGACGATGAAAAGAGGACCCGAATTGTTGGTGAAAGCCAAAAGCCTTTCTGCTTCTGCTTTTGTTACCAGCTTTTCTTCCCTCATACTGGAAGTGATTTTTGCACCAACAGGATAACCGCTGGTAATCCCCATGGCAAAGGCAAAAGAACCGCAGCCCGGTACATTAAAGAGTGGACGCATGACGGGTTCCATTAAAACACCAAGAACCCTGACAAATCCGGTCATGCTTAAAAGCTCTGAAACGACAAAAAAAGGAAAGAGCGATGGAAATACGATATTCAGCCATAAATCCAATCCTTTTTTAGCGGAGGAAACAGCAGTATCAGAGAAAAAAACGAGGCACAGCAGGAACAAAGAAAAAGTGAATGGAAGCAATAGCTTTTTTATATAGATGATTTTTGAGGACCGGGAGTAATACTGAAGCAGCAGGAAAGCTGCCAAAATAGCTAAAAGTACCAATATGTTCATAGTTGATCCAATCAAAATATGCTCTAAAAGAATTTTATTACCAATGTGAAGAAATATGACTGGTAAAAGAACTTAGTGTTTATCCCTAAATTTATTAAAAGGCATCAAGACCAGTAGATTGAGAGCTTGGATCCATGACAAATCGATGTATTTGACTTAAATCAGAGAATTTGCTAATATTTATTTGAAATATGTCTTTTTTTGAAGGTAGGGACAGAGTACTTGCTTTCAAGTATTGTGAATTATGGAGTGTAGGCTCTATTCAAAATACACCGGGCGCTTGGTGTGTCTTTCTTGAATCGTCCTATAGATAACAAGAATATTGAATTCTATGTGAGCATACTTCTAGGTAGATTTTGTGAAAGTCTCTGAGAAGAGAATGATGCTATTTTGAAGAAAAGTTTTTCATCTATTTTGTTTTAAGCAATCAGGAGTGTAAAAGCATGGATAAAGCAACATTGATCGGAATTATCTCGGGCATTGCCATGATCATCATCCCTGTTATCATGGGGGGCGGCCCCATGGCCTTCTTTGACCTGATGTCAATTTTCATAGTTTTGGGCGGAGGGATGGCAGCAACGCTCATCAGCTATAAACTTAGTGAAGTAACGAATATCATGAAAATAACTGCAAAAGCTTTTAAAGCCAGCGAAACAAACCCGGAAGATCTCATAAGGCTATTGGTGGACCTTTCCCAAATGGCCAGAAGGGAAGGGCTGCTTGCATTGGAAGCACAGCAGGAAAAAATAAGCGATGAATTCATTAAGCAGTCCCTGATGCTTGTGGTAGATGGAATGGAAGCAGAAGTGGTTAAAGAGACAATGGAAATGGAATTGGACAGTATCAGCGCGAGACATACAACCGGACAAGCTTTGTTCAAAACAATGGCATCCTTGTTTCCTGCCTGGGGAATGATCGGAACCCTGATTGGCCTTGTTCAGCTTTTAAAATCGTTGAGTGATCCTTCAAAGATTGGACCTGCGATGGCCGTTGCACTGATCACAACTTTTTATGGAAGTGTGTTGGCAAACCTGGTGTGTACCCCGATTGCCAATAAGCTTGCAATCAAAAGCAAGGAAGAAATTCTGCAAAAGCAGTTGATATTGGCTGGCGTTTTATCGATTCAAGCCGGTGAGAGTCCTAAGATATTGGAACAAAAATTAAAAACATTCTTATCTCCCGAACAAAAACAGAAGTATGCGAAAGCCATTGAGAAAGAAGCAAAAAGTTCAGAATGATTAAATTAAAAGGGGTGGCTTTATGCCCAGAAGAAAACAGGAAGAGCCTGCTTCCGAAGGTGCACCTGAATGGATGACAACATACAGCGATCTTGTAACGCTTTTGATGTGTTTCTTTGTTCTTCTGTTTTCAATGGCAGTTATTGATAAACAAAAGTTCGTTGAAGTTGCAAATTCACTGAGAAGCTCCTTCCAGGAAGTTAACGGAGCGGGAGACAAGTTTGACTCCTCCAAGGGAAATGCGCTCATCAGCATAATGGAAGCAAAGAACTCAAATGAGATTGAAGAGATTGAGCACAGTGATAATCTAAAGATGAGTGAACAAAGTCAGGAAGAAGCAGAGAAGCTTAAAAACATAAAAAAGGAATTGGAAGAATCCATCAAAGATCTGCAATTGGGGGATTATGTCAAGGTAATTGAAGAAAAAACAACGATTACTCTACGCATAGACTCTGCGGTTCTTTTTAAATCGGGAAGCGCTGAAATTGAAAACTCCGGGAAAGAAGTTTTAAAAAGGACAGGTCTACTTTTAAAAGAAATAGAGAACGAGGTTTTTGTCCAAGGGCACACAGACAATATTCCGATTTATACTTCAGCATATCCCACCAACTGGGAACTTTCAGCTAAACGTGCCATTAATGTAGTATTATACCTGATTGAGGCGACAGGGATGAATCCTGGAAAACTGACAGCAACCGGAAACGGAGAGTTCAGGCCTCTGGTTCCCAACGACTCAGAAGAGAACAGAGAGAAGAATAGAAGAATAGACATTGTTATCATGAAGGGGAAATAGTAATACAAGTGGATTACCGGAGTATAAAGAGGTTCTGCTCCGAAACAATAGATTACCCGGATGAGGGGTTATGAATTCGAAAGAGTTCCATAACCCTTTTATAATGCAAGGGAAAGTCAAATTTTCGGATAGGAAATACTGGCGGATAAAATAATTCATGGACAGAATAGAAAGCTGTCATATATAAGAATATGATCCTGGAACAATAGTTGTAAAAAAATGTATATATATGATATAATTAGCAAAAAAAAATTCGCTATGAGGAAATCTATGGCAGAAAATATTAAGCACTGGGTATGGTTGAGCTCCATTCCACAAATTGGAGCAGTAAAGAGTAGAAAGCTTTTAGAGCATTTTGGAGATCCCAAATGCATATGGGAAGCGGATATCCTTGATCTGAAGGGGCTTGACTTTCTGACAGCCGCAAATGTTAACAGTATCCGAAATGTTAAATACAGGGAAGAAGCAGAAAAGCATTTTGAAAACATCTACAAGTATGGTATTAAAGTAATTCCCATCACAGATAAGGCTTATCCGGAATATTTAAGGAATATCTATGATCCTCCGGTGGTTCTGTATTCACGAGGAAAATTGGGAAAAGATGAAAAAAGACTGGCAGTAGTAGGTTCAAGAAAAGCCACGACTTATGGGCTGAACATTGCAAAAACCATATCGCATGATTTGGCTCAGATGGGGATTGCCATTGTGAGCGGAATGGCCAGAGGCGTTGATTCCTTTGCCCATAAAGGGGCTCTGGACGCGAAGGGTCGAACGATTGCTGTTTTAGGGTGTGGTCTTGATACGGTATACCCTCGAGAGAATAAAGAATTAATGGAGAACATCGAAGTGAGCGGTGCCACGATTTCGGAATATATTCCGGGAGTGAAGCCCATGCCTCAAAACTTTCCGGCTCGAAACAGAATTATCAGCGGCCTTTCTCTAGGTGTTATTGTAATCGAAGCTGGAGATAAGAGCGGTTCCCTGATTACCGCGGATTTTGCCCTGGAGCAAGGCAGGGAGGTCTTCGCTGTCCCAGGGAACCTGGACAGCATGAATTCTAAGGGAACAAACCGGCTGATTAAGGAAGGTGCAAAAATGATCACAGGGGTTGACGATATCCTGGAGGAGTTGAAAATGAATTTTGAATCAGAAGAGATCCAAAAGCAGGAATTCTCTGTGCCTGTGAAAAAGCCCTTTTATCATGACCTGGACCAGGATGAAATCAAACTGGTAGAAAACCTGCAGCCGCAGCCGTTGCATATTGATGCTTTAGCCTCCAAATGCTGTTTCTCCATTCAAGCAACCCATTCCATCATCACCATGCTTGAACTCAAAGGGATTGTTGAACAGGATCCTGGAAAGATATTCAGATTGAAGTGAGGACCGCAAATATTCATTCAAATTTTCACGTGATAAGGATGACATACGGCAGCGGCAAAGTATAATAATCGTTGAAGTTATGTTTTCATCAAAACGAAGCAATTGACAAGTCGTAAAAATGATGTAATACTCTTAGTTATGGCAGTCAGATGAATGAGTATTGATTTTTGTAGAGGCATGATTAGCTGAGAACAAGGCATTTCAAGGCTGCTTAAGGAAATTGACATAGAAACCTTTTAGCCGCTTTCATCTCAAACAGGGTGGCACTTTATAAGAAATTAGTATAAATGTTCTATTCAATGATATTATATTTTAATATGGAAATAGTATTTTCAAGTCGATCAGAGGTTGTGAATGCAGTGCTTGATTATTCACAATCCGGAGCTTTTAAACATAGCATGATTTTAGACAGAGCTGTACACTGGAAATACATTTTAAGAGGTTAAAATTAAAACAGTGGTTGGAGGGGAATAATGGCAAATTACCTGGTAATCGTCGAATCACCTGCAAAAGCTAAAACGATCGGAAAGTTTTTGGGAAAAGGTTATAAAATTGAAGCGTCCATGGGACATGTAAGGGATCTGCCGAAGAGTCAGATGGGAATTGATCCGGAAAAGGATTTTGAGCCCAAATACATCACCATTCGCGGAAAAGGTGATTTGATCACGAAATTGAAAAAGGAAGCCAAAAACGCGGAAAAAGTCTTTCTCGCAACGGACCCTGACCGTGAGGGAGAGGCAATTTCCTGGCATTTGGCACATTTGTTGAATATAGATGAGAGCAAACAGTACAGGATTACATTTAATGAAATCACAAAAAATGCTGTAAAGAATGCGATCAAGGCACCCAGAAAAATCGATATGGATCTGGTGGATGCCCAGCAGGCTAGAAGGGTACTGGACAGGATCGTCGGATACAAGATCAGCCCGCTTCTCTGGAAAAAGGTCAGAAAGGGCCTGAGTGCAGGAAGAGTACAATCTGTTGCTACAAGATTGATTTGCGACAGGGAGGAAGAAATAGATAAATTTGTTCCGGAGGAATATTGGACACTGAATGCGAAGCTGACCAAAACCGGAACCAAAGAAACTTTTGAAGCAAAGTTTTATGGAACTCCCAAGGAAAAAATCGAACTGAAGAATGAAACCCAGGTCAATGAGATTTTAAAAGCATTAAAAGGAAGCAAGTTTACGGTTCAGAAAGTGAAGAAGGGCGAAAAGAAAAAAGCCCCGGCGCCCCCTTTTATCACAAGCACTCTGCAGCAGGAAGCTGCAAGAAAGCTTGGGTTTACAACCAAAAAGACCATGATGGTTGCACAGCAGCTTTATGAAGGATTTGAAGTCAAAGGTTACGGTGCAGTCGGATTGGTGACCTATATCCGTACCGACTCCACAAGAGTGGCGACGGAAGCCCAGCAGGAAACCCGCTCTTTTATCGTCGAAAAGTTTGGGACAAAGTACGTACCTGAGGAAACCAGGGTCTTCAAAAATAAAAATGCATCCCAGGATGCCCATGAAGCGATCCGGCCAACGCACATCAATATGGAACCGGACGCAATCAAAGAATCATTGTCCAACGACCAATACAAGCTGTACAAACTTATCTGGGAACGGTTTGTTGCCAGTCAGATGTCTTCGGCACTGTATGATACACTCACAGTAGATATTGGAGCTGCGGCTTATTTGTTTAAGGCCAGCGGATCCAAACTGAAATTCGCAGGTTTTATGGCGGTCTACATCGAGGGCAAGGATGAGGAGCAGGATGAAGGTGACGAAAATATTCCTGAACTTGCTGAGGGCGAGGAAGTTGGATTAAAGAAGCTGGAAAACAAGCAGCATTTTACGCAGCCGCCGGCAAGGTATACCGAAGCAACCCTTGTAAAGGCGCTGGAAGAGAAGGGAATCGGAAGGCCAAGTACTTATGCGCCGACCATTACTACGATCTTGGCAAGGGGATATGTTGAAAAAGACAAAAAGAACCTGATCCCAACAGAACTTGGTAAGATTGTTACGGATATCATGAAAAATCATTTTAAAGATATTGTGGATATCCAATTCACTGCCAATATGGAAAAGAACCTGGACGATGTCGAAGACGGAGAACGCGAATGGGTGGATGTGATGAAGGATTTCTACACTCAGTTCGTGGATGTGCTCAAAGATGCTGAATCCAAGATCGGCCATATTGAGATCAAGGACGAAGTCACGGATATACTTTGCGAAAAGTGCGGAAGAAATATGGTGATCAAGCACGGCAGATTTGGAAAATTCCTTGCATGCCCAGGCTTCCCGGAATGCAGAAATGCAAGACCTCTGCTTGAAGAAGCAGGTGTGAATTGTCCCAAGTGCGGCGGAAAGGTTTTGGTTAAGAAAACCAAAAAGGGAAGGAAATACTTCGGCTGCGAGCACAATCCCGAGTGCAGCTTTATGACTTGGGATACACCCCAGAAGGAAAACTGTCCGGAGTGCGGAAATTTCCTGGTCAAAAAGTTTTCCGGGAAGAAAGCTCAGATTAAATGCAGTAAAGAAGATTGCAGCTATGTAAAAGAAGAATAGGAACCTTATGATTAAATAATAACGAAAACGAGTGGATCCCACTCGTTTTTTTGTGCATACAGGAATGATTAAGAAATGGTTTTAGGTAAATAAATTGTGACACACTTGTAATGGAATCTGGTTCCCCTCTTTTGAAAAGAGAGGGGTTAGGGGTAAGTTTATTCTACGCTGGAAATCTTTCCTTCATTTTTTATATACCCTATATTTCATAGAAATGTTGTTAATCGGGAGAATTATGTTTATACTAATATTTGATTATTTTAGACAGGAGCAGGGGAAATCATGAAACATATCAATGTGATCGGAGCAGGATTAGCAGGGTGTGAAGCAGCATGGCAGATCGCGAAAAGGGGGATTCAGGTAAAGCTTTATGAGATGAAGCCCCAAAAGTATTCACCGGCACATCACCTGGATTCCTTTGCGGAATTGGTTTGCAGCAATTCGCTTCGGTCGGATCAGATTGAAAATGCAGTAGGCTTATTAAAGGAAGAAATGAGAATCCTGGATTCTCTGATCATGAAGTGCGCGGATGAAACGCGGGTACCTGCCGGCGGAGCCCTTGCAGTTGATCGTGAAAAATTTTCTCAGCGGGTTACGGACGTAATCAGCCAGCAGGAGAATGTCAGCATTATTCATGAAGAGCGGATTGAAATTCCTGAAGGAGAAACCACAATCGTTGCCACTGGTCCGCTGACCTCGGAAGCTTTCTCAAAACATATTGGAGGTATGACTGGTGAGGGGTATCTGTACTTTTTTGACGCAGCCGCACCGATTGTTACCTTTGATTCTATTGATATGTCTAAAGCATTCAAAGCTGCCCGATATGATCGGGGAACGGATGATTATATCAATTGTCCCATGGATGCAGAGCAATATGAGCATTTCTGGAATGAGCTGGTCAATGCCGAACTGGCTCCAGTAAAGGATTTTGAAAAAGAAGTTTTATTTGAAGGCTGTATGCCTATTGAAAGCATGGCAAAAAGAGGGAAGGACACCATGCGGTTCGGGCCGCTGAAGCCTGTAGGACTAACCAATCCGCATACCGGAAAAGAGCCTTATGCGGTTGTCCAGCTGAGACAGGATAACAGTGAAGGAACGCTCTTCAATATCGTAGGGTTCCAGACTCACCTGAAGTGGCCGGAGCAAAGACGGGTATTCGGACTGATCCCAGGCTTGGAAAATGCTGAGTTTGTTCGGTTTGGAGTCATGCACAGGAATACTTTCATCAATTCGCCCAAGCTTCTTGAATCGACTTACTGCATGCGGTCGAAGCCTGATGTTTATTTCGCAGGGCAGATTACCGGTGTGGAAGGGTATATTGAATCTGCATCCTCCGGGCTTGTAGCGGGACTCAATGCAGCCATGCGAATTCTTGAAAAAGGTGAAGTCAGGTTTCCATCAACAACAGCTATTGGGGCGCTGAGCAATTATATATCCGATGCTTCCGTTCGGAATTTTCAGCCGATGAATGTGAACTTCGGTTTGATGGAAGGCTTAAACATGAAAATCAGGGATAAACGCAAGAAAAATTATGAAATTTCTCAAAGAGCGCTGGGCGTCATCCGAGAAATAGCAGAAAAACTTGATTGATCAATATTTCTACCGCGGGTAAAATCCGCGGTAGATTTAAAATGATTTTGAATAGAACTTTACTCATCTTTGTCAAACTCAATGAAATTAACAATTTTTTGTTTTTCATTCTTTAAATCCCGCACACAATATATTGATCTTTTTTCACTTCCAACACTTCATCTAGTTGTATTTTTAATCGAGGTATGTTAAGATTTATGTGTAATAATGGAATTTTATGTAGATAAATAACGAATGCTTGAATTTTGGAGCATATTAACAATGGTATTTTAAAAAAATATTAAAGGAATGTGCTGACTTTTGTCGAAATACATATAAGGTGGCTGCTGTATTTCGGTAATCACCGGGTACCATAGGAAAAGGGGGATTTTCCCATGCTAGGAAAATTGTTTAATGGAGCAAAAGTCCTGGAAAAGTCATTGGATGCCAGCTGGCTGCGCAATGAAGCCATATCTCAGAATATCGCAAATGTTGATACCCCTGGCTATAAAAGAAAGACAGTCAATTTTGAGGAATATCTCAACCAGGCCTTGGATAACAGCAGTTTCAAAGGCCGCAGGACAGATCCCCGCCACATCCCAATCGGGGGCGGAAATATTGACGGAATTGAACCAAAGCTAACAGAGGATAATAAGTCTCTGAGTTACCGTCTGGATGGAAATAACGTGGATATTGACAATGAAATGGCCTTAATGGCAAAAAATACAATCCAGTATAATGCATTGATCCAGAGGATCAATGGTTCCTTCAGAAAACTGAAATCTGCCATCAGCGAAGGGAGAAAATAGTAAATGGGGTACTTTAATTCACTGGATGTTGGTGCTTCTGCGTTAACTGCCCAGAGGCTCCGCATGGATATCATCTCGCAGAATATTGCAAATGCCGGTACAACCAGAACTGAAAACGGAACACCTTATAGAAGAAGAACCGTCATCCTTGAGGAAAAGTCTCCGTCTGCTCCTTTTTCAGATTATTTGACAGAGAGCAGCAAGGAAAAGTTCGTTGGAAAAGGCGTGCGGGTAGCCAAAATCGTTGAAGACGCAACTCCCTTCAAGCGTATCTATGATCCCGGACATCCGGATGCGGATAAGGAGGGCTATGTAAAGATGCCCAATGTGGATGTCATCACGGAAATGGTGAATATGATTTCCGCCAATAGAGCCTATGAGGCCAATGTTACTGCAATTAATACTTCGAAAAGTATGGCTTCTAAAGCCTTGGAAATCGGAAGATAATTTTCAAAAACTATACATAAGTAGGATGTGATTCAATGGCGATCAATGGTATCGGCGGCTTTAATGCAATATCACCCGCAGAGTATTCTGTTACAAAGACAAAGGAAAAAGATGAAAACGGGGTCAGTTTTTCTGATTATTTGAAGGATGCCCTCAATAAAGTCAATGATTTGCAGCTGGAGTCTGAACAGATGACACAGGATTTTGCTGCAGGAAGAACAGATAACATTCATCAGGTGATGATTGCTGCCGAAAAAGCTGACGTAGCTTTACAGTTTACCATGCAGATCAGAACCAAGATTATGGACGCATACAACGAGATCATGCGTATTCCGGTATAAAATATTTTTCAGTACTAAAGAGAAGTTCCTTATTAGTGAGGTGATCGATTCATGCCAGAAATGCTTTCAAGAATGCAACAGCAGGTTGTTGAATTCTGGAAGAATCTTGAGAAGTCACAACGAAATAGAATTCTAATCACTTCTGCCATTTTGCTGGCGGCTATTACGATAGGTATTTATTTACTTACAAAGCCCAATTATATGACCTTGATCAAGAACGCCGACCCTAAGGAGGTCGGGGAAATGACGAAAATCCTTGATGACAAGAAGGTATGGAACAAGGTTGAAAACAATGGGGGCAATATCGTTATCTATACTAAAGACAATAATACTGCCCAGGCAGCGCTGGTCCAGAACGGTTACCCGAAAAGCAACAACTTTACTTTTGAAGACGCTTTCAAAATGATCAAACTGAATACTACCGAAAGCGACAAAAAGAAGCTTTGGGAGGAGTATAAGGCCAAGAGCCTGGCTGCCAAACTCAAGTCTCTGGATAATGTTGAATATGCGGATGTCACACTTACGATGCCGGAACCGTCTCCTTTTGTAACGAAGGATGAACAGAAGCCTACAGCCAATATCATGGTCAAACCCAAAGGAGAACTGACAGGCAAACAAGTTGAAGGCATCAAGCTTATGGTGGCAAGAAGCGTAGAGAACCTGAATCCGAAAGATATCTCGGTCATCGATAATAATGGTAATCCGTTGGGGTCTGAGGGGAATGAAATTGATGCTCCGGGAACCCAGTATGAAATGAAGCAAAAGGTCAAGAAGGAACTGGAAAAATCGGTCCGTGACCTTTTCAACGGGCAATTTGATAACTTTGATGCAATTCGTGTTGTTGCCAATCCTGTGCTCGATTTTAACAAGGAAGTCAAGCAGATTAAGGAAATTACCAACCCCCAGGGACTTGAAGGGGGGGCCACCATCAGCAAGGAGGAAACCAAGGAAACCCTGAAGAATGATGGGGCCAGCGGTGCTCCCGGGACGGACTCAAATCCGGGCAACACAAATTCTCCTTCCTACCAGATGGGGAATAACCCGAATTCCTCCTATAATAAGCAGACTTCCAAAGTAAACAATGAATTCAATGAAACACAGACCAGCGCGGAAAAGGCACTGGGAGCCATGGACGCGGAAAAGTCCTCCATGACGGTTTCGCTACTATATGGAACCAGAGTGACGGATGATACAAAAATCACTCCTGAGCTGATTGCACAGATTCAGAAGAGTGTCAGTGATGCAACCGGAATACAGGCAAGCAAAGTCTCCGTAAATAAATTTAAGGTTGCGCCGCCGGTTGAACCGAAGAAACCGATGAGTGAAACGGTTAAAGAAATATTCAATACATATGGAATGTTTGCATTGATCCTGGTTCTTATGATTGCTTTGGTGATCATGGCAATCCCAAGAAAGAAGCGCGAACCAGCACAGGAACTTGCTGCACAGGGTGCTGGAGCTGGAAATGTAACCGGACCGAAGTTTATTGTGCCTGAAGGACATGAAGTTATTCCTGAAATTGACCTTGAAGAAAGATCTGAAGTTAAGAAGCAGATTGAAAAGTTTGTCAAACAGAAACCGGATGCTGTTGCTCAGCTTTTGAGAAACTGGCTCGCAGACGAATGGGACTAATACTAATGAAGAGAGAAGAATGAAGAAAGAAGAATAAAGAGAATAGAATAGAAAAAGCAAGTAAAGTAAGTGTAATTTAGAAAGGTGAACAAAACAACGAAGAAAAATGAAAGAAGACCAACAAAACAAATAGTTCAGCTTTTTAATTTAATGAATAAACAGAGGAATGACTGTTATTGAAAGCAATAACATGAATCATATTATTTTAGATGCTGCATTAGATTTTGATCTTTAGATTGATGCAAGTTGGGAAGAGGAATGCTGCAGTTCTTCACTCTTCTCTCTTAATTTTTTATTCAACATTATTAGTGGGAGTTGATTCTTTTGGCTCGGGGTACTGCCGTTAAATCGGATCGTTCAGGTAAGGAAAAGGCTGCGATGCTTCTCATATCTCTTGGCCCGGAGAAGTCTGCAGAAATTTTCAAGCACCTGAAAGAAGAAGAAATAGAACAGCTGACATTGGAAATTGCAAATATAAGAACTGTTACACCGGAAGAAAAAGAAAAGGTGCTGGATGAGTTTTATCAGATTTGTCTTGCGCAGGAGTATATTGCAGAAGGCGGTATCAACTACGCCAAGGATATTCTTGAAAAAGCGCTGGGTACCCAGAAAGCCCTGGACGTTATCAACAAGCTGACGGTTTCCCTGCAGGTAAGGCCCTTTGACTTTGTAAGAAAGGCAGATCCTGCGCAGCTCTTGAACTTTATTCAGAACGAGCATGCTCAGACCATCGCCTTGATCCTGGCATACCTTAAGCCTCAGCAAGCTTCCATTGTCCTTTCGGCGCTGCCTCAGGACAAACAGGCGGATGTTGCAAGAAGAATTGCAATGATGGACAGAACCTCTCCGGAAGTTATCAAGGAAGTGGAAAGAGTTCTTGAGAAAAAGCTTTCCTCCCTTGTTACAGAGGATTATACGGCGGCAGGCGGCGTGCAGTCCATTGTGGATATCCTGAACAGTGTAGACCGCGGAACAGAAAAGTTTATCATGGAAACCTTGGAAATAGAAAATACCGACCTGGCGGAAGAAATCAAGAAAAGAATGTTTGTATTCGAAGATATTCTTTCTCTCGACAACCGTTCCATCCAGAGATTCCTCAGGGAAGTGGACAACAATCAGCTGGCTATTGCGCTTAAAGGTGCGACAGAAGAAGTTCAGAAGACGATATTCGGCAACATGTCCAAGCGTTTGGTTGAAATGATCAAGGAAGACCTTGAGTTTATGGGTCCTGTCCGTTTGAAGGATGTTGAAGAAGCGCAGCAGAAGATCGTTAACGTCATACGTAAGCTTGAGGACGCTGGAGAAATTGTAATCTCCAGAGGCGGAGGAGATGAAATCATTGTCTAATAAGATCTTCAAAAACTATCAGGTCAATGTGGGGATGCCTTTTCAGGTACGAACTCCGGTGAATTTCCATACGCTTCAGCACTCGAGCCTTGTAGATGAGGAAGAAGAAAAGGAAGAGAGCAATTGTATTGAAAAGGAGAATCCGGATGAGATCATCGCAAGGGCGAAGGAAGAAGCGGAGCTCATCATCAAGGAAGCACAGATGGAAGCGTTAAGGCTTCTTGAGAATACTGAGAGAGAAGCAAGTGAAAGCAAGTTGGCCATAGAGGAAGAAGCCAGAAGAATCGGATATGAAGAAGGATATCATGAAGCCAAAAGGCAATGCGAAGATATTTTACAGGAAGCAGAGTTTGTAAGGGAACATGCCAGGGCGGAATACCGTGAAGTCCTTGAAAGTATTGAATCCGATGCAGTCAACGTTATTCTGGATATTGCGAAGAAGGTCATCGGTAACGAGATCAGTTTAAGTAAGGAAAATATGCTTTATCTGATCAAGCAGGCCTTTGAAAAGTGCGCGAACAAGGAAAATGTAGTTCTCAGGGTATGTGCTGAAGATTATGATTATATCATCGAAAACAAAGAAAAACTGCAAAGCATGGTAGAAGGGATCGGTACCCTGGATATCAAGAAGGATGCATCCATGAAAGCAGGAGCCTGCCTGGTGGAAACTCCCTACGGAAACGTGGATGCCGGCGTACAGACCAAACTGAAAAAAATCGAAGAGGCTTTCCGTAGCGTCATCGGGAAATAAACTTTGTAAAATAGAAGTTAAGATTGAGATGAAGATTACAACGAGAAATATAGGTAATTCAAGTCTCAATCTTTTTTTGATAGAGGTGAATCCGTTGATCAGCATTAATTTTAACAAATACCGTGATATTTTAGACAAAACCGATTTTATAGAATATACAGGGAAGGTTTCCAAAGTCGTCGGTCTGACCATAGAATCCATCGGACCGGAAGTGAACATTGGAGAGCTTTGCTATCTTAACACCATCAAAAGCAATAAAGTCATCGAGTCAGAAGTTGTGGGCTTTAAGGACAACAGTGTTCTATTGATGCCGCTCGGAGAAATGAGCGGCATTGGGCCGGGATGTAAGGTAGTTGCATCGGGCAGCACATTGAAAATTGGTGTCGGGCAGAATCTCATCGGACGGGTTTTAGACGGAATGGGCAATCCCATCGATGGAAAAGGAGATATTATCACGGATATATTTTATCCTGTGAATAATCAACCTCCTCATCCCTTGCAGAGGAATAGGATCACAGATCCCCTTCCTTTGGGTGTAAAGGCTATCGACGGACTCTTGACTGTTGGTAAGGGCCAGAGAATAGGGATATTTGCAGGAAGTGGCGTCGGTAAGAGTACCCTGATGGGTATGATTGCACGAAATACGAAGGCAGATATCAATGTCATTGCACTAATTGGAGAACGCGGAAGAGAGGTTCGGGAATTTATTGAAAAGGACTTGAAGGAGGAAGGGTTGGCGAGATCTGTATTGGTGATTGCAACTTCTGACCAACCTGCGCTTGTAAGACTCAAAGGTGCTCTTTTGGCTACTGCTATTGCGGAATACTTTCGAGATCAGGGAAAAGACGTTCTTCTATTGATGGATTCACTGACTCGTTTTGCTATGGCACAGAGAGAAATCGGACTTGCTATTGGTGAACCTCCGGTTTCGAGAGGGTATACGCCCTCAGTATTTGCAACACTGCCAAAGCTGCTGGAACGGGCAGGGAATTCTCAGAAAGGCTCAATTACGGGGTTGTATACCGTACTTGTAGACGGTGATGACTTGACAGAACCTGTTACAGATACCGCCAGAGGAATCTTGGACGGGCATATTGTTTTATCCAGAAACCTTGCAAACCGGAACCAGTATCCGGCCATTGACGTTTTGGCAAGCATCAGCAGGGTTATGTCCGATATTGTGTCTCCGGAGCACAAGGCATTAGCAAACGAGATTAAAAAAGTGATGGCGGTTTATAGAGATGCTGAGGACTTGATCAATATCGGAGATTATGTGAAAGGAAGCAATGAGAAAATTGATTTTGCCATTGAGGTCATTGATAATGTGATCGGATTTCTAGAGCAGCAGACCCATGAAAACTTTAGTTTCGAAGAAATGCTGGAAATCATGCAGCAGGTGCTGAGGACATAAAGGTAATCCCTTAACTTTTTCTATGTGGCATTCATATGGGTTTTTGATTAAGTCATTCATTGTTAATGTTATCATTTCATCGGTACTAAGGATCAATCGAATTATTATATTTTTATGTAGTCTGATTGGCATTCATCTTGGATTTAGCAAAGCATTGCTTAAGCTGTGTTTCATTGGTTTATAAGTAATTTTGGGCATTGTGTCAACCCGCGTCCTTACCTTTATTCATTGGAGGAGAATTTGTGGCGAAGTTTGTTTTTAAGTTTCAACCGCTTTTAGACCTTAAGACGCAAATGGAGGATAGTCTGAAGAATGAGCTGGGGAAGGCAATTCAGAAGCTGGAACAGGAGAAAGAAGTGCTCCGGACTATGGAGACCGAAAGGGAAGAATGTATCCGTCAGTTTAATGAGAAATCCAGCCAAGGGATTGTGGTTGAAAGATTAAAAGAATACAACCTCTATATTTCACATTTGAAGGAAAGAATGGAAAAACAAAAAGAAAATATAAAGGCTGCACAGAAAAATGTCGATAAAGTTAGAGAACAGCTAATAAAAGTTGTACAAGAAAGAAAAATGTTGGACAAGCTGAAGGAAAAAAAACTGGAGGAATATAAAAAAGAGCAGCTTGTTCAGGAACAAAAGGTAATTGATGAAGTCGTTAGTTTTAAATATACAAATCGAATCAATAACGAAATGTAAAAAGGGACCATTTTGTTATAGCTCAGGGGAGAACAATGGCTAAGGAGAATTTGGATACAGAGGCGAAAGAGGAAAAACCGGTACAGCCGGTACAAAGCCCCAAACCGCAAGGAAGCGATAACCAAAAGACTCAGAAAAACGGATTTTTATTTGGGTTATTTGCGATTTTTACAGCAGTTTTGATCATGCTGGCGGTGGTTGGAGGGGCTTTTTATTTTGTCATTCATAATAATATCAGTGGGCTGGGTGAGCGGTACAGAAAAGACATTCAGCGTATTCCGGTTCTCAAATGGGCGCTGCCGGCCGTACCGGATCCGGAAGACCCCAAGTATATTCCGGATGAAGAACTGCGAGCAAAGTACACTGAAATGAAGAGGAAAAAAGATGAGCTGACCAAACAGCTGGAAGAGCTGAACAAGCAAAAAGGCGAGCTTATGACCTCAAAAGAGAGCGAAACAAAGTTAAAAGAAGAAAATGAAAGCTTGAAAAAGGAAGCAGAAGATCAGAAGAACCAATTGGATCAGCAGAAAAAACAGCTGGAAGATGAAAAGAAGAAGTTTAATGAACTGGTTGCTTCTACGGATAAAAAAGGGTTTAAGGATTTTTATGAAAAAGTAGATAAGGAAACAGCACAAAAGATTTATGCAGATATTATAAAGGAAGAAAAGGCCAATGAAGATGCAAAGAAATTTGCAAAGGTTTATGAAAGCATGGATCCGTCTGCAGCTGCTCAAATCTTTCAGGAAATGGGAAATTCGAAAGTGGACCTTGTAGTTGAGACCTTGAAAAATATGCAGAAAGAGGTCGCGGCAGAGATCCTGGCAGCGATGGAGGCGCCATACGCCGCGAAGGTTTCCGAAAGCTTGGCAAAAAGATATAATATAAAGCTTCCAACAAAAAAAGAAGAGGATCAACCGAACAAAACCAATTAGTGAAGTCAGTATTGTATATAAGCCAAAGGTTTATATAAATATTAACAGAAAAAGGAGGTGAAGAAGTGGTTACACAGAGTTTTATGGCGGAATACCTGTCCAAGGTTCAGATTTCCGCGAATGACATCAAAAAATCGGAAACACCGAAGGACACTAAATCTCAACTGCCTTTTTTCAAAGAAGTACTCAATTCGACGATGGAAAAACCTGCAGCCAAGCAGAATTATACCAGGAGCGAAACAAAAAAGGATATCGGCAGAGAGCATGAGAAGTTCGAAGACAGGAAAGCACAGTTCAAAAGCTATCGCGAAGCAGAACGAAGTGCTGAAAAAGACAGACCTGTAAAAAATGATCAGGATCGGTCGGAAGAGGTTTCTTCAGTAAAATCAGAGAAAACAGATCCAAAGAGTAAGTTCAAAAAGGCTCCTGTTTCGGAGAAAGAAGCAGTCATAGAGAATCTCGCCCAGGTTCTTGGAATCAACCAGAATGATCTGATGACACTTTTAGGCGCACTAAACATCAAACCGGAAGAGCTGATGGATCCA
>JAOAAU010000108.1 GCA_026418695.1 Clostridia bacterium
TATGAATTCGAGGCTATTCTGTATTTGGGCTTCAACTACTTGGCTCTAGCAGAATCGAAGATGACATTGACATAGCTCAGGCGATCGTCCACAGGACCGGCAACCCATCCAATGGTCTTCCAAGTCTCCGTATCATCATAATATGATCCAATGCCAATGGTTTTACCTTTCTCACATTTGAATTTCTCAACAACAGCTTTCATTTCAGGAGTTTTCGGGGTCGCTTTAGCCAGGTTGATTGCAATTTCATAAACAGATGTGGTTCCATTTCTCAGGACCTTGCATTCAGTAGAATCTTTTGTAGCAATTTCTGATAAATCACCTGTTGCGCCAATAGCCCAGAGTAAGGAGGGAAGCACAGAGTCATTCGATAAATCGGTTCTGATTTCCAAGGTATCATCTGCCCTCCACCAGCCATCGGCAGGAATATTGTTCTGGATAACATCATCGGTGATGGTGGCTGCAATATAAATACGGGTAGGGTCACTTTCGTTCCAACCGATCATGGCAGTTCCGGAAAATTCAGCTTTAGTAGGGAGTTCAAGGGTAAACTCATCCCCTTGATCAAAATTCAGAAGGTCGGATTTTCCCCACTCATCCAGTTTTCCGTCCGCTTTAAAATCAACCTGTTTTGCTTTATAGGTTTTACCAGATGCCCGCCTTTGAAGGATTTTTTCCATGGACAGCTGTTTGTTTGCCCTTACATTAAAACCTATCAACTGATTGTACAGAAACTGTACAGAAGTATCTACAACTTCATAGTAATCATCTCTAAAAAGGTGTGTCCCATCCTTTAGGGTGAGAAAACTATAGGGAATCCCATTCTTTCTTAGAGCGTCAGAAAATTCCGTGCTCAGATTATAAGGAATATATTCATCCAAAGTACCGTGCACTATTAGACAGGGAGGAGCATTTTTCTTCACAACGCCTTTATCTGTGAATAGTGACAAGCCAGCTCCGGCAATTTCCACTACGGCATAAATGCTATCTTTGGGCAGTTTGCCTGCTGCTTTATCGTTATAGCACAGGTTGTTAATGATGTCGCTTCCAACGGAATGCCCAAGAAAAGCAATATGGTTTTTATCTACCTTGTATTTGCTGCTGTTGTTCATGACCCATTCTACTGCTGAAGCTGCATCCTCGGCTGCATCCTTCAATGCGTCCATGTATTTGTCCTGATTTTCTCTCAACCTGTAGTCAATGCTGAAAACTACATAGCCTTTTTTGACAAAGTCAGCACAAAAGTTCTTAAAATAGGCTTCATCCTTGCTGCCACCAACCAAACCACCGCCATGGACAAAGACAATGGCAGACCTTGTGGATGCAATATCACCGGATGGCTGGTATACATCCAGTTTCAGCTCTTGTTGCTCGCCTTTGTAGTTCTTTACTTTCTTGTAGATAAGGTCCTTCTCCATGTCGACTTTATCAAATATTGTATTAATATATCGTACTGGAGCAGCCTGATTGATTATAACAGGCTTGTCTGGCTTCTTTTCAGGTTCAGCATACCCTGTATCTTGGAATGCGCTTAGTGTTATGATGCAAAAGCACATGCTTAAGCAAACCAATGATTTGTAAAGACTTTTTAAATGCTTGCTCATAGTGTTCCTCCTGAATTTGTAAAATATATATTCAATCATATATTGAAAAGATATTGCTACATAGATAACAAAGGTCACCTGTTTGAAGGATTATGTCATGTGTTTGGTGAAAATAAAAGATGACACCTATCATTCACAAAGTATGACAGGTGTCACCTTAAGTACAGTTTATAAGTACAATTTATATGATATTGTTTTTAACGGCGAAAACTGCCAGCTGTGTCCGGTCCTTTAGCTTTGTTTTAAAAAGTATGGATGAAATCAGGTTTCGTACACTGCCTTCTGTTAAATACAGTTTGGAAGCAATTTCTTTATTGCTCTTTCCGAATACAATGAGTTTGATAACCTCGGACTCCCTTTCAGTTAACCCAAAATCCTTTGCTTCTATTTCTGAACTCAGCTTCTTAAGAACCAGATTATAAGCATTTTTGTGGATAACCTGAAGGCCTCTTGCAACACTCTTTATGGTAAGAATAAGTTCTTCTGATTCAATGGCCTTAAGGATATAGCCATCCGCACCATTTTTCAAAGCCTGCTCAACCTTGTCTTCATCATTGAAGGTAGTCAGGATCATAACTTTGATATTTTCAAACTTTTCTTTGATCAGCCTTGTACCCTCAACTCCATCACAAATTGGCATGACAATATCCATCAAGACCAGATCGGGGTTCAGTTTTTCACAAAGCTCCAGTGCTTCCAATCCATGTCCTGCGCATCCCAGCACTTGGATTTCATTGCTCTGTTCGACGATAAATTTTAGACCATCCCTGATCACCGGTTGGTCATCCGCAATTATGACTTTTATCATAGCCAATCATATCCTCCTGTCCTGGACTACAATTCCTTGCTCCCTGTTGTAGGCAGCTCGACGAAGATATTGAATCCGTTTTCTCCATCCGATCCGTATTGAATGTTTCCACCCAAGCTGGAAACCCTTTCTTCCATACCTTTTAAGCCAAAACCTTTGTGGACCTCCTTGCAGCCGAGACCATTGTCTTTAATAAGGACTCTGCACTTTCCATCCAGAAAAATAAATACAATGTCCACATGTTTTGCTTTTCCATGACGAAGGGCGTTGGTTAATGCCTCCTGGCAAAGACGAAATAACACCTCGAAATATTCAGAAGTCAAACACTTGCTGTCTCCATTGATGGATAAATCAATTTCCATTCCGGAAGCTTCAAAATCAGCAACGAGCTTTAACAGAGCATCTTCGAGATTACTATCCTGTGACTTGCCGGGCATTAAGCCGGAAATAGACTTGCGTAATTCGTTCAATCCATTCTTGGCCATATCCATGATTTCTTTAATTTTATCCTTGGCTTTGTCAGGCTCGGTGCCGCACAGTATGTCTACGACTTGAAGCTGGGTGATTAGCACCGTCATGGTATGTCCAAGCGTATCATGTACATCTCTGGAGAATCTGCTTCTTTCCTTCATAACAGCAAGCTCTTCAGCAGTAGCTGCGTAATCACGAAGCTGCTTGTTCTTATCAATCAGCTCATCGTTCAGCAAAGATAGGGCATCGTTTTTTTCCTCCAACTCTTCCATAAACTCTTTCATTCTGGTGATATCATCAAAAGAGATGATTCTCCCCAGTGCTTTTTCATGATCCCTGATCGGATAAATGATGGTATCAAAGTATTTTATATAAGGCTTATTTAATTTCATAACACCATGAAAGCTTGTACACTGATTCGACCCTATGGCTTCAAGTATTTTTTGACTTTCTTCGTTTTGTTCAATCTGTTCTTTCAGGTATTCATTGAGCTGAAAAATGTTTTCCCCGTCTTTTGCTCGTGTTCCATTTGGAAATACTTCTAAAAACGACTGATTGAAACTGACAATATTATTAAAGTTATCCACGATGACCACAGATTGTTTAAGATTGTTCACAATTTTGTTTAGTGCAACAGTCTTAATATTCAGGAATCTATATTTGTAAATAAGGAGTGCAATGAAAATTATTGCAATAGTAAATGCAATTGGAGAGGAATCCGCATACCCTAAAATCGGTTTTCTATGAAGTACTTGCAGCAGGAAGTCATTGATAAGGCTGGAGGTAAACGCTAGAAAATATGCTGCCATCAATAGAATTGTACGGGTTCTTTCATAACCTTGCCTTTTGATTGAATACCGTATTAGTATGATAAATGCAGAAATACAGTACAAATAGCCGATAATCGCATGGGCAAAAAAGAAAGGTCCTGGTACAAACTTATGCATAAACAGGTGATGGTAGTCATTGGTCAAAGCCGTTAGAATGAAAAAAACTGTTGGAGCTGATAATAATGCGATAGAGAGTCTATTTCCTGCATGCTTCCATTCGGTATAATTCAAACTGAATATAAGCCACGAAAGTCCAGCCAAACCGCCAATTGCTGCTCCAAACTTCCAGTTTAACAACTCAAATGCTGCTGTTAATTGATTTTCCTCCTTAATATAGCTGATGATAACAAAAAGAATTGTTGCACGCAGTATCCAGAGAAGGGTTATGAAATGCAGGAATAAAAAGCTATATAGCAGAGGGCTTTTTTTTGCCTTTACCCCTAAATAGATCAGCATTGTTAAAGATAGAAATAAGACTATCAAATAAAAGATGACCCATGAAAAATATTCCAGCGGCATAATAAATCCTCACCTAAAGTATGTTAATGATAATATTACCATAAAATTCTAACATTAAAAAGAAAGGAATTTATTAAAACATGAGTGATAAGTATTTTTGATATATGCTCCCGACAGTGTATAACGAATAGTTGTGCAGCTTTTTAATGACTTTAGGTTATTCGAGAGTAGGATATGTGGATTTGCCCTCAACCAGAGTCGAACTGGTGACCTCATCCTTACAATGTCTATTCCGGGTTTTATACCTAATTATACCAAATGATAAAGAGTGCTTAAATACTGGGTTTGACGTCTACAGGCTATCACATGAATTATTTCGAATTATACTCATTTTTAACCGGGTTGGTGTACGATCATGACCTTATCTTACTGACACAGCAGCTATCAATATCGTCTTGTTGGTGCAATCAAACTCTCCTAACTACAAAAAACCTCTGTGCTCTCCTTAATTCGATATTTTCTACTGATACTTTACCAGTTAACCATTTAAGCTTTCTTTTGAGACTATTCTTATTGAAATGCCTTTAAACTTCGTCATATCAGCTCACAAATGCCTTGAAAGCTTTTTTTGCATTTCATGAGTGTATCTGGACATTCCAACGGTCTTCTTTCCAAGAGTGATTGCATTCTTAGGGCAATAGCTGATGCATCTCATACAGCGCAGGCACTCATTGCAATCTACAAATTCTATTCTGTCTTCAACACTGTGTATATTTCCAACAGGGCACTTTTTCATGCACATCCCGCATTTCACACATTTGCTGTCATCAATTTGGTAACCGTTAAATATCCTTCTCTCATTCCATTCAGCAAAATGTACAGGAATATGCTCAAATATGTGAATTTTCTGGTTTGACAAGTTGGTATCCGGCTTTTTTTGTAGTCTTGCAATGACTTCTTTTTCAAAAAGAATGATTTTATCATTAAGCCTTTTTTCAAAGTTTGTTACACGGTTCATAAACCATTTTTTTATTCCCCTTTCACGCCCATTGCTTATTGAAATAAAGCCTGCTGAGGGGCATTTGAAGCCCCCCTGGCAGAAAAGGGTAATGTTTTTGTCCTTTAGTTTTGCCGCCAGTCTCTTCATACTGATTCCTGGGCGTATGCAGTAGGTTGAGAAAATGAATGCTGGAACTTCCGTATTGGTTTCTGGCAAATTCCTTAATACCTTGTCAAGCACAGCATGAGGATAGTCAAACCCATAACAGGGAAAGCCAATGCCTAAAAGCTTACCTTTCAGCTCCATGTTTTTTATTTTGTCGGTTTCCTCAGCGCTAACAAGCTCTACACCGAAACCATCTGTTTCGAAGTACTTTTTAAGTTCATTTGAAACCATCAGCGTATTTCCAGTTGCTGAAAAGTATAAAATAATAATTTCTTTCATCCTCACCCCACCTTTACCTAAACGGCCAGTATTTTTCTTTACCTTGTGGAATGATTTCAAAACTCACTGTTCCGGGAACAGAACGTTTTGTCATGAACGTAAGGGCAATAGACCTTGAGTAGTTCTTTGCATCCTCGAGAGTCTGCCACTCATATAAACCCTGGCACAGTCCTGTCTTTTCATCCACCATCCAGAATTTTGACCTCAATCCCTTGAATCCTAAAATTATCATCATCGGAATGACGGAAAACCTTTTATTCTCCTCCACCCCCATATTCGCAGGTTGGAATCTGATTTTAAAGACTGCTTCAGGTTCTCCCATTCTCTTACTGGCAGGTTTGATTTTTACATGCCGGAAGACTTTAAACTTTCTCCCGTCTTCCATCACCATTTCTCTTCCAATACTTTCCTTGAAAAACTTCACCCTGCCCATTACCAAGAAAAGAATAGAGAACAGGAAACCCATCAATGGATTTGTGTTCATTTTTTTCCCTCCCACTTATATTCAAATATGAGTACAATTTGTTTTATTTGATATCACATGCATATATACATTATCCGCAAAAGTTAACCCTTCCTACATAGAACTCCCTGTCATCCTGTCTTGGCTGGATACCGCTCTTCACAAGTGCATCCCTGTACTTCTGCTTCTGGTATTCATAAAGCCTGCCCGTCGAAAGAGGTATTGTTCCTCCATTCATTCCTGCAAGCCATCCCATGTACTTCCAGTGCATCAGATTATAATTGCCCTCCTCTACCATAGGCATCACCATCTGTTCGAAGGTTTCTCTGGCAGCAGTCATTTCCCAGTACAGTTTCATTGCCTCCTCCTTCTTTCCTTCTAGAAGCAAGTTGAAATGGTTAACAAGTCGGGGGTTTTCAGGAGTCTGCAAATATTCAAACGGTGAAGAGCCTGCCCACTTGATCCCGAGTTCTCCTATAAATAGTGGCCACCATGACAAAACAGGACTGTTCAGCATTACTTTATGACCACAAAGATGAATACACTCAATATTATGGGATAGGTTGGGAACACCTAGTTTCATAGCGACTATATTAGGAATATCGGCAATTCTGTCAATTAACTGTGGCGAAAAGCGGCTTGCATGGAAGCGCTCGTAATTATATTTATGAGAAGGATAAAATACTACACCCAAATTTGTAGAGTCACAAATTTTCTTTACGTATTCATATACGTCATTCTCACTGCTAGGGTAAAAATATGGCGGGAGTGCCAACATAATACAATCCATACCTTCTTCTTCTGCAATTCGAATATTGTTGATATTTTCATCCATGGTGGCGTTGCATATATAGGCATCCAGGATTATTCTCCCTTTTGCAGCAGCCTTCACCATTCTGTAATAGGGCCTTAAAATAAGCTCTTGATTCGGTAATGCAATAAACTCCAGGGAAACAGTCGTTGCAAAAAAACCATGTTTAATGCACATTTCCACATCATGCTTTACGCCTGTTTCATCAAGCCCAAAGGTTTTTCCTTTGGGAAAGAAAGAACTAAGCATCTTTTTAGCCAAGCCAGGCACATTGAGCCCTGACATCGCCTCTTCCACATCCATCTCCTTAAAAGAAGGCATTAAAACATTTTCAATTCCTCTAAATTTTTCTCTTGCCCATTCTTTTGCTTCCGATTTTTTGTATTCAGCCATTTTCATCATCCTCCATTTTATAATTGAAAGGCATTGGTATTTTTTTACGACGCGGGCACACACTGACAGCGTCCGTAGGACATACCACCATACACTGGTAGCATGTCTGGCACTCCTGCAAAAACGCGATTTTTGCCAAACCGGATATGGTATCTATTCTCAGTATGTCCATGGGACAAACCTCCACACAACTGCCGCAGCCTTTGCATAGCGCCGTATCAATCAATTGGATCACTTTCATCCCCCCCGGTAATCGAGCTTGTATTTATTTAAGGGAACTGGTTCTATCTCGGTCGCAATGTTTCCGTTGCCACCATTTTTGAGATTTATCCATTTGAGCCAGTTCTTATTATCTGTTTTTTGATAATCTTCCCGATAATGGTCTCCCCGGCTCTCTTCTCTCAAAAGTGATGCGGTCAGGTAAAGTTCTGCCGTTAAAGTCATATTCATTGCTTCATGGGCTTTTGAAAGTTCATGGGGAGAATCTGCGGCAAGCTCGATTTCCATAACGGATTTCAGGTTTCGTATCGCTCTTATGGCCATTAATAAAGACTTTGAGTCTTTTTTTAGTGATATATTATACGGAAATACGATCATTTGAATCAACCCAATCACCTCAACCGGTTTTATCGCTCCTGAATTTTTTAAAGGCTTTACCGCCAGGCTTCTTGCCTCGCTCAGATTATCCACCCCTGTTGCCTTGATATCATAAGAGCCATTGATGTATCGCGCCGCCTGTCTCCCTGCTTGCTGCCCCGACCACATCGCCCTCACGGTAGAGATTCCATTCAGGCCGTTTGGATCCAGTGCCTGTGCCGTACCCGCAGCAAACAGCCCAGGAATATCAGTCATGCAATTCATATCCGTCCGGATACCTCCCCTTATGGTCCTCATGAGCGGCACCCATTCCATGGGTCTTTCAAAAGGATCTATCCCTTGTCTTTTCAGTTCTTCGAACATTTGTGTTACAAACCCGGTCATCTTCCTTTTCAGTACCAGTTGATAGCCAAGCCGCCAAGCAAGGCTACGCATATCAAAGTAGTAAGGTGGTCCGCCACCGTTTTCTGCTTCATCCGCCATGGCTTGGGCGATTTTGAAAGGTTCCGCCTTGTCGCCCGCTGAAGTATACTTGTGTGTGAAGTATTGGCCCTTGTTGTTATAAAACCTGCATCCAAAATTCGCAGCTGTATCGGAAATTGATTCGAAAGAGTATTGAGGAGATCCGGTATTGCTGCCCCAGAATTCCATGTTGGTAAGTCTTGCTCCCATGTCATATGCCAGCTTGTATCCGTCGCCTGTTGAATGGCCGATACAGCCTGTATTTCCAAAGCTGCAATCAGCGGTTGCAATGACCACCCCACGGGATTTAAAAGTCAAAGTTTCCCCAGTCATACGGTCAACTCCCACAGCTCCACATACTTTTCCCTGGCTATGCAGCAGGCCGGTAATCATTACTTTAGAATAAAACTCACCTCCTTTTGCCAAAACCTGATCCTTTATTACATTCACAATGGCACCGCCGCCTCCAATACCCTTGTACCGAGGCAATACATGCATTTTGAGATTCTTTGTACCTCCAACATGAAGGGTAGGAGACCCCCAAGGCATTTTTTCATACCACAAGCCCCATTCCTTTTGCTTCTCTAGGAGCTGCCCGGAGGTCTTCAGCATATCCTCCACCATATCCTGCCTACTCAGGTATTTCTGCTGTTCAACAAGCTCTTTAAACCACAAATCGAAGGGGTCCCTTTTTGTGCAGTATACCGTTGCTCCTGCACTCATTTTTGACTGGCTTGATTCACCAATGGAACATTTATCTACAATTGCAACCCTGTTCAATCCAGAATCTAACGCTGCCCATGCAGACCATAACCCTCCCAACCCGCTTCCTATGACCAGCAGATCAGTATCTATCGTATTGTCCTTTGCTATTCTGCCTCTTTTCGTAAATATACTCCCTGAAGATTCCAGCTTCATCCTCCCACCTCCATTTGTTTTATTTCTCTAACTCAAACACAAGCTTGCATGTGTCATCACCACCGGACAGGTAGGTCTCATGTGTATGGGTTATCCTGGGATTCAATACCCTGCATATGGAACAGAATACGGGATAGCTCATGACTTCACTGCAAAACTCTTTAGAAAATTTGTTATATGCGGGGCAGTATGACTCTATCCGTACTGCCCGCTCGGGTGTCATTTCTATTATTTGACCAATGACTCCTGTAAGGGTATGAAAGTATGTAAGCAGCTTTACTGCTGCCATAGCATCGTCCTTTTCTATTCCCAGCTTCCTTTTCACATAATTCAGCTCATGCAGCGGAAAGTATTTCTGGTATACATCGGTCTCTTTCTTGAATTCTGACGGAATAATTTTTCTTAACTTGAACCTGATCAGGTAATATACGAGAATGGTAGCACGCTTAGAGAATATATAGAACTTTTCATTAAGCGGAATTTTATAATAATGTCTTTTAATCAACGGCCTTTCAGGCATAACAATCCTCCTCTCATATCAGGCCTGCCTTTGACAGCAGGTTCATAGGCCTTATAAACAATCTGTCAAGCACAATGGGTGGAAGCTTGAAAAGGCTTTTCAGCTCCACCAGTTCAATAACATTGCCTTCCGGATCCTCTATGTATGCCAAAGTCCCCCTTGGTCCCAGTCCCAGGTCAAATTCCGTAGGCTCCACCAGTACCTTGACTCCACCCTCCTTCAATCCGCCAAAGCTGCTTCTCATACAGTCGACCTCCATACCAATTTCCGAGATACCAACATCCCCGAAACGCCGGTTTTCAAAAACTCTTCTATGCTTTTTGGATTCAGAACAAATCAGTTTTACCACTCCCCCATCAAAAGAAGACATCACTGAAGCGCACCTGCTCCTTCCCAGCCAAACAGTACTTATTCTCCCATCGACAGTCATCACATCCGAAAGAGTAACGTCCAGGTCTTTTTCTTCAGCAATCACCCTATCAAAACCCAACATTTCCTTATAAAAAAACAATTGCTGCTTTAAATCACCTACTCCGATACCAACATGAGAAATGCCTAAAGCTTTGGCTTTTCCACGCCAGCGGTGTTTGTCAACTAATTGCATGAGGATTCCCTCTTTATTTCTGTAGTAAGTACACTTCCAGCGCTCACCGCCTGTTGTGTAAAGATCATATATGCTGCTTAACATCATCGCTCCATTTGCTGTAAGCCTGTTGCAAAAACCTTCAATATCACCGACCTCTATACCCAGTTCCAGGATTCCTACATCACTCCATTCGGGTGCCGCTGTTCTTTCAGCCGGAGTTGTATCTATATGTTGAAAGAACTCAATAGTTGGCCCTGAATAGGGATTCATGCAATTAACAATTCTCATTTTCGGTTTTCTATTGAAAATCGGTTCAAGCTCCCATACATTGTATTGATTATCATTTAGTGCTAGCTTGAACCCTAATTCTTTTCTGAACAACTCCTTCATTTTTTTAATATTTCTGACTCCAATTCCAATATGATTTATTGTAGTAATCATTGGACCGTCCTACTATTTATACTAAATTAGTATATTTAGTTCATTGTTGAGCAAAAAAAATTACCTACTATTATCACTTATTCCATGAACAACACATTTAAAAGCTGCTGAAATTCTTAGGGCCATTTCCTGACCCTTATACCCTGATTTTACATAGTGCAGGACAA
>JAOAAU010000028.1 GCA_026418695.1 Clostridia bacterium
TCAAGCTTGCTGCGGCTCATACCGATGCCATCATCGATAATCTCAAACACAATCCTGCCTTCTGCCCGTTTTGCCGTTACCTGATGTTAATGGGATTCCGCCTGTTAAACATGGCATGTTCCAGGATGTTTTCTATGAACGGCTGCAAGATAACCTTGACTGTGTAGTATTCGAGTCTGACACAGAAGCTTGCTTAATATTATGTTTACAGTCAGTGCTTACATTCAAATTATATTTAGAACGACCTACGATTACAATATCGCCAAGCAATGATTTAGAACGAGAAACAACGGAAGCAAAAAAACAGCGTTCAAACCGGGAAAATCGGGTAAGAACGGTAAACTGATATGGATAGAGCGATTTTTTCGGGTTTCCAAAACAAAAGTGATAAAGAATTTACAACATCTGGGGAGAGTTCATTAAATTCTTTACCATCCTCAATGAAATGCAGTCTATTGTCTAAATAAATCATATACTTTTATTGTACTGAATGCCACATTACAAGCCAACACTGCCAGACAATGATTTGTTATCCAAAACAACGGCAATGTCGTTGTTTTACGAACTTCATGGAGTCTTACCGATATAAAAAATGTGACATGATGCATTTTCAGCTTCCTCAGTCACATTCAAAATCTTTATTCATCTCTATCCTAAGTACCCCATCTTGCTCTGTATTCCTCAAGCATTCTCAAGGGAACCAAATCTTCATCCTTCTTCATGTATTCTATCAGACTAGGGCTTAATTCTACGGCACTAAGGAGATCATTCATTGCATCCTGCATCCTCTCCAAGTGCGTTAAAAAGCAGGCACGGTTATAGTACAAATAAGAAGCGTCCTTATTATGCTCAATCCCACGACCGATAACCTCAACCGCTTTTTCATAATCCCCGCTCTCCTTGTGCAAAACAGCCAGATTCAGATAGCTGAAGGGGTAGCGTGGGTTTTGCCGGATCGACTGCTCATAATAATTGACTGCCTTTTCCTTATAGCCGATTTTATTGAATACGACCCCCATGTTAAAGAGTGCTTTATAATGCGTAGGATTGATTTGGAGTGCCTTTTTGACCATATCCAATGCCAGATCATCCTTGCCGGTTTCCTCATAAATGGCTCCAAGATTGTTATGTGCCCAGAAATCGCGCGGATCAAGTTCGGTCACTTTCCGATAAAATTCCGCCGCTTTTTCCTTGTCACCCATCTCATCATACAAATTGGCAAGGAAAAAGTATGCCTTGGTATAGCCCGGGTCCTTTTCAATCGCCAGATTGTAGTAATGGATTGCTTCATCAAATTTTTTGATATTATCATAGAGCACTGCGATGCCATAATATGCTCTGGCATCCCTTGGATTGACAGCAATGACTTCACGGTATTTTTCCTCAGCCGCTGTAACATCCTCCAATTCATCGTACAGCACCGCCATGTCCAGCAGCAGCTCGACATCCCTTTTTCCATTTGGAGAAGCATAGGCCCATCGGTAGAACTTTAATGCAAGAGAAGGCATTCTGCCACTGATTGCACCGGCTATTTTCTTGTAAAGAATATAAATATCAACCACCAACTTATTGTATTTATCAATTGAAATCATTCATGATCTTTGACGATATTTCACATCATCTATCTATAACTGCGGTAATTTGAGTCATGTTAATCTGTTTATGATCTCCTCATGCTGAGGATATTCTTTTAAAAGCTGAGCTCTTGAAAGCAACTCAAAATCTCTGAAATCAAATCCCGGAGAAACCACGCAGCCAACTAATGAAAAGCTGTCCTCCTCATTGACTACGGCACCAAATATGCACCCTCTCGGTATGATCACCTGTGGCTGCTCTCCCTTTTCAAGATCGAGTCCCAACTTCATCTCCAGTAGTTTCCCATTCAGATCAATCACATACACCGTTAAGGATGACCCTGCATGAAAGTACCACAGCTCATCCGACTTTAACCGATGAAAATGAGAGACTTCATTGGACGGCAGCAGAAAATAGATACTTGAAGCCAGATTGCGGTCACCATCATAATCCCCCTGCAAATCGTCTTTTTCTATGATCTCAGAGCACTTATACAATTCTCTGTAGTAGCCGCCTTCCGGATGCTGCGCCAGCCCCAGTCCGGAAACCCAATATTTCCAATCCTTCATTAAAATCACACCCCCGTATTCAACTTTACTCTTTTCTTTATGAATCCCAATATCCTAATGCGAATCAGGCCTTATCCTCATTTTCTTTCCTGTTTTCCAAAAGCTCAACTTTAAATAGTGAAGTTAGCTGTTCATGTTCTTTAAGAGCTTGGATTCCAGCCTCACTCAAGCCGTAAAATCCATTACCCAGCCTTTTAAACCATCCATAATGGTTCTTCAAAAGGATCGCACTCGTTTTCTTTTCATCCGTCCCCAGCAGTTTAAGCTGTTTGGGTTTAAGCTGTCCGTATAGGTCGATGGCACAGGCGATCTGGATTGCTTTTTCTTTATAGGCCGTTACCAACTTTTTTCGAGTACTTCCTCCGGTATTGTAATCACCGTGTCTCTCCCGGATTTCTTCGATCAAGCCATATCTCTTCTTTTTATTCAACCTTTTGCTGTGCTGCCTGTCAAATTCCGTCGGATGGAACTCAATCCTGACCTGGGAGCTTTTTGTGGCTAAGGACACTAGCATGAGTCCCAGCTCCAGCCTTCTCACAAGATGGCAAACATCCTTCCACCGAGAAGAGAATATAGACTTTCCCGGATGAGGTACTGCTACATAAACGCCATCTGCAAGCTTCTGCCTTTTCACCGCTTGAATTAAAAGTTCCAGGTTCAGGCTCTTCTTTAATTCAACAATGATCAGTTGCTCATCCTTTATCGCTGTCACGTCACAATCATTAACTTCACTGTTGACCGTATACCCCTGTTCCGTCAAGTATTCATATACAGGCTTGTACAGGTCCTCTTCCCGGATCTTGTTTTTTTGTTTTTCGGCCATCTTTTCACCTGAAATAGTAATTATCTTTCGTAATAACCTGCAACTGTAAGTTTAGTCGCCTCTCTTATATTATAACTATGTTTACCGGGATTTGTACCAATTTATAAAATTATTTGAGAAAATTGTGCGATCTTTCGATCAAAATTGTAAGTCAAAACCAAACAAAAACATAATTGTTATTAGGGTCATTCTATTATGTCGTCTAAAGAAGTATTTGAAGGAGGGAAACCGCCGCTTGGTTTCCCTCTTTCAGACTCCTTTCCACGCTAAAAGAGCCACCGGCACACCGTCACCGTTGCATCCGTGCACCGGTGACGGCTAACCGCGGCATCCTTGCCGCTGTTGCCCTACGGGTATGAATTCATTTTGATAACAATTCTTTATAGATGCTTTATAGGAATACTTAAGTGGGATGTGAAATGCACTATAAGCAGTGCATTTTGTGAAAATCAGCGCACGGATGGCTGTTTTTCCTGGCCATGTCCGAGGGCCGGAAGGGATTGAAAAAGGAAAACCCTGCCCGATTGGATGGTTTCCCTTTTGAAGAGCTTCTTAAGGCGAATCATAGGCAGGCTTACAATCCTAGCTTCTATTTCTGACACTGGGCGCTAATATTTAAAATTATCTATCTTTTTTGCTGCTGTAAAAGGGGTCTAGTTTTATTCTCATTCCTTTGTGTTTAATTTCCTCCATAATTTTGATAAACTATTGAATAATTATACATTTTATTGTATAATTATTCAATAGTTTATTTATGAAATGAGGGATGAATATGTTGATTATGAATTCAAACTGTTCAGAAGACTATCTCGCCTCTTCTACTTATGTTAATTTTGATCATAAGCTGATTCAGGATACGGCCGTTCAGCTGGCAAAATCAACAAACAGTGAAATCGACTTTATCAAGGCCGCTTTTGAATTTGTCCGCGATAAAACACCGCACTCATTTGATATAGGCGCAACCAAAGTATCGATTACAGCCTCAGATGTATTAGTAAATGGGCATGGGATCTGCTATGCCAAAACTCTTTTACTTGCCGCTATCTTAAGGTATATGAAGATCCCGGCAGGATTTTGTTATCAAAAGCTGCAGCTATCCCCTGAAAATCCGAAAATAATTATTCATGCATTAAACGCAGTCTATATTCAATCCCTGGATCAATGGATTCGGCTGGATGCCCGGGGGAATAAAAATGGTGTGGATGCACAGTTTTCACTCACTGAGGAAAAACTAGCCTTTCCTGTTCGGCCGGAACTCGGGGAATCCGATGGGTTTGTAATCTATTCCCAGCCTGCAGAAAATACGATATCGGCGTTAAAGAATTCGAAAACGGTGAGCGAATTGGTTGAGAATCTGCCGGAGGAGTTATAGGCAATTACCATGGATGGTGATTGTTATAAGGGTTTGGTTGGATTTATAAAGTACGAAATTGGATATCTTTTCATAATACATCATATTGTTCGTATATTATAATGTGTTTAGTACGTTCAGGCTGAAAATATAAAAAAAGGAGCCTATTTTCTCATGAAGAGATATGTGCTTATTTTTGTTTCGCTGATATTATTTATATCCATAGTGAGCTGCAGTAAGAAAAGTAATTCAGATATGCCAGTGGAAGCTATATCCTTTGGAGGATCTGACTTTCCAGAAGTGTTTTTAAATCCAGAAAATGTTGATGAAATTACAGTGCTAATTGGCGGTGAAGGCGCCGAGAAAGTTGTTTTTAAGGAAAAGGTAAATATTATTGAGGCAATCAATATCATTAAAGAACTCCGAGAATATAAACCAAATGATTTCAAGTGTGAAGCTCAGGACGTAAGTTTTCATATTAAAGTTCATGATGGTTCGATTAAACGTTTGGATTTCAAAAGAATAAAACCTATTGAAAACTATTTCTCAAATATTCTAAATTCACTTGAGTATAAACGACAGAGTCTGTCTATTTTTAAAGTTAAAAAAGAGGATATTCAGAGGGTAAAATTTGAATCAAGTAAAAAAGTATATGCTGCTGAATCGACGGATAAAAGAATAATTGCCGCTTCTCTTGATAATGTAATAAAGCACTACGAGACTACCAATTATTATAATCAAGATAACTTCTATTCTTTAGGTTATGCTTATTTCTATGACAAAAGCAATAAAGAAATTGCCAAAGGGTTAATTCTTAGGGATGATACTCAATGGAATGAACTATATGATAAAAACAGTTCAATAAAAAAGATAAAAGTCAATCCTGAGGACATATCCCGAATCATAGTGAAAGATGATAAAACAGGTAAGGAAGCTATTATTTCTGACCCTGACATAAAGAAGAAAGTATTGGACACATATTATGATGGAGGTACTTCAGAAAGCATCATTACTATCCAGCTGGACTTTGCAATAAAGAATACAAATAATGCCTCTCTTTTTGGAAGTTATAGAAAAGGAGAGGTCCCGGAGTTTATTGTTGAATTGCTAAAATAGAAAATCACCTGCCTTTGTGTTCTCGCAGAGGTCATTGCACATTTTAAAAACAAAATATTCAGGTCGCTCTTCGATTTCGTTTAAAGCAGCTCTTTAAAAGGGAAACCAAGCGGCGGTTTCCCTCCTTCAAAAAACGCCTTAGACAGCAACAAAAGCAGGCTAAAGCTTTGTTTTTCACTCTGCCGTTGTCTATAAGCATTTTGTTATATTCGTTGTGAAAACAGAGTTTATCCTTGAAACTCATCCCTTTGTGAATTTATAATATATCTGAAATGCAGCATACTTAGATTTGCTCGCATTTATGTAACTTTTTAAGCAATATCCTGGAATTATATTTACATCGTAAATAAAAATACGGATATGACAATATCTATAGGAGTGAAGCCAAATGGCAATCTTACAGAAAACTCTTGAAATGAGAGGAATGCCCCGGACTGACTTAATAAACTATTTTATTAGCCTTCATGGGAAAAATATCGGATCCGGAAAAATTGCAGGAGAAAACTGGGAAGTTGAAGTTCGTGAAGAGCGTTTGGTTGCCATCGGGTCACTGAATATTCCTTCTACAATAGTAATATTTCGTTGTGACGAAGAATTCATGGAACCAATGATCTCTGCATTTCGATTAAAGTTTTTATCTGCAGGAGGATAATCTGTCTGGTGTTAATCACGGACTATGCGGGATGAAGAAACTAAGTGCATTACTTCTCTTAATAAAAAAGCCTACTATCTTATTCATGACAAACCTCTCTTTCCTATCATCCGGCTTTTTTCTCCAACGTCTTTTTCACGTCATCTATGTAAGGCACTAATATACTTACTTTTTCACCATAAAGAATCTTTTTGCCACGTAAAAGATGATCATGGCGGAAATAATGGCGGCATTCATCGATATAAAGTTGAGTTTCAAATTCGTAAAGACACTGGCTGCTTTCACGATCCCCGGAAGCTGCTGCGGATACGACGTGAGCATACAAATAATCAAGGCATTTTCAGTATAGTCAAGCAGCATATTCATGATTGGAACCAAGGGGACATAATTCAACCACCGGTTTGGCTCAGGCGTGATTTTCAACAGATATATCATGGTTGAAGCATAGAACAGCATATAGGTGAAAGGAAACACAAAATCCATGGGAATGATGTATTTCAAATAATAGGCTCTCCCTTCAGCGCCCATTCTGTTCAGAATGTCATAAGCCCTTTCCACTGTATAGCCTTTCTCAAAATCCAGAATGCTTACCCCGCCTGTTATTTTCACCAACTTGGCTACACCAATCGTTTCTCCATTGATGATGAACAGGGCTGTAATAAACAGCGCCAAACAGATGATTACTTTTATCAAGCTAACTTTTGATTTTAGGTTCTCAATATACTGCATTGAATCTCCTCCTTTTGTACTGACCAGTCAGTTTTATTTGGATTGAATTTCAGGGGATCCTGTCCCCTCTATTTCCATTTCTAGTTAGTAAATTCGTTTAATAACAATATAGTTTATACTTATGCTTACCAGATTAGATCATTTCCATAAGCGTATCCATTGAAGTATTTGGCCAGGAGAACTTTATTGATCAAAGCATCGCTTATTCCTGCTTTTTATGGTACTCACCGTGAGTTTTTTGCATCGCATCCGCGAAATCTGCATAAAGCTCTTTTTTATCCACCTTGAAATAATCACACCACGCATCGCTGTAGCAGGCAAATCCGGCCATAGGCAGCGCGCTGGTAAAGAACTCGGCAACAAGCCTTTTGTGCTTTTCCTCCCTGTTCTGGTCCGTTTCTCCATAAATCTCTTTTTCAAACTCCAGAAGAATCTCTACAATTCTAAACACAGTTGGTATTTTAGTATTCTTTTTAAGTGACTCAATCATAACGACTCTGAGAAGATCACTGTGTTCTGTAAGGAATTTGTTATACTTCGAACTACCGCTGCCACACTCGGATTTCTCACGGAGTATATTCCTATAGCTCTTAAAAAACATTTCAAGCAGTTCTTCCAGAAGTTGATCCTTCCCTTTGAAGTGATAATAAATCAGGGACTTGGGGATTCCCGCCTTTGCAGCAATTTCATCCACGCGTGCCCCGTCAAAGCCTTTGTCTGCAAAGACCTGTGCTGCTGTTTCAAGGATCAGTTCCCTCGCATTCTTGGAACTCTCACTGCTTAATTTTTCTTTGGCCATTCTATCACCTTCATTTGTACTGAATAGTCAGTTTTAGTATAGCAAAACAGGAGAATAATGTCAAAATGTTTTTTACATGAACAGGATCAGACTTGCAGCCATCACCGCCATACCGGCAATGAGACCAAAGATAGACAAATGATGCTCCCCATATTCTCTGGCTGTAGGCAGCAGTTCATCCAAGGAGATGAATACCATAATGCCTGCAACACCTGCAAAAAGCACACCAAAGACAGCGTCATTGAAAAACGGCATCAGGATCAGATAGCCAATGAGAGCGCCTACCGGCTCCGACAAACCGGATAGCAGGGATAATCCCAAAGCTTTTCTTCTGCTTCCGGTAGCACAATAAACCGGTATGGAAACTGCAATTCCTTCGGGAATATTGTGAATTGCAATGGCAATTGCCACAGCAATCCCCAGAGATGGCTCTGTGACTGCTGAAGTGAAGGAAGCTATTCCCTCGGGGAAATTATGTATGGTGATTGCGAGGGCTGTGAACAGTCCCGTCCTCAGTAATCTTTTGCTCTTTTGAGTGCTGGGAATATTACAACTGTCCATTTCCTCGATCTTGTGGGATTCATGTGGGTTTTCATAAGACGGCACCAGCTTGTCGATCACTGCGATCAGCAAAATTCCTCCGAAAAAGGCAGCGGCTGTAGCCCAGGAACCTCGAACCTCCCCTAATTGATGAACCAAATGTTTCTTTGCCTCGAAGTATATTTCAACAAAGGAAATATAGATCATCACTCCTGCAGAAAAGCCTAATACGATGGATAAAATCTTTGTATTGGTCTTCCGGTAAAGAAACGCCAGAAGCCCGCCGATTCCTGTTGATAATCCCGCAAACAGCGTCAGCCCGAATGCAAGTAATATGCTATTTATATCCATTCCAACCACCCTATCCTCTGACAACAATGCATCTTAATCAGTTCAAAAACCAAGCTGCATTGATTCTCTATCTATAAAATCCGAGTACAGCAAACTATAAATATCTCATTGTAAGACAAGTCCGATCTGCCTACTCCAAGCTAAAAATTATTTCTAATTGACATCAACAATATTTTGTCACTCAAGGGTATGGCTGTCAATTACTATCGACAATTCTTTCAATAAAGCTTTGATGAAAGCATTCGGATCAACTACAAGAAAAAACAGGACGAAATCCTCCATTCGCCCTGTTTGCCTTTTTAGGATTAACAGCATTTTGTCTGTTGATCATTCTTATTGTCATGTTTTCTTTTACTTTATACGTATGACGTAACCATCTTATCCCAATGCTACATCCAGCACCATCATCACTGCAAACCCCAGCAGTGTGCCAATAGTTGCAATATCAGAGTCACCGGATGTCTGTGCCTCAGGGATTAATTCTTCTACGACCACGTAAATCATGGCTCCAGCTGCAAACGACAGTGCATAGGGAAGCAAAGGGCGCATCAGAAGTACCGAGGCAGCGCCAATTACCCCAGCGATCGGCTCTACCATTCCTGACATTTGTCCGTACCAGAAGCTTTTCACTCTGCTAAAGCCTTCTCTTCTTAAAGGAATCGATACCGCTGCCCCCTCGGGGAAATTTTGAATTCCTATTCCAATTGCTAAAGCAACCGCACCAGCCAACGTAGCAGAAGGAATTCCAGCCGCTACCGCACCAAAGGCAACTCCTACAGCCAGCCCTTCCGGGATGTTATGGAGAGTGATTGCCGTAACCAGAAGAATGCTCCGTTTCCAGTTGGTTTTAATTCCCTCCGCCTTATCCTGGGATTTTCCCATATGTAAATGTGGAAGAAGCGAATCCGTCAATTTGAGAAACAAGCCGCCACATAGAAACCCGATTAATGGCGCCATCCATGGCAAATTTCCTGCTTCCTCGGACATTTCGATGGCCGGAGCCAGCAATGACCAAAAGCTTGCAGCAATCATGACGCCTGCTGCAAATCCAAGCATCGCATCCAGTACTTTTCGGTTGATGGTTTTAAAGAAAAACACCAGTGCGGCTCCCAGAGCGGTCACAAACCATGTAAATCCTGTAGCAGCAAGTGCTTGCCCAATGGGACTGAGTCCTATGATGAAATCCATCGATTCATTACCTCCATCTATAAATTCAGAGTATATTTACCACAATCCGAAGTGTAAAAACCAATATCTTAACTAAAGCATCCTTGTGATTCCGAATACAAAACAACAGCCTGCGGTACTATCATTGGTTATGCCAATCAGATATATACCCCAGGCTGTTCAAATAAAGCAGTATTTTACATGCTTCTTAAAAATCATTCCTATAAAATCACATTGTATTCCCCAAATTTTCAACAACAGGGATACTCCTCTTGAAATCCACCCTGAAACCGCCAATGAGAAGGCTCAGACTAAAGAAAACGACGGCCATTGCCGCCAATGCCGACAAGTGCATTCCCACTGAACTGATTCCAAGACCCGACCCAACGGTATTCGAGATTGCTTTGACGGCCCAGTACTGCGGAAATATCATCGCAATTTTCTGCATCACTGCCGGCTGCATATCCACAGGCCAGTAGCAGCCGGAAAGCATGGACGAGCAAACAATCAGTACGGAAGAGAAAGCGCCAAGCTGAGAGTTGGTCTTAACCATTGCTGAAAGCAGCAGCCCTAGACTGGTAACTGCAAGTAAAAATACGCTTAGCACGATGATAGAGCTCCCCAGTGAATTTTTCCATTGAACCCCCATGAACAGGCTCCCGAAGATCATCAGGACGATCAGCTGAACCCATCCCCTCAGAAAAGTTCCTGCAATTTTTCCCAGAACCATCGTTGCTCTCGTTACCGGAGCAGCACTGAGTCTTCCCCAGGTATTGATTTTTTTCTCTTCCAATACCTCTCCTGCACCGAAGATGACGGAAAACATCACAAACATGACCAAAACCCCTACAGAAACTTGAGATTTCGCGTTAAATCCTTTGTCTGAAACAATTTTTCCGTGTTTTGTCATCTCTACGGAGATGAGCGCTGGCTTCTGTAGATTTTCGTCAACCTTTGCACTGATTTCATCGATCACCAGACTCAAGTTCGGAATCTGCCTACCGGCGAGAACCTCCTTGAAGTAAGCCCTCGTACCTTCCTTGACCCGCAGTTTGGAAAGAGAGGAACTCATGATACTTTGAATGGCCATGAAGTCTGAAGAACTTGGAAGTTTCAGGGTTCTTATCTCAGTAGCCTGCCCCTTTTCGAGCCGACTGCTGAAATCCTCCGGAATCACAAAACCTACCTCAACCCTTGCATCCGCTACTCTTCCTGCAAGCTCATTTTCCGGAACCTCAACGGTATAAATGGTTTTATCCTTGTTCATCTCCCGGATCAGTTCTTTTGAAAAGCTTCCATGATCGAGGTTTGTGATTCCCACAGGAATCTTGGGTTCTTTCTTGTTATCCCCTGAAACTCCTGCGCTGCCAAAAGCAGCTCCCATCACAAAGGTGAACAGAATCGGTACAAGAAACATAATGATTAGAACCGATTTCTCTCTTGAAAGCTTCATCAAATCATATAGGGCTATCGTAAGAATTTTCATCATATCCACCTCTATCAAACCCTGAACCGGAGAACACCGGCACCAAGGTATATCAGTCCCATAAAAATCAATATTCCGCAGTAAGGCAACACTGTTGAAAGGTTCATTCCAAGCATCAGTTCATGATACCCTTTGAAAGCCCACCAGTTCAGTGTAAACCTTGCTATGGTTTTCATAGTATCCGGCATCAGGTAGATCGGCCACATTCCGCCGCCGAGAACCGTAAAAGTCTGAATGAACAACTGGGAGAGCGCATCTGCTGCCTTCGGTGTTTTTGCAATCGCCGCGATAAACATTCCAAAAGCAGCTGCAGCAAATACGGAAGACAGGGTGATTAAAAAGATTCCTGCAAGGGAAGCCCCCCACCCAACGCCATAAAATATGCGTGTGAACAGGATCAGGATGCCTGCCTGCGTCAGGCAAATAAACATCAGGCCTAGGAATTTTCCGGTGATCAGTGTAAACTTGCCCGGTCTTGCACTCATTACTCTTCCCAGTGTAGAGTTTTCACGTTCCTCCACAATCAGCTTCGTTCCCATACTGGCCCCAAACAGAAGGAACATGACCAGCATAGCAGCGGAGTAGTATTCCATTGCCGATAAATTCTTTTCCTTCTGCTGCTCTTTCTGTTCAAACTTGATCATTTCTCCGCCGAGCTTCTTCTGGATCTCACTCATGATGGCTGTTGACTGCGAAATGCCTTCTATAGGCACTTTAAACGGGATTTTATACTTGGCAAAAACATCACTGGCTGCAAAAGCCCCGGCATACCCAAGAGACAGATTCTGTGCAAATCCCTCCGTCACACTTCTTACGACGGCGGATTTAATCTGTCCGTCATCATTGGATTGAATGTTGATTTGAACCGGTTTGTTTTCCTCAATACTTTTGGAAAAATCCTGCGGAATAACGATCACGCAAGGTACAACCTTATCCTTCAGAATTTCTTCCGCTTCAGTTTCATCCACCACAAAGGTGGTGAACATTTTGGACATGTTTTCTCTCAGCACCTGGTTGATAAAAACCTGAGACATGAGGCCATCATCGTGGTTTACAACTCCAAGTGTGAACTTCTGAATTGCAAGCTCACTATTGAAAGCCCACCCGAGGCCGAAGCCCAAAATCAAGACAATGAGGATGGGCATCACCAGCATGATGGCCATGGCCTTTTTATCCCGAAAGACAACTTTTAAATCCTTCAATGCGATATGAAAAAGCATATAAACCCTCGCTTTTTTGTTCACTCTTATTATTGATGTACTGCTTCTTTCCTTTTTCAGTTCGAACTTCTTTATCTTAATTAATTTTTTTGCGCAATTTCTTCGTTCTTAAGTCTTCAATCTTATTTATTATTTAGCCCTTAGTCCCTCAAAGCCCTGCCGGTCAGGTGCAGGAACACACTCTCCAGGTTGGACTGTTCGATATTGATAGAATGAATCTTGCGCTTCTCTGCATCAAAAATGGATATCACTTTTGCAAGAATTTTATCTGAATCCATGGATATGATTTTGACGGTATTCCCTGAATGAGTAACACTGTCAACCCCTGCAAGTCCATTGATCAATTCGGTCACTTTGTTTCCCACATTCACGGATTCAATCTGGATGGTATCCTTGTTACCGATCATTTTTCTTAGTTCTTCCTTACTGCCAAGAGCGATCACTTTACCATGATCCATGATTGCGATTCTGCTGCACAGGAACTCAACTTCCTCCATGTAATGGCTGGTATAAATGACTGTCATACCTTCCCGGTTCAGTTTGAGCACCGTTTCGAGGATATGGTTTCTGGACTGGGGATCGATTCCCACAGTTGGTTCATCCATGATCAGAATTTTGGGGTGATGCAGGAGTGCTGCAGCAATATTGATTCTTCTCTTCATTCCGCCTGAATAAGAGTCGATTCTTTGCTTTGCCCTGTCCTTCAATCCTGCGATATCCAGTGCCTCGTCTACACGTTCTTTCAATAGGGCTCCGCTCAGGCCATACATCCGTCCCCAGAACATTAGATTTTCTTTCGCAGTCAAGGTTGGATACAAAGCGATCTCCTGGGGTACAAAACCAAGGATTTTTTTAATCTCCATCGGCTGTTTTGCAAGTTCAAAGCCGCCAATTTCAACACTTCCGCTGTCCGGTGACAGCAAGGTGGTCATCATGGAGATCAGCGTTGACTTTCCTGCCCCGTTCGGGCCCAAAAGCCCGAACACTTCCCCTTCAGATATTTCAAAGCTCACATGGTCCACCGCCTGCAGTTTACCGAAGGCTTTGCTCAGATCCCTTATTTTCAAAAAACTCATTTATAGCACCTCAATTATTTCTTGAATTTGTCCTTGAACATTTTAAACATCTCGGAATTGTTAAAATTCATATCCTTGGTTTCTATGATGTCCTCTTTTTTGATTTCCGGAATATTTACCTTCACTTTGCCGCTGTCAATATTCCATCTTGTTGTATGCATATTGAAATTGGCTCTGATTTCACCCTTTACTTTGAATGCAAAGGTTCCTTCCAGGGTTTCGTCAATGATGTGGGAGTCCTTATCAATCTTTGCTGTCAATTTCAGCTTCTCGATCGCAAATTTGTCCTTGTTCTTTTCCAGTGTCTCAGGAAGCTTCTTCAGATACTCTCTGACTACCTGACTGCCATCACCTTCAAAGCCATATTCCTTGTAAATCTTCGCGCCGCCTTCAGCTGCCATAGCAATCATTTCATCGTTCCGGGCATAGAGTTCCGTAATCTTTTTCAATATGTTTTTAGATTTTTCATCATTGAGCTCCAGTGTAAGAATGGTTACCTTGATATCTCCATCCGGAGTATTCTCTATGGAATTTCCTTCTGTGACCAGAACTTCGTTCTGGACTGCATCCTTCCATACTGCCAGAAGATCATTATAAAACTTCTCCTGGTTTTTCATATCAATGCTTGCATTGTTTTGCTTTGCGCCTGAAGTCAGATCCATATACTTGTCGCCTGTAAAGAAGGATTTCAGGTATACCTTGTCATCTAGAGCATATATCTTTGAGTCCAGCATCATTTCGCCTGCTTTTACGAAGCTGCGGGTCTCGGATTTCCTATTCTTGTTGTCAATCCACTGATCCGTATTCACTGTAACTTCTTTGTATTTCTCAAGTCCTTCTTTCACTTCCTCAGGCGCCTTGGACAAATCCATACTGATATTGTATTTTGTCTGTGCCTGCATGGAATCGGCGCTCTGTGTCTTGTTAAATGCCTCCATGTATTTCTGGGTAGTCCCCTTGAACATGCCGCAGGCACTCATCGAAGCCGCCAGTGCTATCGTCACTATTACACTAATTAATCTTTTCATTATTCAAACCACCTTCGCTATATTAAGATTGATTATGTCTTCATTATATTGGATCTTTGAAATCAGCACATCTAAGGAAAGTAATGAATGAACCATGACTAAAGTCATGGATAAGGTTGTGATAAAGAGTTTTGATCCTGTTATACTAGTTTGTTCTCGATGACATAGAGTGCGATCTGGGTTCTGTGCTCCAGACCAAGCTTTGAAAGGATATTGGTGATATGGTTTTTTGCTGTCCCTTCGGTAATATATAATCTTCCGGCAATCTCTTTGTTGGAAAGCCCCTCTGCAATCAGTTTTGCAATCTCTGTTTCTCTCTGTGTCAGGATGGGTGCTGCTGCAGGCTGTTCCGCCGGTTTCATGACCCGGTCCATGACCTTCGCTGCAATATTGCTGTGCAGCACCGTTCCACCTGAATAAATGATCTTAATGGTGTTGATGATCTCTTCCGAGGCCATATCCTTTAAAAGGTAACTGCTGGCGCCGTTCTTCAGGGCGTCAAAAATAAACTCATCGTCATTGAACGTGGTTAGAATGATCACTTTGATTTTCGGGTGCTTCTCTTTCACCAGCTTTGTTGCCTGAACCCCGTCCATCATAGGCATTCTGATATCCATCAGTACTACGTCGATCTCTTGATTTTCACAGAGCATTAAAGCCTCTTCGCCATGAGCGGCTGTTCCAACAACTTCAATATCACTGCTCAGTGAAAGCACCATTTTCAGGCCATCTCGCACGATGGGCTGGTCATCCACCACCAGCACTTTTATTTTACTCACTTTCAGCTACCCCCATTGGAATCAGAATACTTGTCATAAACCCATTATTGGTGAAGAAATTCACTTCACCCTTCAGTTCTCTCACCCTCTCCACCATTCCGGAAAGCCCGCTGCCTAATTTGATTTTTTTGCTGCCTTCTCCGTTATCTCTGATTAGAACTGAAAAATTCGGTTTTCCAAATGCTATTGTTACATCTATTTCAGAGGCTTTTCCATGTCTTATTGCATTGGTTATGGATTCCTGTATGGCTCTGTAAATCACAATATTAAACTCCGGTTTGGTCTTATAGATTTCACCTTCGATTTTCAGCCCTGTTTTCAAGTTGAACTTTTGTTTCGATTCATGGATTAATTCCTCAACTGCCTTTACCAGCGGCAGCTGTTCCACTGCTTGCGGTTTCAGCGCCTTTACCGAGCGTCTTATTTCTGTCAGGCATTCCTTTGCGATGTCCCGGCAAGCCGCAATTTGTGCCCCAGCCTTTTGAGGCTCAATCCCCGCCAGTTTCTCACAAAAATCCAGGTTCATGATCAAACCGGTAAGGTTATGACCAACGCTGTCATGAATCTCACGAGCGATGCGGTTGCGTTCTTCAAATATGGTCAACTCCTTGATTCTTTCATTTTTCTCTTCCAGAAGCCTGTTCACTCGCTGCAGATCCTCATTGAGCTTGTTTAGTCTTGATTTCTCTTCGGATAACAATCTGGAATAGTTGAAAAATATAGATACTGTCACAAAAACCATCAGTGTAAAGAAGATGTAGGAGACTACAAAGGGGAGATTGTATACCGTTTTGGCTTCGATCAGCCGGTAATACTTGATAAAGGCTACAGCAATGATCACAAAACTTAAAAGCAGCCTCTGCTTCTGTTTCAGAAGAAAGCCTGCTGAAATTAATACAAAAAAGTAATAAATATTGAAATAGTAATTGACTACGAATTTTGAGCTGGCATCCAGAAAAGCAAGCAGTACGGCATCTAGCAGAAAAGTGTAGGCAAGAATTTTTTCAGCCTTTTCCTGGAACAGCTCCCGAAGATGCATCCACAATAAGAAAAGGGAAAAGAGCACAATCATCTGTACAAGTCTTTCTCCCTTTGCATTCTCCAGCATCACGGCCAATATGAACGTGGCCAGCATCATTACATCACGGAAAATAATAAAAAGAAGGTTCATACCCTTTCTCAATCGCCATCACCACCAACATTGTATCAGAAAAAATCATCGTGGGGCAATAACTTTTCATGCTCAGGCAGGGATGATTGTTGCTTTTAATAGAATCATTCACAGCTGGTTTGAAGTTGATTCAATAAGTTGAAAACCGGACGACCATACAACAGATCCTTAATCAAGAGGTACTTCGATGGTTTTGTTGTAAACCTTGCTGTAAGTCATGCGTTCAATATCCATTGTCAATTTGTCCCCTATTCCCGGGAAATGCAGTGTTCTTGTATGTGTGATAGTTCCATCAAGCAGCTTGTCACGATTGATCGAACGGGTCTCCCGAAGCTCCACCTTTTTTCCATCGATCCATAGATGGACTCGAGTTAGGATCACACTGTCATTTGTAGTGATGGTAACACAGGTATCTCCCTTTTCCTCATAAATCTCTGCTATCTCAACCTTCTGCCCGAGTATCGTAGCAGAATTGACCTTTTTGCCTTTCTCCAGTTCTATCTGTTCCCGGACGTCATGGTCTGCACCGGCGCTGACAAGCTTCAACTGAAGCTGCTTTATGTTAGCCGGCAGCGCATCATAGTCCTGGTGAAATGTTATTCCTCTTGAATCGGTAGACATACCGCCTCCCTGCTCCGGAAGAGGTATCCCATCTGCAATCAATTGTACATTTAACTCATTGGGTCTATACCGTTCACCCAAAATATAATCTTTGCCCAACCCAAGGATTCCTTGCAAAGAACCCTTGATTACTGTTTTTGTCGGCGTTGCCAGAATAGTATCAAAGCAGGCCTCCCGATCATCAATTTTCAGCTTATGATTCAAATTCCTTTTCAGGATATGTCCCATAGCTTTGCTTCGGTCCAGCTTGAAAGTAATTTCTGACTCTTCGCTTTTGCCGTTTTCTATGATAGAAGTGCCAAAATTCAGTGTCTTTTCAAGGAAAAACGGCGGATCAAATTCAGCCATGTATTTTGCTTCCGTCTTCTCTGCATTAAGCTCGCCGCCTGCACCATGAAAATCATATCTCCCAAAAAAACCACGGAAGTAAATTTGAGGTCCTAAATTGAATTCATCGACCCGCCCTTTTGGATCTTTCACTGTAAAGAAAGCGATCAGCTGATTGTCATCCAGCATGATTCCATCCAGCGTGATGGTGATTCCATTTTTCAGGGTTTGACTCTTTTCTATACTCTGTCCTTTTTCCATCTGGTTTAGGTTTGCCAAGGTACTGTTCATTAAGCGCTCGTATCCAAAAAGCTTTTTCCCGTAGTAAGCAAAAATATCAAAATTATTGGCCATAATCAGGAACGTTACCATGGAGACAAGGAGAACCGCTTTCCATTGTTTCCCTGGCCGGGTCTGTTTATGCCGGTCTTTGAGTGCATTTTTCAAACGCATTTCCAGTTCTTCCGGAGCCTCCAATTGATCATACTCTATTTTTTTGCCATATAATATTTTTTCTATATCTTTCATCAGAATTCCCCTCCCAGACTCTCTTTCAGCTTCTTAAGTCCAATGGATATCCTTGATTTCACTGTTCCTATCGGGATTTTCATCAAATCCGAAATGGCTTGGTAATCCATATCCAAAAAGTAACGGAGCCTGATGGCCTCCTGGTGCTTTTGATGCAATCGTGAAAGATGATTCTCAAGCAGTATCTGTTCTTCTTTTTGCCGGAATTCGTCTTCATGAATTTCTTCATAAAGGGAATCTAAAGGAATTACTTTTTGGCTGCTTCTCAAATGACGCTTGCAGCAGTTCACCAAAATGGTCTTGCTCCAGCTGTAAAAGGATTCTTCTTTTTTCAGCCTGTGAATATTTTCATAAAGAATAACAATCATATCTTCCATTACATCCAGCGCATCCTGTTGATTTTTTACATAGACGTACGCCAGTCTGTAAAACTCCTGCTTTTGGTTCATGATCAGCCGAACCAGGGCATCCTGATCCCCCTGCTTTGCGCTTCTTACCAGACGGTTGATTTCCACTGCTGCACCTCACTTCCATCCATTAGAGTATCACAATCTATAAAAAGTTCATTAATTTTTTAAAATTCTTTCTTGAATAAATAAACAGATAGGGACAGTTCTCCTTGCCAAGGAGAACTATCCCTATCTATAATCAAAAAAGACTTTATCTCTCAGCTTCCTTCAAAAGTGCTTTTGCCGCTTTCACTACCACACCCTTGCTGCTTTTTGAAAATTCATGGGCGATGCAGACACACTCCACTTTGCATTCCGGCAAGTGCCGGAGTACATTTCTCAGGCCAACCAGTGCATGTCCTGCATGCTTCCCGTCCCAGACGTACAAAGACTCCTTCAACAGGGGCAATGTTATTTCAGCTTCCTTCTTTCCACGTTTGGCATAGTTGGCAAAAACGTCTACAGCATAATCTCTGACAATCACACTCTTATCATTTCTAATAAGTTCTATGAGCAGAGGGAAACACTTTTCAAGCTCATCGTCTGCATATTCTGCAATCATCGCCAACGCATGCACCGCTTCCCATCGGGCTCTGGTAAATTTATGCGTCAAAAGCTTTACAAGAATCGCAGCGTATGGAAGGACCAGCAGAGGCTTTTCTTCAGCTACCTTTGTAAGCACCTCGGCACAGTCACCCACCACCTTTTGATTTTTGTCACCCAGTCCTTTTTCAATTTCTTTCAGCAAATCCGGATGATTGATGCATTCCACAGCGACCTCAATATTTGAACGTTCTGTTGAATCGCCTGCCATGGAAGATACATTTTCAATAATACTCATAGAATATGATCCCTCCTAAACATAACACAAGGAGAACTGACTCCCGTTTGTTCTCCTGTTCTATTTATCAAATAAGCTCAATTGCATTCTACGCAAATACACTGATGCTCGCATCCCCTGTAGATATTCATCCCATACTTCACACCAAACCAGGAGGCAGGGCTTTTACTCGTATACAGGATTGACTTTGCCTGGATTTCCTTGATCATAGTATCCTTCCTTGCATAGGCCTATAGATTTAACAGCTTTTCGAATCTCGGCTTGTTTAATACCTCATGGGTCAAAAACTTTCCATTATAGAAAACGCTATGCGTAGTGAATGGAGAAGGCCCGTTCTGTGCCTCTTCCCTGGTTTCCAATTTGATGGCCTCAGCCTTTATTCCATGTGCCTTGGCTGTATGGATCACTTCTTCAACATAATAATCCGTAAACGGGCATTGACTGGAATAAATCACAGTAACGCCTTCCTTACAGTTCAGGTCTTGTTTTTTTACATTATCCCTGAACCTGGGCATGGGTGCGTCCTTGTTGAATCGCTTCACCAGCAGTTCAAAATAGGGTTCTGCATGATCGCAAACCTCAAATCCTTTTTTCATAAAGAAATCCTTATCTGAAAGGAAAGGTCTTTTTTTCTTGCCGGAAAGCACAACGATCCCATTCATTCCCTTGGAATCCGCTTCACATTCATTAAAGAGCTGTGTTCCAATCCCCTGACCCTTGAAACCTCCTGAAACCCAGAAGCAGTTAATATACATGTACCCCGGTGCCTCAATAGGAGCCCAGGCATTTTCTGTGGGAATATACTCGATGAATACCTTCCCGCGGGCATCCAATCTTTTAAAAACAAGGCCTTCCTTCATTCTGTCTTTCATCCAGGCCTTTTTCATTGCTACACCCTTCTGGCACTTCTTATCCGAAATGGCGCAGCAGATGTGTTCCTTGTCCATATTATCACAGGTCAGTGTTATAATTCCAGGCGCTTTTTCACTCATGTCGACAGCCTCCTTAACGTTCAATTCGTCATTTACTAATTACATTGTATCATTTCAAATATGACAGCATTGTGTCAGTTTTGAATTTATTTGATATTTTCATAATAGTTTTCAAATCCTATGAGCAGATAGAAATTATTCCTACTAACATCAGACGCGCATACATCACAGCTACCAAAAAAAAGTAATTAATTTATTGATTTCGTGGTATATTAGTTATTGTAATCACGCTTACGGGAGGTACATCCAATGAATGTAACAGTTTATTCTACTCCATCCTGCCCATGGTGCCACAAGGTCAAAGACTATTTGAGCTATAAGGAAGTAAGCTTTAATGAGGTGAATGTTGCGGAAGATAGAAACGCAGCCGTGGAAATGGTCAGCAAATCCGGCCAGCGCGGTGTACCTGTCATTGATATTGACGGGAACATTATCGTAGGCTTCAACCAATCAGAAATTGACAAGCTCATTGGTGCGGAAAAGTAATTTTAAGCATAAAAGCAGGCTCAACGGCCTGCTTTTTTCGTCTTTACTGATGATAAATGATTTGCTTTTTAATCTTTTCTGCTAATTCCTCACCGCGAAGTGCAGCTACGATTGCCAGAGAAAAATCCACTGCCGTCCCGGCTCCCTTAGAAGTGATAATATTTCCACATTTTACAACATTTTTGGTTCCTATGGACGCGCCCTTTAAATCCTCTTCACACCCCGGATAGCAAACCGCCTCCCTGCCGGACAGATAACCCTGTTTTCCCAGGATAGTCGGCGCCGCGCAAATTGCCGCAACCCACTTGTCCTGCTTCAAAGCTTGTCCAATGATTTGCTGT
>JAOAAU010000035.1 GCA_026418695.1 Clostridia bacterium
CCTATACGGAATGCAACTTTTCCGCGTCCTCCGCAGTGCCTGCAGAAACAGTCGGTCCTTTTCATGTTCAGATCGGGGGCGATCTGGCAGATCTCAATGCTGTAAACCAGAAAGTACAGGAGATAAAGCAGAAAGGGATTGGGGCTTATCCTGTTTATGTCGATGCATGGCAGGTTTGGGCTGGTTTTTATGTGGATCAGAATACAGCACAGAACGATATCACTGCTAATTTTATTACCAAACTCGGTAGCGGAGACTATAAAGTTGTCCAACCGTCACCCAACAGAATAGTAACAGTTGGAGCCAATGGGGAAACGTTCTTTATTTTCGGCAGCGATATCAGCAGCTTCAAGATCAATCCTAAAGTGGACAATAATCCTTACATATTAAATGTAAATAATAAAAATTACAGAGGGGAATTGGAAGTAAAGAGGTTGAACGGCAGCGACATGACGGTGGTCAATGTTCTTTCCCTTGATCAATATCTTTATGGAGTTGTACCTTCGGAAATCGAATCCTATTCCCATGCGGAAGCTTTGAAAGCGCAGGCCGTTGCGGCTCGTACCTATACATTGAACAACATGGGAAAGCATAATAAACATGGATTTGACCTTTGCACCACCACTTCATGCCAGGTCTATAAAGGATTTAACGGTGAAGCTCAGTCAACAAACAGCGCAGTAGATGAAAGCAAGGGAAAAGTTGTTACCTATAACGGAAAACCTGCTCAGGTATTTTATTTCGCCGCCAGCGGAGGCAGGACCGAAGATGTAAGAAATGTATGGGGATCTACGATTCCTTACCTTAAGAGTGTCGAAGATAAATATGAAAAAAAGAACAGGGAGTGGGAGGTAAACCTCACAACTTCAAAAATTAGAGAAATTTTGACGGGGAAAGGATTTGACCCTGGAGAAATCCTCAGTATGATTATAATCAAGACAGCAGAATCCGGGAGGGTTACGGAGCTTGCAATCAAGGGAACAAACGGTGAACGTTTATATAAACTGCAGGATGCAAGATTTGTATTCAATTTAAACAGTCAATGGTACACTATTTCGTCGGATGCCGGTGTGTTTGTCGGGCAAAAGGGAGTCAATGCCATAAAGATGCAGGTGGCTGGGAAAAAAGTAAGGACGGCTTCCGGGATATCAACATTGAGTGCTTCGAGTTATGCAACGGTATTAGGAGCAGATAACCAGAAGAAAAATGTACCGATTGTTCCTACTTCCTATAAGTTGAACGGAAAAGGTTGGGGACATGGCATCGGATTCAGCCAGGAAGGCGCCAAGGGTATGGCAGATGCAGGCTTCAAGTATGATCAGATTCTTACACACTATTTGCCCGGGACGATAGTAGAATGAAATTAATAGATAAAAAATTCATTTGAAATCTTAAATGCAAACTAAACCGTTCCTATTTTAAAATGAATCAATAAACCTTGTTTTGTCACTTCGACAAAATGAGGTTTTTTTGTTGCAGTGCCTTGTAAATTGCGGAAAATTCATGTATTATTTTATAGCAAACAAGATGACGAAAAAGCTGGAAAACAGAATAAAGCAAGTTAATACAACAGGAAATAGGGAATAAAAGTCTTCCCTAACGTAAAGCATATTCTACGTGGAGAAAATCGATTAAGGTGTATAAGCCCATGAATTTGAGTGATTTTAATTATAACCTTCCGGAAGAACTGATCGCCCAGGAGCCTCTCAAAGAGAGGACGATGTCAAGGCTTTTGGTTCTGGATAGAGATAAGGATACCATTGAACATAAAATATTTAAGGATGTCCTTCAATATTTAAAGCAAGGGGATTGTCTGGTATTGAATGATACCCGGGTGATTCCCGCAAGGCTGCTTGGAGAGAAGCAGGATTCAGGCGGAAAAATCGAGTTTGTACTATTAAAAAGAATCAATGGCGACGTGTGGGAAGTCATATTGAAGCCTGGACGCCGAGCTAAACCGGGAGCTCGCTTTACATTCGGCGAGGGGCTGTTAAAGGCAGAAGTTATAGATATTGTAGAGGACGGCAACAGACTGGTCCGTTTTGAATATGACGGGGTATTCGAGCAAATCCTTGACAAGGTGGGGATTATGCCGCTGCCACCTTACATTACCGCCAAGCTGAATGATGCCGAAAGGTATCAGACGGTCTATTCCAGGCATAGAGGTTCTGCTGCGGCTCCAACTGCCGGTCTGCATTTTACCAATGAGCTGTTGGAGGAAATAAGGAATAAAGGAATTGAACTGGCGTATGTAACGCTCCATGTAGGCTTGGGGACTTTCAGACCAGTAAAAGCTGAAAATATTCTTGAGCACAAAATGCATTCGGAGTTTTACAGTATCACAGAAGAAGCCTGCAGCAAGATCAACAAGGCAAAAACAGATAAAAGAAAAGTTATCGCGGTTGGAACTACCAGCTGCCGTGTACTGGAGACTGCAGGAATGGAGAATGGAACGGTTGTTCCGGGGAGCGGCAGTACGGACATATTCATTTATCCCGGCTATCGGTTCAAAATTGTAGATTCACTGATCACGAATTTCCATTTGCCGGAATCAACTCTGATTATGCTGGTCAGTGCTCTGGCAGGACGGGAGAGGATTCTGGAAGCATACAATGAGGCTGTTCGGGAGAAATACCGGTTCTTTAGTTTTGGAGATGCAATGCTTATTAAATAAATGAAGAAAGAATAAAGAAGAAAGAATAAAGAAGAAAGAATAATGAATGAAAGTATAAAAGAGTAAAAAAAGAAAGAATGAAAGAAAAAGTATAAAAGAAAAAAGAAACTAAGGAATAAAGAAATATGAAAGATGAAAGAACGAAAGAAGAAAAAGAGTAGGAAAGAGGGAAAGATGAAAAAAAGGATTTCAAAACAATGAATTGAGCTGATTTCTACTATTTTTCTTTAGGAATTTATAACTTTGATACTTTGTTTCTACATTCTTCATTCTAAATTAATAGAAAGGTGAATTATGGCAGCTGTAACGTATGAATTTATAAAAAAGTGCAAGCAGACAGGAGCGAGGTTGGGGAGAGTCCACACACCTCACGGTTCTTTTGATACACCGGCGTTTATGCCTGTGGGAACCCAGGCAACGGTGAAAGGGATGTCTCCTGCTGAATTGGAAGAAATTGAGGCTCAGATTATATTAAGCAACACCTACCATTTGTATATGAGGCCGGGACATCAACTGGTGAAAGAAGCTGGCGGACTCCACAAGTTTATGAACTGGAACAGGCCGATTCTCACGGACAGCGGAGGATTTCAGGTGTTCAGCCTGAGCGACCTGAGAAATATTAAGGAAGAAGGCGTCACGTTCAAATCTCATATCGATGGATCCAAGCATTTCTTTACTCCGGAAAGCGCTATTGAAATACAGAACGCGCTGGGATCGGACATAATTATGGCTTTCGATGAATGTATTCCATACCCTTGTGAATATGATTATGCTAAGAGATCTTTAGAGCGGACAACTCGTTGGGCAAAAAGATGTAAAGATGCCCATAAGAACACAGAGACACAGTCGCTTTTCGGCATTGTACAAGGCGGGACTTTTAAAGATCTTCGAATACAGAGCGCGCACGAGATTCTAGAATTGGACTTCCCGGGATACGCCCTTGGAGGATTAAGTGTAGGTGAACCGGCAGAAGAGATGTATGAGATGCTGGAGTGTACGGTTCCACTGCTTCCCGAAGATAAACCCCGCTACCTGATGGGGGTTGGGAGCCCTGATTACTTAATCGAGGGATCTATTAGAGGAATTGATATGTTTGACTGTGTACTCCCTACTCGAATCGGCAGGAACGGAACCATTATGACCAGCCAGGGAAAAGTCATCGTCAGGGATGCAAAGTATGCCCGGGATTTTACTCCTATGGACCCGGAATGTGATTGTTATGCCTGCAGAAACTTCACCAGGGCCTATATTCGTCATCTTTTAAAAGCGGATGAGGTACTGGGGATTCGGTTGACTACGTGGCACAATATTCGGTTTTTATTAAACTTGATGAAAAAGGTAAGACAGGCTATAATGGAAGACAGGCTTGGTGATTTCAGGAAAGAATTCTTCCATGCCTATGGATATACAAAGTAGTGCTCCGGAACAGTATCATAATTTAAAGGAGGTATTTTATGAATTATCAGACCATTGGAAGCATTGTTTGGATGGTAGTCTTCTTTGTGATCATGTACGTAATTCTCATTCTCCCACAAAGAAAGAAGGAAAAGAAAATTACGGAGATGCGAAAAGCATTGCAGGTTGGAAACGACATTGTAACGGTTGGCGGAATTATTGGAAAAGTAATCAACATTAAGGATGATGAAGTCACCATCGAAACCAGTGTTGAAAAGACACAAATCAAGTTGAAGAGACAGGCAATCGCTGAAGTCATCAAACCGGTTGAAGCATAAAAGACAATCATAAAACGCTTGAAACACAAGCGTTTTTTTGTTGGACGAAAATCCGGAAACGGTGGTTCTAACTATTGATTCGCCACAATAGATTATATTATGGAGTTCTATTGGAGGTGAAGAAATCATGAAGCAGGTTGCACAGGATTTAAAAACAACGATCAATGAGAAGTTAAATTTAATGACCATCGTGAAGGGGATCATTGTCTCATATATTATAACAATTCCACTATTTATCGTATTTTCTTTACTGTTGACATATACTGATTTCCCTGAAAAATTTATCCCTGCTGCGGTGATTGTTACTACGGTGATTAGCATTTTGACCGCGGGTTCCACAGCAACAAAAAATGTTAGAAACAGAGGTTGGCTGAACGGTTCGATTGTTGGACTGATTTATATGGCTGTGCTATACCTAATCAGCAGTATCACTTTCCGGGATTTCGGCATTACCCGATATGTGATCACCATGCTGGTGATCGGTATTCTTGCAGGTGCCATTGGCGGCATTATTGGGATCAATATGAAGAACGGCTCAAAATCAAAACACAAAAGATAGACGTTAAAAATGGACGTGATGAAATGCAATTTCAGAATAGTTCAGCAGAGTCTTGACGGATGCCATCATTATTACATAAAAAAGATGAAGTGATATTTCATTTGCTACGTAAATAAGCGAATAAGGGCGAAAAAAATTCTTTCCATCAGTGCCTTTATATGCTATAATCAGTGTTGACTAATTTGACATGGGAGGGAATTACATGAAACATATAAAAACGCTTAATGGTTCAACATTAAAGGATAGTTTGAAAAGCGGCGGTTGCGGTGAGTGCCAGACATCCTGTCAGTCTGCATGCAAGACTTCCTGTACAGTTGCCAACCAGAGCTGCCAGAAGAAATAAAAAGTCGTCAAAAGGATTTTTATGAAGACTTTTTGAAATGCTCTTTGCGGAAATTAATAAATTAAAGCAGAATTATAATTTCCTAAGCATTATAAAAACGACATACAGTATTGTTGCTGATATGTTCAATAATTAGGAAGTGGAAAGTGAAACAAGTTTCGCTTTTCACTTTTTTGATGTTCTTTAAAGAAAAAGGGGTTAAGATTGGAATGATTCATAAGTTTTCTATGTTCGGAACAAACCTGGTGATCGATGTGAACAGCGGTGCCATTCATCTGTTTGACAACCTGTCCTATGAAATCCTTGATCATTATAAAAACTGTGATAAGGAAACCATTGTCGACAGGCTGACATCAAAATATGACAGGAACAAAATTGTTGAGGCGATAGAAGAAATTGCTTCTCTTGAAAAGGAAGGTCTTCTATATTCGGCGGATGAATACCAGGATTATTTGCCGTTATGGGAACGCAAGCCTGTTGTTAAGGCGCTGTGCCTTCATATATCTCATGACTGCAACCTGAGGTGTAAATACTGTTTTGCAGGGACAGGAAATTTCGGGGGTCATAGAACCCACATGAGCCCTGAGGTGGGTAAAAAGGCCATAGAATTTCTTATCCAACAGTCCGGCAACCGACGCAACCTGGAAATCGATTTCTTTGGAGGCGAGCCTTTATTGAACTTCGAGGCTGTCAAAGAGATTATCGAATATGCAAGGAGCAGGGAACAGGAAAGCAACAAGAAATTCAAGTTTACGCTGACGACCAATGCGCTACTGTTAAATGAAGATCATAAGAAATATATTAATGAAAATATTCAGAATATCGTTCTGAGCATTGATGGCCGGAAGGAGACCAATGACAGGATGCGTTTCCGTGTAGACGGCAGGGGAATTTATGAAGATATTCTGCCTAAAATACTGGAGGTTGCCGAGTCCAGAAACCAAGACAACTATTATGTCCGTGGAACCTTTACCCGGGAGAACCTGGATTTTTCCGAGGATGTGCTCCATCTTGCGGATCTCGGGTTCAAACAGGTATCGGTTGAGCCTGTGGTTGCAGCAAAGGACAGCGGCTATGATTTGCGGGAAGAAGACCTTCCTAAGCTGTATGACGAATATGAACGTCTTGCTAAAGAATATGTGTCCAGGATTCAAAACGGAAATTGGTTTAACTTCTTTCACTTCATGATTGATTTAAGTCAGGGACCCTGTGTGGCCAAAAGGCTTGGAGGCTGCGGATCCGGCCATGAGTATGTGGCTGTTACACCCGAGGGGGATATCTATCCGTGTCATCAGTTTGTTGGCATGGAAGAATTCAAAATGGGCAGCGTCATGGAAGGTGAATTGAATACCAAGGTACAAAGCACCTTTAAAAACTCCAATGTCTATACCAAAGAGGAGTGCAAGCAGTGCTGGGCCAAGTTCTACTGCAGCGGAGGATGTGCTGCTAATGCCTTCCAGTTCAATCAGGACATTAATATTCCTTATAGAATAGGTTGCGAGCTGGAGAAAAAAAGGGTGGAATGTGCGATCTGGGCAAAAGCTCAGTTAGCAGAGGAATAAAGAAAAGTTTGAAGTGAATTGATAAATCTTCAACAAAATGAAAATCCTATGAGCAGGAGGGATTCATCATGGAAACCATAACCTTGAAGGATGTTCAAAAAAATGAAGAAGTCATCACCTTCCTGGAGATTTCAGAAAAGCAGATCAGAATCCTGGGCTACACGGAACACTCTTATAGACATGTCGGACTTGTTTCAAAGAATGCCGGTGAGATTCTAAGAGATATGGGATTTGACGAAAGAACTGTTGAACTGGCAAAAATCGCAGGTTATCTTCATGATATCGGAAATGCAGTAAACCGGGAGGACCATGCACACTCCGGAGCGATTCTGGCATACAATATCCTCACAAAAATGGGGATGAGCCCAAGTGAAGCTGCTGAAGTCATGCTGGCGATAGGAAATCATGATGAAAACAGCGGTACAGCGGTGAGTAATATATCTGCAGCCCTGATCCTTGCGGATAAATCGGATGTACATAGAGGCCGGGTGAACAATACGGACTTTGCAACCTTTGATATTCATGACCGGGTCAATTATGCGGTAGAGAGCTCAAAAGTCTTTGTAGATAAAGAAAACAAAACAGCAATACTTGAGCTCACCATTGATACAAAGATCTGTCCTGTGATGGATTACTTTGAGATATTTCTCACCAGAATGACCATGAGCCGGAGGGCAGCAACTTATCTTGGACTAACCTTCCAGCTGGTCATTAATGGGACAAGGCTGTTGTAAAAAACGATTTACATAATGTGAGAAGCAAAGCGAACAAAGATTGTATTTAAGTGGAAATTTTTTTCCATTTAAAACATATAACAACCTTAATATAACAAGCTTTTGTGGGACGATCAGTATTGACGCCACTAGCTTATAGTTATATAATATCGTCATGCGAACAAGAAAGAAAAGGGGGAATCTTACAAATGAGAGGCAACAACGGGGTTAAATTCTTCTTGGTAATTTTGCTGATAGGAATTTTAGCCTATATAGCGGTTTACGGAGCACCATTTCTTGGAATTAACAAAGCGAGCAATATGAGGTTCGGAATTGATATAAAGGGTGGAATTGCGACCACGTTATATCCTGACCTTCCAGCAGGTCAGGCCCCAACAGATGAACAGTTGAAGTCTGCAAGAACAGTTATCGAAAAGAGGCTGGATGGTAAAGGTATCTATGACAGAAACATCACAACCGAAAATGAAAATGGACGTATTATTGTAGAAATTCCTTACAAGCCGGGAGAAAAGGATTTCAATCCTCAGAAGGCTGTAGATGAGATTGGTAAGACGGCTGTTTTAACTTTCCAGGAAGTAGACGAAAGTAAAAAGGATGCAAACGGTTTATATCTCCCTACAGGGAAAATTGTTCTCGAAGGTAAGAATGTAAAAGATGCGAAGCCTGAAACGGATACTCAAAGGGGCGGCATTGTAGTTTCACTGGAACTGGATAGCGAAGGTGCAGCAAAGTTCGAAGAAGCTACAGGCAGATTGATTGGAAAACCGATTGCCATTTTCATGGACGATCAGTTGATTTCATGGCCAAGAGTTGAGGCGCAGATATCCGGTGGACATGCAGTAATCACCGGTCAAAGCTCGATTGAAGAAGCTAGCAACCTGGCTTCAACCATTCGGTCCGGTTCACTTCCATTTAAGCTTGTTGCCAGAGATTTGAACTCAATCACTCCGACACTTGGTGAAGGCGCCCTTAAGGTTACAGCAATGGCTGGTGTCGTAGCTTTTATATTGGTTGCTGTGTTTATGCTGATAATGTACAGGCTGCCTGGATTATTTGCAAACATTGCATTATTCGGACTTGTAGTGATACAGATTGTAATGCTTTCAGCGTTAAATATTTCATTGACACTGCCTGGTATCGCGGGAATTATTCTTTCCATCGGTATGGGCGTAGATGCCAATGTGGTTATCTTTGAAAGAATCAAGGAAGAACTTAGAAGCGGAAAGACTTTGAGAGCGTCCATTGAGCTTGGATATAAGAGAGCTTTCTCAGCAATCCTTGACTCCAATGTAACAACGCTGATATCGGCTGCAGTATTGTACTACCTTGGTACCGGACCTATCAAAGGTTTTGCTATGACGATGTTCCTGGGTGTCCTGCTCAGCTTCTTTACAGCAATCACAGCTTCAAGAATCATGTTAAAAGCAGCTGCAGATGTAGATGTAGTAAAACATCGCTGGCTGTATGGCGCATAAGGGGGTGCTGGAATGATAGATTTATTTAGTAAAAGACATTACTTTTTTGTATTTTCTATAGTACTGATTTTAGCAGGATTTGTTGGCGCGCTGATCAATGGGATCCAGTTGGATATTCAATTTCAGGGTGGATCACTTTTGCAGATCGAAATGAACGATAACCAGTATGACACAACAAAGGTTGAGTCTGTAATCAACAGTGCCATCGGTAAAAAGGTAGCTGTTCAAAAGATGCAGACATATAATCCGAAGGACGCCAATAAAATGATCAATCTTTTGCAGCTAAAGGTTACAAAAGATGACACTTTAACCGGTGAACAGATCAACAAAGTGGTGGAAACCCTTAAGAAGGAATTTAGCGTAAAGGAAAATGCAGAAATGCAGGTTCAGAGCGTTGCTCCTTTTATGGGGAGAGAAATGTTGGAGAAGGGAATCCTTGCCGCAGTTATTGCCTCCATCCTAATCATTTTTTATGTTTGGTGGAGATTCAGCGTAATGTCAGGATTGTCTGCAGCAGTGTTTGCCAACCTGGCGTTAATTCATGATGCATTTATCATGTTTGCTGTATATGTAATCTTCAAGCTTCCCATAAATGATTCATTCGTTGCAGCCGTATTAACGATCCTTGGTTTCTCCATCAATGATACCATCATCATTTATGATAGAATCAGAGAAAACACAAGACTCAATAGAAAAATGCCTTATCCGCAGCTGGTTAATACAAGTATTGTTCAGACGCTTGCGAGATCTATCAATACAACAGTAACAGTTTTGATTTGTATCATTACCCTGTATGTATTTGCGTATATCAATAACATTCAGTCCATTAAAGAGTTCAGCTTGCCGATGCTAGTAGGTCTCATCAGCGGTACTTACTCTACCATCTTTATTGCTAGTCCTCTCTGGGCAATGTGGCAGCAGGCAAAGGTAAAGAAAAAACTTTCTGCAAAACCAGTAAATGCATAAGCAATGCACCTATAGAGATTAAGAGGTATCACAAAAGTGATATCTCTTTTTTGTTGGGAGCGGATTGATTTGATTGGAGTTATGTGGTATTCTAAACCTAGTAGCCGGTGGTATCGGTATGAACTGCACGGTAAGGAAGCAACAAAATAAGAATATAACCCCTCTGCCTTGATCTTGAACAGACAGGGACAGGACGCCAAATTCTAACTTGGAACCTAAATATTTTTAGATATTCAAGGCTAATCCTGTCATGGGGTTAGCCTTTTTCGATGGTAAAAAATAAGTTGAGGTGGTGACTGTATGCAAAAAAGGATTACTGTGAGTGATTTTTCAAAATCTAAGAGAGAAAATAGAAAAATCAGTATGTTGACAGCCTATGATTATCCGACGGCAAAGATTCTGGATCAGGCAGGTGTAGATTCAATACTGGTAGGAGATTCGTTAGGAATGGTGGTATTGGGTTATGAAGATACTACCAGGGTTACAATGGAGGATATGCTTCATCATATCAAAGCTGTAGTTCGGGGTACTGAAAGAGCGCTGGTTGTTGGTGATATGCCTTTTCTATCCTACCATTTGGGTAAATACGAAAGTGTCAGGAATGCAGGAAGACTGCTGAATGAGGGAGGATGCAAGGCTGTTAAACTGGAAGGCGGGGAAGAAGTCTTGGAAGATGTTAAAGCGATTATCAGTGCCGGCATACCGGTGATGGGACACCTTGGATATACCCCCCAGTCAGTGAATCGTTTCGGTGGGCATAAAGCTCAAGGTAAGGACCTGGAAACAGCAAAGAGGCTGTTGAGGGACGCTTTGCTGCTTCAAAAAGCAGGAGTATTCGGCATTGTGTTGGAATGTGTTCCCTATAGAGTGGCTGAATATATCAGCCACAGACTGGATGTTCCTACCATCGGTATTGGTTCAGGGGCAGGATGCGATGGGCAGGTTTTGGTAACATCGGATATGCTCGGTCTTTTCAAAGATTTTATGCCAAGACATGTAAAGAAATATATGGATATGGGAAGTTCTATGGAGGAAGCGGTGAAACTGTATATCAGCGAGGTACAGGAAGGAATATTTCCAACAGAGAAAAACTCCTTTAAGGTTGAGGATGAAGTGCTGATCCAGTTAAAAGCAGCAAGCGACTTATAATGATAGACAAACAATGGAGGATGGTATCATGAGGATCATAGAAAAAATCAGTGATATAAAAGCGGTAATCAAGGAATACAAGAAATTCTGTAAAACTGTTGGATTTGTTCCTACCATGGGATATCTCCACGAGGGACATTTATCGTTGGTGAGAGCATCCAAATCACAAAATGATATTACTATTATGAGCATTTTTGTAAATCCTACACAATTCGGCCCTAGTGAGGACTTCAGCAAATATCCAAGGGATATGGAGCGGGATTCCAGGCTGGCTGAAGAATCAGGGGTGGATATTATATTTGCGCCAACTGTAGAAGAGATGTATCCAGACGGATACAAAACCTATGTCAATGTTGAAACGATTACCGAGGTTTTGTGCGGCAAATCACGTCCTGGCCATTTCAAAGGCGTTACAACCGTTGTCAACAAGCTTTTTAATATCATAGAACCGGACCGGGCTTATTTTGGTCAGAAGGATGCGCAGCAGGTCATCGTCATCAAAAAAATGGTCAGGGATTTGAATATGAATCTTGAGATCGTAACCTGTCCCATTGTGAGGGAACAAGACGGCCTTGCCATGAGTTCCAGAAATGTTTATCTGAGTCCGGAGGAGAGAAAAGCAGCACTAATCCTTTCGCAATCTCTTCAGGAGGCACAGAATCTAATCCTGAAGGGAGAAAAAAGCAGAGCAAAAGTCATCGAAATCATTAAAAGCAGAATCTCCTGTGAAAAGCTTGCTAAGATTGATTATGTTCAAATGTTGGATGCAAAGGACCTGAAGGATATTGAATTGATCGGCGGAAGTATTCTCATCGCCCTTGCTGTTAAGTTCGGCAGTACGCGTCTGATCGATAACGTGATGATGGAGGTGTAAATCTATATGATGCTGAATTTGATGAAATCCAAAATACACAGAGCCAGGGTAACAGAAGCGGACTTAAATTACGTTGGAAGCATTACTATTGACGAAGATTTGATGGATGCAGCAGACCTTTTTAGAAATGAAAAAGTTCAAATTGTCAATAATAACAATGGGAACCGCTTTGAAACCTATGTCATTCCGGGAAAACGGGGAAGTGGAATGATATGCCTGAACGGTGCGGCCGCAAGACTGGTACATCCGGGAGATGTGATCATTATCATTTCCTATGCGATGATGGACCGGACAGAAGCAGCTGTATTCAACCCAAGGGTAGTTTTTGTGAATGAAAACAATCAAGTGGTTGAAATCAATGATCATGAAAACCATGGAGAAGAAAAGTAGTAAAATAGGCTTCGCTATTCATAATGGATTTTCTTTTATAAAAAGGCTTTATACTTACCGTGTTAAAAAGAAAAACACCTGTAAGGTATGTACAGGTGTTTATTTCTTTAAGATGTAATCGATCAGCAGTCCGCCGATGATGACCTCAGCCAGAATAATAAAGCTGTTCTTAATCACGGAGATTGCGACGAATTGTAAGTAAACATCAAACCCCAAGGCTGTCATATTAAAAACAATTAAAAATGTACCCAATGCCAACAAAGCTAAAAATGCTTGTGTTCCATACTTCAAAATCGCTCTGGAAAAGGAACCGACTTTTCCAAATTCCATCATAATTTTTTTTAGACTATTTGCAAAGTTTGTTTGCATGACCCCCGACCACCTTCTCTCTAAGAAATAGCTTCTATATGTTAACATAAAATAATTATGCTTTCAATTCTAAAAAAATTCCAATAGCATAGAAAAGCACTGTAATGAATTAAAATTTTTGTAGTAATTTGTTAAAATATGTTATAATTGAATTGCCAATATCTAATGAAGAAATGCATGCTAAAGGTTCAGGAGAAGATTATGAAGAAAATCATAAGACGAGTATCTGAATGTGAGCCAGGAATAAAAATAGCAGAAACCATATATAATGAATACGGCGGCATCATTATCGGTGAAGACACAATTCTTGATGACCACTTAATCAAAAAACTTAAGAATCTTGATATTGAGAAAATTAAGGTCCACAGTCAAAGTGACGATGAAATCATATCCAATGACGCTGAAGTCTTTAGGACCCAGTATAATGAAAATGTACAGGCGGTTAAAGAGGTGCTTCATGATATCTCCAAAGGAAATTCTGTCGATATGGAGAAGGTCAATACGGTTTCTGAATCCATATTTGTTAGAATCAATGAAAATCGGGATATTTTAAGCTGTATCAACCAAATTCGAAGCGTGGATGAGTATACGTATACTCATTGTGTAAACGTTTCCCTGATATGTATGCTGATCGGTAAATGGCTTAAATACCCTCAGGATAGAATAAGACTATTGGTTCAGGCGGGATTGCTTCATGATATTGGAAAGGGGAAAGTTCCTCCTGAGATTTTGAACAAGCCGGGATCTCTGACACCAGGGGAGTTCGAAGAGATTAAAAAGCATGCGATTTATGGGTACAGGATGATTGAGAATGTTGAGAATATCAGCAAGGAAGTAGCGACAGCCGTACTTATGCATCATGAACGTGAAGACGGGACCGGCTATCCAATGGGGGCAAAGGGAGCTCAAATTCATGAATTTGCTAAAGTCATTGCGGTTGCAGATATCTATGATGCAATGACATCCAACCGGGTTTACCACGAGAAGGAATCACCATTTGAAGTATTTGAGCTTATGGAGAAGAATGCCTTTGGAGTTCTGGACCACAGAATCATCACCACTTTTTTAAGCAATATCGCTGCCTACTATATTGGTGATCTTATCAAGCTTAACACAAATCAAATCGGAGAGATCATTTATATCAATCCGCGCAATGTTTCAAGACCGTTAATCAAAATCGGAGAACAGTATTTGGATATGTCCAAATCTGGTAATTTGAAAATTGTGGAGTTGTTTTAACTCTAAAAAAATAATATAAAGAATTAAAATGTAAAATATAGGTAGCAATACCTATATTTTTATTTTGCTGTTTTTGTGGATTACTCGACACCAATAGATATTATCTCTCGGACATTTACATGAATGCTGTCGAAAGACTTGTTTTATCATAGTTTCGTGGCGAAATGTTTTTGTATAAATTGGGCAAGGTTTGATGTATAATTTGCTTGTTGAATTTTGGGGGGAGGCGATCATTTCGTTATGCTAAGCAAGTTTTTGGAAAGGCAAGTTGAACTATTTACGAATGATGAAGACACTGAATTAAAATCTCCGATACAGTTGCAATACTTTCTTCTGGAGAGTGAGGAGCAGGAAACAGTTGAACTGATCGGTGAAAAAGTATATGGAATAGAAATTGTAAAAAAGGAAAGTGATGGATCCCTGGAAAGCGAATGGGTAAGAAACCTGACCTGCTGCAGGGAAAGTGCAAGATCCGTCCTTGATAAACTAGCCGATCATCAGGTCACACCAATAACACTACTGGACATTGTGGATGATATGCTGGCACAATAAAGAAAAAACGGTCATCTTCCATTTCCGATAAAGGGAATGCAGGTGACCTTTTTTTTGGTCAGTCTCTGTAAGGGAATATCATTTTAAATCACTTAGAAAAATATGATATAATAAAGAAGAAATTCATTATCATTTGAAATATTCTATACAGATATTGAGGGGGGAGTCCATGGCGATCCGTGAGGATTTTGAAAGGTTGGAAGAAAAGTTGTTATCACCCTTTGCTCAGTTGAGCAAAAATTCAAAGGGAAGAGATATAGATGAAATAAAATGCGATATTCGAACTGATTTTCAAAGGGACAGGGACCGGATTGTCTATTCCAAAGCTTTCAGGCGTTTGAAGCATAAGACCCAGGTATTCATATCCCCGGAAGGGGATCATTATAGAACCCGTCTGACCCATACGCTGGAAGTTTCACAGATAGCCAGGACCATTGCCAGATGCTTACGATTGAATGAAGACCTGACGGAAGCAATAGCACTGGGGCACGATCTAGGACATACTCCTTTCGGACATTCCGGCGAGAACGTATTGAACTCCGTATGTCCCCATGGTTTTAAGCACAATGAGCAGAGTCTGCGTGTTGTTGAAATTCTTGAACGTGAAAATGGTTTGAACCTAACCTGGGAAGTTCGGGACGGGATCAAGCATCATACCGGGGAAGGTACTGCGGCGACACTGGAAGGGCAGATTGTAAAGTTTGCGGATAGAATTGCTTACATCAATCACGATATCGAAGACGCCATCCGGGGGAGTGTTATTGCTGAAGAAGACTTACCGAAGGAATGTGTAAAAATATTGGGAAATAAATCTAGCCTAAGAATAAATAATATGATTTTAAATATTATAGAATATAGCAAGGAATCGAATCTGATTTCGATGAGCAAAGAGTTCCAAGCTGCAACAGATGAGCTGCGAAGCTTTATGTTCAAGCATGTTTACGTAGGATCGGTGGCTAAAAAAGAAGAAATCAAAGCGATGAACATCGTGAAGGAACTATATAGTTCCATCAGAAATTCACCGGAAATGCTCCCGCCTGAAACGTCAAAAATGCTTGAAAAGTCTGACCTCGACAGAGTTGTATGTGATTATATTGCCGGGATGACAGACCGGTATGCAGTAAAGAAGTTTAATGATATCTTTGTACCTGCTTCCTGGAATTATTGATGCTCGGTTGTGAATCTACGTATAAAACAAAACATTATTGTTGAAAATATGGTAAATTGATCATGAATGCTTTGGATATAAAGATTCAAGGTATTCAGCGAGAAAGCAAAAGTTATATTCTCATCTCAGGTTTAATAGGGATGAGAATTTATTTTATAAAGGTTCTTGAGCTGAGGAATGTCAACCCGTGGTTTTAGAATATTTCCTGGGCATTAGAAAAAAAATATTTATTTCATAAAAAAAGAAGGAATATTAATAAATATGTCGAAGAAGTAATAGTTAGAAAATGGACATGAACCTTGAACCCGGATGGTAGTTAGAAAAGAGTTGCGATACTGTAAGTGTCTTATGGGAAAACACAGGAAAAGGGTTTAGATGTATAGCTTTTATACAGATGAAATTATAGAAGAAGTAAGGATCAATAATGATATTGTGGATGTAGTTTCTGAATATGTGAAGCTGGAGAAAAAGGGAAAAGATTATTTTGGTCTATGCCCTTTCCATAAGGAAAAAACACCCTCATTTAGTGTTGTGCCCGGAAAACAGATCTTTTACTGTTTCGGATGCGGCAAAGGCGGCAATGTTGTCCATTTCATAATGAATGCTGAGAACCTTGACTTTATCGAGTCCATCAAACTCTTGGCAGAACGGGCGAAAATTCAACTGCCTGAGGGTGAGAACGACGAAGATCGGGAAAAGGCGAAGCTTAAACAGGAAATCATTAAGGTTAATACGGAAGCAGCTCGATTTTATTTTAACATATTGAAATCCGAAAAAGGTCAGGAAGCTTATCAATACTTTAGAAAAAGAGGAATAAGCGACCAGACTGTTCGAAGATTTGGGTTGGGATACTCCTCCATGGAGTGGAGCTCTCTATACGAACATCTTTTGGACAAGGGATTTGGGGAAGAAGCCATCATCAAGAGCGGCCTGGTGCTTCCCAACAAAAAGGGCGGTTATTATGACCGGTTCCGGGGCAGGGTCATGTTCCCCATATTTGATATCCGGGGAAATGTCATCGGTTTTGGCGGCAGGGTCACCGATAATTCATTGCCCAAATACATGAATTCTCCTGAAACACCGGTTTATTACAAGGGACGTACTCTCTATGCAATGAACCTGGCAAAAAATTCAGGCCAAAAAAGAATTATCATTGTAGAAGGTTATATGGATGTAATATCCCTTCACCAGTGTGGCATAATAAATACCGTAGCGTCTTTAGGTACAGCTTTGACAGAAAGTCAAGGCCGGATATTAAAAAAATATGCCGAAGAAATTATTATTTCTTATGACGCTGACACAGCTGGGCAGGCCGCAACACTGAGGGGATTGGAATTACTGGATGATATCGGATGCAATGTAAAAGTTTTAACCATCCCGGAAGGTAAGGATCCGGATGAATTTATCCGGAAAAACGGAGCAGATGCTTTTAATAGATTGTTGGATCATGCAAAGACTTTGCTTGAATATAAAGCAGCTGTATTGACGAAGCAAATAGATACAACAACGGCCGAGGGAAAGCTGATTTTCCTCAACAAAATCTCTGACTTGCTTGTGAAGGTTGATAACAGTTTTGAAAGAGAAATATATGCGAAGAAATTGGCTAAGGACTATGAAATATCGGAAGATGCCATCATTACTGAATTATATAAGCGATCCAAACCCAAAGCCAACTTTAGAGCTACCGCCGTCAATACTCAGGAGACTGTCCGGCGGGATATCGTAAAGAATACGGATAAAGATGAAGAAAAGATTATTCATGATGAAAGAATGCTTCTGGCCATTACTTGCACGGACAATAGCGTTTACCGGGTGATCAAGGGCAGGATGGGGGCCGAGGATTTTATAAACGAGCACAATCGGCAGATTGCAGGATTTATTTTTGAACGATTGGATCAGAACAAGGGAATCGTAATTGCTGAACTTCTCAATGTTCTAAATCCGGAGGTTGCTAAGGATTTTGCCAGGATTGTGCGGGAAGAGTGTAATTGTGAGGATAATTGCAAAGCTGTCTTGGATATAATTAAAAGGATAGAGTTATTTAAACTTACCCAGCGACAGCAGCAAATATTAAAAATATTAAGTGATAAAACCCAAAGGTCAGAAGGAGATGTTGAGAGATTAAAGCAAGAGTTGAATTCCATTATCATAAGGAAAAGAAGTTTATAGAATATACATCTGAGGAAAGGAGGGGTAACGGTGAAACCAACGCTTGAAGCAAGAAAGGCAATTTTAAAGGAACTGGTGGAAAAAGGAAAGTCCAAGGGCATGCTGACTTATAAGGAAATCATGGATGCCTTTGAAGAAATAGAGCTGGAACCGGATCAGATTGAAAAAGTCTATGAAACGGTTGAAAACATGGGCATTGATGTGGTCGGCGATATTGAATCCGAAATGGAAGATATCCAGCTCACAGAGGAAGACCTTGAATTGACCATCCCAGAGGGAATCAGTATTGATGACCCTGTTCGTATGTATCTGAAAGAGATTGGTAAAGTACCCCTTTTATCAGCTGACGAAGAAATTGAACTGGCTAAACGGATGGAAAAAGGGGAAACTGAAGCCAAAAGGAGGCTTGCAGAAGCAAACCTTAGATTGGTTGTCAGCATTGCCAAGAGGTATGTGGGCAGAGGGATGCTGTTCCTGGATTTGATTCAGGAAGGAAACTTGGGTCTGATAAAAGCTGTAGAAAAATTTGATTATAGAAAAGGGTACAAATTCAGTACTTATGCGACCTGGTGGATCAGACAGGCGATCACACGTGCCATTGCCGACCAGGCAAGGACGATTCGAATTCCCGTACACATGGTGGAAACCATCAATAAGCTCATCAGGGTATCCAGACAGCTGTTACAGGAACTTGGAAGAGAGCCATTGCCTGAAGAAATTGCTAAAGAAATGAATATGTCCGTTGAAAAAGTAAGGGAAATCATGAAGATATCCCAAGAACCTGTTTCCCTTGAAACACCGATCGGTGAAGAGGAGGACAGCCATCTCGGAGACTTTATTCCGGATGATGATGCTCCAGCTCCTGCAGAAGCTGCAGCCTTTACTTTATTGAAGGAACAGCTCATCGATGTTCTTGATACACTGACTGCCAGAGAAGAGAAAGTTCTGAGACTGAGATTCGGTCTGGATGACGGAAGAGCAAGAACCCTTGAGGAAGTCGGCAAGGAGTTCAATGTAACCAGAGAAAGAATTCGTCAGATCGAAGCCAAGGCGCTGCGTAAGCTAAGACATCCAAGCAGAAGCAAAAAGTTAAAAGACTATTTAGACTAGAAACTCGATTAAAACCTAATCGAGTTTTTCTTTTTTTTTGGAGAGTAGTTTTTATGCTCTTTATAGCCCGGAACATCTCCATACATCTATAAAACAAAAAGAACAACGTTTTGCTTTCCTGTAGTTTGAAATTTATAACATGGATAAAATGGGAGGATTGAAGGCAAAATATTGTTAGTCTTTATTGAAACACAAGGAGATGAAACTATGATCGATAACAATGATTCAACCAACCGCAATGAAGTTGAAATTACAACATATGACCGATTGCTGCGTGCCTGGGAAAACTCTATGGAAATGGTACGGGACTTTGAAATGTACTCAAAGAGGATCGAGGATGAAAAGGTAAAACAGGTTTTCAAGGAATTTGCTGAAGATGAAGGGATGCATGCAACCAAATTGAGAGAAATGCTTTTGGATTACCGGGACAAGGGCAGAATCAGCTAAGGTTGATCAAATGATGAATTCAATAACGGACTGGATTTTAAGTGTCCTGTAACAGAATTCGTGTCTTGAAAAGGGGCACAACATCAAGGAAGTGGATTTTTAACATTATATAAACAAGAAATATGTAATGTTAAAAACCACTAGGTCCGTTATTGATATACAATCGTGATATTTGTAATTGTTTGTTTGCAAATCATAGCATTAGCGTGATTGAAGCTGATTGACATAGAAACCACAGAATAAATACGAAAAAACCTTTAAAATGAAGCAGTATGGTCTTGACCAGCTACTTGTGTATCAGTATAATAATATTTGCGTCCTGAAAGGAAGCTTCTTTATGGACACAAAATCACATATTCCTCAATAGCTCAGTCGGTAGAGCATGCGGCTGTTAACCGCAGGGTCGTAGGTTCGAGTCCTACTTGAGGAGCCATTTGGGCCTTTAGCTCAGTTGGTTAGAGCAACCGGCTCATAACCGGTTGGTCCGGGGTTCG
>JAOAAU010000065.1 GCA_026418695.1 Clostridia bacterium
GATCGTGTCAATTTACTGTAGGAAAATTATTCAGGAGACTACACCTTAGCCGTCCTTCTTCTAAATAGCTTTTAGAGCCTTATAAAGCCCTGTTAATTTCCCAATCTTGAAGATCTCAAGATTACAAACTTTTTCATTGACCCTTAATTTTAAGCCTTGTGATGTTTCTTTCATTATCTTTTTCGTTATTGTATAGAGCTTTTCCTCTTTTTTCTGTGCTCTAATGAAACCAATCACTTTACCGTTGTTTGCTTTAAATGCTCTTAGTCTGGCCATTTTGTCAGCTCCATCCTTACTCCACCCCATCGGTCGGCTACTCATCCTGGCTGCAAGGATATGGCTGTTATGTCCTTCTGCGCTACATCCAACGATGCGTTCATATTCTTCTTCCTGAACCTTGATGCCATCCCAATTATTCTTGAAATATTCCCAGCTATCCTTTATTTCATTGCGTTTTGATTCACTTTCTGTTGCTATATGCAAGTCGTTAAAAACAAGCCCTAATTCATCTAAATCTGCTTCTTTAAGGCAATACCATATTTTACTTGCATATTCCCGCATATGCGCCGTTGCTTTTGTCACATATTTAGCCATATGGTATTTGTCTAATACAAATCTTGCCTTTGGCAGATAATTAAGTCCTTGCTTGATCCATGCAGCTCCATCCCCTGACAGGTATATTTGTTGAATTTTATCTATTACATAATTATCTTCTATATATTCGTAAACCTCCTGCCACAGTTCTCCAGGTGTTCCTCTCAAACTTGCCAGGTAATATGGTGATTTTAAATTCCTTCTCTTGCCTTGTTGCTCAATTCCTTCATGAACATAGACTAGGCGAGGCATTGCACTTTTACCTGACTGAAGGGCTATATGATCTTCATCTGCTTCTACATACAATGTCTCAATTTCTTTTTTCCCTATCGGGAATTTCTCCAGCTTCAAATTTTCCAAACTTCGTACACTTTTCATAACGGTTTGTCCACTGATCTCTGCTTCACATGCTAGTTTCCCACTCTTTCGATAAGACACTTCTGCCCCGACTTCTGCAAGTTCAGCATGCACTTCTTCATCAATCCGTTCGTGAGCCTTTATCCCAAGAATTTCATCCACAAGATGACAGTATCTTTTTTTATCTTTAGAACAGTAATATGTCCTCTTGTAGGCGATAGTCCCTAACTTTGTGATAATTGTCTTTTCGTCTTCTCTCCGCTCGACATGCCAATCCTTTTTTCTCCCTGAGTCTTTTTTTATTGATTTATCTAAAGATTTAATGATTTCTAAGCAAATCCCTCGCCCTAATGCGTCAGTCTCTTTCTTGATTTCCGCAATAACTTCCGATAAACCCTCGCCATTCTTTACAATTGCTAATACTCTTTCTTGAAGTTTTTTGATGCCTATTTCTGCAAAATGCTGTATAATATCATTCATAAGAGACCTCTTTCTTTTCTTGTTTTCTAGGCAAAAACATTTTATCAGAAAGGTGTGTCTCTTATTTTATTTTTTCCTACAATAACTTTACACTAACAAATGTATAAAAAGCTGTTACACTGAGATAAAGCTTTGTTATAAAGTAATGAAAATTAAAAAAGGCTGACCTGAAAGAAGTCAGCCCATTTCACTTTTATTTCATTAAACTTTAAAGATTGACACCATTTCAGATAACACATCGGAACTAGCTTTTACTTCTGCAGTGACTTCTACAACCCCTTTGGTTTTTTCAGCGGCCCGTTCAACGTTCACTGTAATACAATCCGTATCCTCTGCAGCACTATTGTTTGCTAGAGTGATATCATTGATCGCTGTGGCAACGGATTGAATGGAAGCCAGGAGCTCCTCTGCGGTAGCGCTAAGATCCGTAGAGATATCATTATAGAATCCCGCATCCTGGCTGTAGCGTTGTACTGTGTCTACCATCAATTTGTAATCACTGATTACTTTCTTATCTACAAAATCCAGAAGATTTCCTGAACTCTGTGATAAAAACTCTACTGAAGATACTACTTGTGTGATAATCTTCTGCATTTGTGATACAATGCGCTTGGAATCTTCAGCCAGGGTTCGGATCTCTTCGGCTACCACGGCAAACCCCTTGCCATGCTCACCGGACCTGGCAGCTTCAATGGCTGCATTGAGTGCAAGAAGGTTGGTCTGGGCTGCAATTTGAAGGATAGATTCCGAGAGCATCTTGATTTCTTCAACAGATTTTGATTGTTCAATTGCATCCATTAATTCTGCTTGAGTACTGACATAGATTTGACGCGCACTTTGCTCGGAAGTTATCGTATCTTCCTTGATTTTTTGTGCCCTTTCTGTGATTTCATTTGCTGTCACAGCGCTTTCCTGTGCCTTTTGTGCAATAGTTTCAACCGCCTTTTCTATTTCTTCAGCAGTTGCATTCATTTCCTCCGTAGAGGATGCAATTTCCTGCATTTTATCAGAAAGCTTCTGCATGGAAGAAGAAATACTTGAAATACTGCCGCTGACTTCAACCAGATCATGACTTGCATTATCCTGAAGCGTATTCATCTTTTGGGATTCCTTTTGAACGCTGGTAACGATACTGTTTATATTCTCGATAAATGAATTGAAATATTGAGACATAATTCCGATCTCATCTTTAGAATCATTTTGTACCCTGAGGGTCAAATCTCCCTTCCCTTCTGCAATCCCTTTCAAAATCTGAGAAGTCTGATGAATCGGTTTTAGGATGGACAGAATAATTGCCCTTGATAATAGCAGCAGGAAAAGAATAACCAGTAAAGCGATAATAGCAAGCGCCAAAAGACATTTCTGTATGATCTGATCGGCGTTTTTTTCAAGCTTCACATAATTGCTATTTGCCCAAACAACGGCTTTATCGATACTTTCTCTATGCTTTGAATATGCAGGTGCCAGTTTGCTGAGCATAATGCTTCTGGCTCCTGCAGAATCACCGTTTTTGATTGCAGGGATGAACTCCGTATCTCTGACTTTGAAGAATTCCATGGCAGATTGATAGGAGTCGTCCAGCATATACTTCCGTATTTCATCATTCTTAAGCGTATTCTGCCAAAATTTGTTCTTTTCAAGGTATTCCTGTTTTAGCTTGTCACCCTTATTAATGAGATCGTCCAAAGAAGCATGGCTGTCCAGCATTTCATAGGTATTCAAATAAGCCTCGATAATATATTCCGGCGGGGGAAGGATATCCGCAATCAAATCCTTACTTGTCTGAATTTCATTATACAACGTACTTTTAATCTTTATTTCATGAATGGTCCCATAGGCAACACTGCCGAGAACTAATAGACCCATAATACTTAGTGCAAGAAGTATCATAAGCTTATTTCTGATTTTGATGTTTTTTAGAAAACCGAACATAATTATTCCTCCCTTTTATGAGTAAAGCAAATTCAGTACTGTAACCCGACAGAATTATTACAAACAGAAAAGTCAAGGAGTCAGTACCTCGGTGAAATTCTGATTTGAAAAAGCTCTCAATTGATATTAGGGAAACAATACTATTGAAATAAATTTCAAGATAAGCGGCGATGCTTTGAAGACACTTCATGACTTGAAAAACAATGCGAACAGAATGGAGCATTGCAAATAAAGGTTAGTGCCTGGATGCCCATTGCTGCGTTGCACCGGACATCAAGAATTTATTCGACACTAAGTGACATTTCCCTTCTAAAATTATACAAAATAATTATTTCATTTCAATAAATTGAATATTTGGAATTTAAAACTATCAGTCACTTATATTTCACATCGTTTGAATTTTTGCTTTTAACAGTGAAATGTAAAGAGTATAATTGAACATAATCTATAAATTTAATGGTGGGTTGGAAAGCAGGTGGAATATGCTGAATTTTGATATGGAATATAAAAGTTGGAACCGGGAGGTTAGGAATTCTTATTGGTTTTTGTTTTCCGGTCAGAGACTACTGGTGCGTGAAAAGGAAGAGCAGTTAGAAATCCCGTTTGATTTGGATTTAAATCTGTTAGGGATAGAGCCTATCGACATGATGCATATCGGGGCAATGGACGAGATTGACTGCTATGCAGCAAGCTTACCAAACATGGAGTTTGTTCCAGAAGGGTTTATACTTAAAGGATTACGGGAGACCTATGGACTTATGGCAGATGAATGGTTTTTTGCAGCAGGGCGTGCACAGCATTTGATCCATTGGAAAGAAAATCATAAATTCTGCGGCCGATGCGGCAATCCTATGGGCATGATAGAAGAAGAACGTGCAGTAAAATGTACAAGCTGTGACCATATTGTTTATCCGCGTATTTCCCCGGCAATCATCGTTGCCGTTATCAAGGAGGGGGAGATACTTCTCGCACGGTCCAGCCGTTTCCCAACAGGAATGTACAGTATCATTGCAGGCTTTGTTGAGCCTGGAGAGACACTGGAGGCCTGTGTAAATCGGGAATTGAAAGAAGAAGTAGGAATAGAAGCAAAAAACATTCGGTATTTTGCAAGTCAGCCCTGGCCATTTCCTGATTCTCTGATGGTTGGATTTACTGCTGAGTATTCTTCCGGGGAAATTGTCATAGATAATAAGGAGATTGTGGATGCAAACTGGTTTTCGAAGGATCTGCTTCCTCAGCTGCCAGGAAAGGCCAGCATTGCTAGAAAGATCATCGACTGGTATCTGAGTTCAACACCCTAGTAGGTTTTCATAATCGATTTTTTGTCATTAAAAACTATAAAAATCCACTTCCATATAATTATTTATATCTTGCTTCCAACAATATCAAGCGAAGCTTTAATAGGGAGCTGTAAGGGAGTTCATAGAGTTTGGCAGGCTGTTCAGACTTTTCTAGTCTATAATGGTATATTATACCATAATAGATACTGTAGCGGACTTGGAGGTACCAGGGTGGATAGTAAAAGCAAATGGATCATTTTAGGGGTATATCTTTTTTTAATAATAGCTGTAGGACTATTTTTAAATCCTGTCTTCCTTCAGGATATTCCAGCATTAGAACTCTATAAAGGGCCTTTGAGTTTCAATGGAACCAAGGCATATGAATCCTTAAAAATACTTACCAGCCAATATTCCAGCAGAGTAGCAGGAACAGAAAAAGGAAGAGAGTCTGCGAAATGGATGAAAAAGGAATTTGAAAAGCTGGGATTAAAGACTTACACACAGGAATTTGATTTTTCCTCATTTATGAACAATCAAAGCAATAATGCTAAGGAACGAACAAATCCTTTTCTTGCATCTATCCATGAGATTGTTCAGCATAAAGTTGGTATCAATGTGATCGGTGTTTCGCCGGGGGAAAGTGACCAGGTCGTGGTAATCGGTGCGCATCGGGATATGATCGAGAGCGTCCAGGGAGCTGAGGATAACGGCTCCGGAACAGTAACCATACTGGAACTTGCAAGAGTTTTAACTCAAGTGGATCACTATTACACATATGCTTTTGTCTCTTTTGATGGTGAGGAAGCCGGACTCAAAGGTTCGATGTATTTTGTTCGAAATAATGAAATGAAGATAAAGGCTGCTGTCGTAATGGACATGGTAGGTTATAAGGATGCAAATGCCTTAAGCTTTTATCAGAATTTTACTGCCAGAGGATCCACACAATTATGGACGCTAGCATTATCTAAAAGGACGCTGGAATCCATGGGACTTAAGGAGTACGATTTCAAAACTGAGGTTGATGAACCCAGCCCGCTCCATACTTTTTTTAGACTTCTTGCGCAACGATCCTTCGGTATCGTAAATACGGACTCAGGGGCCTTTATTGATCAGAATATCCCGTCTATTGGATTGAAGGCTATTGCGATCAATCCGGGTAAAAGGGGATATGAAACCGGAACAATACATAATCCTTCGGATACAATTGAGCAGATCAGTGCAGAGTCTCTGGAAATTTCGGGAAGGTTTGTTGAAAAGTTTGTAAAGAGCATTCACGACCAGGGGTACAATGGAGATTTAAAAAGCAATATGTTTATCCCTATGGGTTCAAAATATTTTAAGCCATCGTTGATCTGGGCACTTATTGCATCTATCATCGCAGCTATGGCAGTCATCCTAGGGTTACAATTAAAGAATGTTTTTGAAAGCAGGGAAAGTTTCATTGAATTTTTTATGAAAGAAAAACGATGGCTGTTAATGACAATGCTGTATTGTCTGACGTCGGCAGGGTTTTGGCAAATTTTCCGTTTTGAAGCTATTCGAAAAGTACCAGCTGCAATTTTGTTCATATCATATATTATTGCAGCTTTAGCAGGTATTATAGTGATATTGGTATTTCGATTCAAGTCCTTTAAAGGTAAAAGTATCATCTATAGGGAGATAACTGCTTATCAGAGAAATATTCTTAACACTGTTTATGTTCTTGCATTTTTCCTGCTGTTTTTTTCTGTTGGGCCTTTTACAGCGGTGGTCTTTACCCTGGCACCCATACTGTTCCTTGGACGGGTCAGCTATCGGAATGAAGCATTACGGGTTATTTGGATTTTACTGTTCGTATTATGGTCTGTCATCCATTTGGGAATTACCCTGCTTTCGCTGCAATCCTATATCTTTGACCTTACATCGATTAAATTATATATCATCAGCTTTTCGAGTGTAATGCTATGGGCATACTCCTTTGTTTATATCATCAGTACCCCACCGATGCGCACCAAGATCATTCAAGACTCTGAAATGGTCGGTGTGGCTGATTGAAACTACGAATTCCACATAGATGAGAATAATATTAAGGTTCAATAGATTTTATTTAGAAAGTTTGAGGTAAAAAATATGGATAACAAAACAGCTCATGCGGCTGCAGAATACGATTCAAAAGTAAATGTGACGATTCCAAATTACGAAATTCTTCACTCAGAAGCATTAGAACTTGTTCAGACTGTCAACAAGAGTCCGGAAACATGGCTTGATACAGGTTGTGGTACCGGAACCTTCGTCATGAAGGCAATCAGCCTTTTTCCGGGAACTAAATTTGTACTGGCAGACCCTTCAGACTCCATGTTGGAAATAGCAGGTGATAAAGTATCAGCAGTTACTCAAAAGAACATTGAAATACTAGAGCCTGTATCATCTCAGGATATTGCACTTCCTGAGGGGACATTTGATATTGTTACGGCTATACAGTCCCATCATTACATGAATGCGGAGACAAGAGCCGAGGCAACTCGGAACTGTTTCAGGATGCTTAAAAGCGGAGGCCTTTATATTACTTTTGAAAATATTCGGCCCTTTACGGAAAAAGGTACCGGAATTGGTTTGAATCGGTGGAAAGGTTTTCAAATTATGGGCGGCAAGACAATTGAAGAAGCGCAAAAACATGTTGAACGTTTCGGGAAAGAGTTTTTACCGATAACAATCTCCGAGCACCTAACGGTATTAAAGAATGCAGGGTTTAAAACTGTTGAACTGTTATATATGGCTTATATGCAAGCAGGCTTCTACGCGATCAAGGAGTAGGAGGTCTTGTGGAAGGCTGAGGTCTACGATATTTATTCTAAGTTTATACAGAGGTGCTTATGGCAACAAGGAAGAGAGGTAATATCCATTTTATTTCAATCCACGGTATTGAGGATTTTCAAATTGTTTACGGCAGAGATGTCGTAAACAGCTTTCCTGTACATACGCATGAAAAGTATTGTATTGGGGTGTTAGAAAAGGGTCGTGCAAGCTTCACCCATAAAAATAAAACTGTATGCCTCCAAGGGAATTCCATCTATTTTATAAATCCGGGGGAAGCGCATCAGATCAAACCAATAGATGCGCTCGGATTTAGCCATATTGTGTTCTGCTTTGGAATGGACTTTATAAAGAAGTACTTTGCCGAGAAGGAAGTGCTGTTCTTTACAGCCGAAACCATAGAGAGTCAGCAAATTAGTGATCGTTTTATTGATTTTGCTTCGCAGAAGCTGCGGTCCCAGTCACAGTATGATAGGGAATACGAGCTTATTGAACTGTTATCTCTAATTTATCCGTATAGCATATCCGCACACAAAGAAGTGCCTGCCCAAAATTCAACAGAACATATATTCAGGGTGTGCGACTATATCCAAACACATCCCGGAGGAATTCTCAGTCTGGATAAACTTTCTCAGATCGCATGCCTAAGCAGATTCCATTTTTGCAGGCTGTTTAAAGCGGTGGTGGGTGTTTCACCCTACGACTACCAAATACAAACCAGGATTAAGAAGGCAAGGGGACTGCTTATAGAGAGAAAACCTATTGCAGACATTGCAATGGAACTTGGCTTTGCAGATCAGAGCCATTTTTCACGGTTTTTTAAAAGGAATACAGGCGTTACACCTGCTGGCTTTGTGAAAATGAATATCCGCTTATAATAGAGCGGGAGAGAATTTTGCCAGAAGGAAGATCCCTTCTTCTCCAGCTGTGACCTTATGGTCAGTATCAGCAGGAATTAATGCTATACTTCCGGGTGCGTAAGCAATTTCCTTACCAGCGATAGAACATGTTCCCTTCCCGCTAACAACTTCATGAACTTCCAGTTTCCCTTGGTGCACATGGCGGTCAATACAGCAGCCGGGATTAATTTTTACTAAATGACAGCTAAGTGAACCACTAGTATCTTCTCCTTTGAGAATGTGTTTTAGGAATACACCCTTGAATGTACTATGCTCGACCCAGGAAAGGGATTCGGTATTTCGGGTATCAACCAAACGATTAACTGTTCCCAATTCGAAAGCTTCAGAAATGCTTTTCATGATAAACACCTTCCTTTAATAAATCTTTTATTATCATCATAGCCTGGGATCAAATTAAAATATTGAACGATATTGCTGAAGTTATTATCTCCATAGATAAAGCGTGATAAATTTATACGTCTTTGATAAAATAAAAAGATGTAAGAAAAAATGATAGAGTACCTGAGTATGTTTAAAGTTTATTCTACATAATACGCTAAGACATCACGATTAGTTGTAATACCATAGGAGGCAATACACATGAAATTCAGCAGCTTTCTCAAACTAGTGGAAATCCAAACAAAGCTTGCCAGCATGGTACCGTTTCTGTTAGGGACTTTCTATGCGGTATATCATTTTCGGAGAATTGATTTTATAGGCTTTTTATTTCTTTTTATATCCATTCTCACATTTGATATGCTGACAACAGCCCTTAACAATTATTTTGACTACAAAAAGGCCATAAGAAAGTACGGCTATAACTATGAAATCCATAATGCAATTGCCAGGGACAATTTGAAGGAAACAACGGTTCTGATAACAATGTTGACACTGTTTGTGATAGCTACTCTGTTTGGAATCCTGCTGGTAATAAAAACAAATATAATTGTCTTGCTGGTTGGGATGATTTCTTTTGCAATCGGAATCAGTTATTCCTTCGGACCAGTTCCTATCTCAAGGACACCTCTGGGAGAAGCTTTTTCCGGCTTCTTCATGGGTTTTATCATTGTCTTCTTGGCGGTCTATATACATGTTTACGATAAAAACATCATATCCATCCTTTTTGGGAACGCAATGCTTTTTGTACAAATGAATTACATGGAACTGCTTTATATCTTCCTGCTGTCGATCCCACCGATCTGCGGGATTGCCAACATTATGCTGGCCAACAATATCTGTGACATGGAAGACGATATTGAAAATAGACGATATACACTTCCCATTTATATTGGCAAGAAAACTGCTTTGTTGATATTTAAAAGTCTTTACTACATAGCCTATGCAGCCATAATTATTCTTTCGGCCTTTAGGATAGTTCCTCTTTTTTACCTGCTATCTTTACTGACATTTATCATTGTAAGAAAAAACATTAAACTGTTTGAGGACAAGCAGTCCAAAGAAATTACCTTTGCACTTTCCGTAAAGAACTTCTTAATGATCAGCGGATCACAGGTACTGTTGTTAGCTATTTCCAGCATACTCAAATTGTGAACTTGAAAAGCATTGCCACATTATTTATAATGCATAAGGAAGCATACGTTTCATCATTTATTATTCAAGATTTTTCTTTAGCAGCTTAACTAATCTGATTTAATGTAAGGGAGAGCCATTTGGGAAAGAATCTGTTTATTACGGAAAAACCATCTGTAGCGGCTAGTTTTGCCAGTGTTCTTGGGCTGCAGATTTCAAAAAGCGATCGGTCAAGAGGTTTTGCAGAATCAAAGGATGCTATCGTTACCTGGTGCTTTGGGCATCTAGTTACCATGGCTTTTCCGGACGCGTACGACCCTGCTTATAAGGAATGGAAGGTAGCACACCTTCCTATTATACCAAAAGAGTATAAATATATCGTTATCAATGACAAAGGGATTGAAAAACAGTTTCAAGTGATAAGTACATTATTATGCAGGGACGATGTAGACATGATCTATGTTTGTACCGATAGTGGTCGTGAGGGAGAATATATTTTCAGGCTGGTATACAATCAGAGCGGAAGCAATAAACCGGCCAAAAGAGTATGGATATCCTCCCAGACTGAAGATGCCATTAAAGAAGGGATCAATAAAGCCAAGGATATTCATGAATACGATTTGCTGGGAAAAGCTGCTTACAGCCGTGCCAAGGAAGATTGGCTGTTCGGGATGAACTTCAGCAGGATTTACACTTGCCAGTATGGAAGGAGCCTGTCTGCACTTCTCAAAGAAGGCAAACCTTCCGTTATTGCTATCGGCAGAGTAATGACTTGTGTGTTGGGGCTGGTTGTAGATAGAGAGCTGGAGATACGTAATTTTGTTCCGAAAATTCACTACGGTGTCGTAGCGAACTTTGTATCCCTCAGTAGTAATATTGCTTATAAAGGCAAATGGCAGCCCAAGAAGAAAAATGCTAAGGAATCTCCGGAGGATGGGGATGAAAATGAAAAATACATTACAAAGGAAGAAGCCCAGGAATTGATTGATAGGCTTGCCGGACAACAGGCTGTGGTCAAGAAAGTTGAAGTTAAGGTAAAAAGTGAGCCGCCGCCGCTTTTATTTAACCTGGCGGAACTTCAGTCCGAGGCTAATAAAAAATTCAAACTTCCGGTAGATAGGACGTTGGAAATCGCACAAAGCCTTTATGAGAAGAAGCTGATTTCCTATCCTAGAACAGACAGCAGGGTGATTTCGACCGATGTTTTAGCGGAAGTCCCCAAGGTCCTAAACGGTTTGTTTAAGAACTCTTCTTATAGAGAAAACGTGCAGAGAATCAAGGAGTTTGGGAATTTGCGAGTGACCAAATCTACAAAACGATATGTGGATAACGGTAAGGTTACGGACCACTATGCCATTATTCCTACCTATGTGACCTCTGAACTGTCCGGGATGGATGGAGATGCAAGGAATGTCTATAACTTGATCGTTAAAAGGTTTCTGGCAATTTTTTATCCTCCGGCGGAGTATAATACTGTAAAGGTAGAAACTGAGATTGAAAATGAAATCTTTGTATCCAACGCGAAGACTCTTAAGGAAGCTGGATGGAAAGAGATCTATGAGGTTTCTTCCCCAAAAGGTGAGGATGAAATCACCGAAGCGCCCATCCAAAATCTCATCAAAAAGGAAAATTGCGAGGTACAGGGCTTTGACCTGGAAGAGAAGGAAACCAAGCCGCCTTCCCGGTATACGGATGGCTCGCTGATTATCACCATGGAAAAAGCCGGGAAGTTTATCGAGAACGAAGAACTGAGAGAACAAATAAAAACCTGCGGGATTGGAACTTCCGCAACCCGATCCGGGATTATCAAGAAGCTCAAAGATATCGGCTATATCCATATCAATGGAAAGACACAGATAGTGACACCGACACTAAAAGGGGAAGCTATTGTCGAGCTGGTTCGCCGTTCCGCAAAAGAACTCCTTAATCCATCTCTGACTGCCAGTTGGGAAAAGGGCCTGATGATGATTGAAAATGGGGAGACGACGGAAGAAGTTTTCCAGGAAAAGCTGTATGGATATATCACCAGGACCATTGAGAAGGTAAAGCAGGGAGATCGGCAGGCTGGCGGAATGAACCTTTTCCGGATCATGGAGAGCAACAGGGGAAACTGTAAATAGGCGCCTAACAGGCGCTTTTTGTATTAAGGGATAGAGGTAGTGAAATTGGTGAATGTTGTTATGATAAGTTAGAGATGAAACGCAAATAGTTGCTTAGCAAATTTAAAGTTGACATAAAGCGATTTTCAATAAATCGGGATTCCAACAACCTTGTCCACACCCCGGACATGCTATTCTTGGTTATCCACAGAGTTTTACACATTATCCACAGGGTTTCTATCCACATTCAGGAATTAATGTGGATAGAATTAGAAAAATTCATTTTCCCTTCATTAATAGTATTCTAGGAGGAGAATATGGTCCGTCCTCCAAAGGTAGAAAATCATTATGTAAATTATTAAATTCAAGAAATGTACTTGTACCTGTGGATAAAAATCTTCATGAAGAGAAGGGCAATATTGGTTAAACATGATGAAGCCTTCATATACTAGGGAAATGATCCGCAGTCAAAAATTGTATTCCACAAATACGTTTGGTAAAATATCCGGTATAAGCACTAGACAGTTCCTTTTTGAATATGAGTTCCAACTAACGGGTATTTTGGATATATAAACGCTAATACAGCAGTAAATATTGGCAGAGGGTGGTTATATGAGGGTTGTTGTTGCTCCGGATAAGTTTAAAGGGAGCCTATCCGCAAGCGAGGTAGCAAACTGCATAGAAAAGGGTATTCAGCGGGTTGATGCAAGTATCGAAGTCGTGAAAATTCCAATGGCAGATGGTGGAGAAGGGACGGTTCAGGCCATAGTAGATAGCTGCTCCGGAAGAATTGTAAAGGTTAAAGTTAAAGATCCACTGATGAGAGAAATAGATTCATTCTACGGCTTGCTGGAAGAGGCAAATACAGCAGTGATTGAGATGGCTGCGGCGTCTGGACTGATGCTGCTTTCCCACGATGAGCGCAATCCTTTGAAAACTACCACTTATGGCCTTGGAGAATTGATTAAACATGCATTGGAAGCAGGGTGCAAAAACATTTTCTTAGGAATCGGCGGAAGTGCTACCAATGATGGGGGAGCCGGAATGCTTCAGGCGCTGGGGGCGAGGTTGCTGGATGCCGATGGAAAAGAGATCGGTTACGGTGCAGAAGGCCTTATAAGGGTCAAGGATATTGATATATCCGGGTTGGACCAAAAAATTTCGGAGTGTAGGATCTTAGTGGCTTGTGATGTAGATAATCCTCTGTGTGGTCCCAACGGGGCTTCCTTTGTTTATGGGATTCAAAAGGGGGCTGATCTGGAAACTGCCGGAAAGCTGGATGCGTGCCTTTTGAATTTCGGAAACGTGATAGAAAGGAAAACAGGCATTCAAGTCATCCGCATGTCTGGGGCTGGTGCTGCTGGAGGAGTCGGAATAAGTCTTAAAGCTTTTATGGGCGCGGAGTTGAATAAAGGTATTGAGCTAATCGCAGAAATCACAAAGCTCTATGAGCAATTGAAAGAGGCAGACCTGGTTTTTACAGGGGAAGGAAAGATTGATTCCCAGACAGCTTTTGGCAAGACACCCTTGGGTGTTGCACAGGCCGCAAAAAAGTTCAATCTTCCTGTGATTGCTTTGACAGGGGCTTTGGGAGAAGGTTCTGAATCTTTGGGTGATAAGGGTTTTGATGCGATTTTCTCCATTATGAATAAACCTATGGCTTTGGAACAGGCGATGAGGGACACAAAGGAATTACTGGTGGATACAACGGAGCAAGTCATGAGAGCGATTAAAATCGGATTAGGTATGAAAAAAGTTTAAAAAAATTGTAGGAGAAGAGGAGAGTGAGTTCAAAAAAGAATTGACTGTCCCTTTTTTTATTGCAAAGGAATTTACTGTAGTTTTTTACTTAATCAAGGACAAAGGGACTTGGCAGCCGCACATGCACATAATTGTCTTTTTTCTAACTTCTATTTTCTATAGATAGCAAATTATATCGATTAGTGTAAAAGATTGTGATGTAAAAATGACTATTACTGTAGAATGTTTACGAAAAAAGATGAAATATAGAAGATTATCTTGAGAGGAGAATTTGAAAATAGCCCATGTTGTTTACATAATGCAAAATATGCAACCAATTTCAACATTCTTGTCCACATTTCGGACGGGCTATTTATCGTTATCCACAGAGTTACACACATTATCCACAGATTTTATATCCACAAAACCGAATTATGTGGGTAAATGCTGAATAAAACCATAGGATTATGTGGATAACTTTCATACTTGAAGGACATGCGGCTTGTATAGATTGATTTGCATGGATAAAAATAGTATTAAAAATCATGAGGCAGAAATGCTTCATGGTTTTTTTGCTTTAATCCTTCTGGATTTTATATCAAAAAGGATAGTTGGAACATATGATGAGCATAATAGAAGTAAATGATTATCGTTAATCCACTAATAAAAACAGAAGGTGAAGCGCCATGCTGATTAATGTTCCGAATGATCCGGATTACTATGGATTGGAGAAAGGGGATACAATCACCCTGATGCATGAAGGACGAGTACTGGGAACAGGAAAAATCTACAGTAAATATAATAGTTTGGTAGTGCTGGATGTAGACGCTGAAATTTGGAGGGCCTACAACATGGAACTTGCCAGCCTTCTTTCGCCGTTTACGAATATGGAAACTACTTAAGGTACTTGGTGAGAAGCAAAATTTTGCGTGTCATATTCCTTAAAGTTTCATATTTCCATTCATCCTTTTCCAAAAGTCATCTCTTATCTGTGATACCTGAGAATCCATTCTTCTACCGATTTTTACCCTGAAAAATGATATAATAGAATCATATCATTTATTATTGGAGTTTGAACATGCAGAGGATCATCTTCCTTGTAGATATGAATGCGTTTTTCATCAGTTGTGAGACTGCCAGAAGTCCTGAACTAAAAAGTAAGCCGGCGGCTGTAGCCGGAGATCCTAAAAACAGATCAGGGATTATTCTTGCTGCAAACTATGAGGCAAGAAGATTCGGCGTCAAAACCACCATGGTTCTTCATGAAGCCAAAAGACTTTGTCCCAGCCTTATTCTCGTTCCTCCGGATCGAGAGCTTTACAGCCGGAACTCAAAAGCAGTCATGGAAATTCTCTCAAGGTATTCTCCGATTATCGAGCAAAACAGTATTGATGAGGCATGGATGGACCTGACCGGGTGCGAGGTCCTATTCGGAAAACCGGTGGAAATCGCTTCAAAGATTATGAAAGATATCCAGGATGAACTGGATTTATGGTGTTCTATCGGAATTTCTGAAAACAAGTTTCTTGCCAAGATGGCATCTGAAATGAAAAAGCCGCAGGGGATTACCGAGGTATGGCTGAAGGATATCAAGGAAAAAATCTGGCCTCTTCCGGTACGTGAAATGTATGGGATTGGGATGCAGACGGAAAGAAAGCTGCAGAACATAGGAATCTTTACAATTGGTGACTTGGCCAGATCTAACCGGGACTTGCTGAACAGCATATTCGGGAAATATGGAGTTGAAATTCACCAGCTTGCCAATGGCTTGGATTCTTCCCCGGTATCACCGGAACACCATCATGACAGCAAATCCATCAGCCGTTCAACCACCCTTCCGGAAGATATCACAGACCTTGAGTATGCAAGGACTGTACTGCTGCGGTTGGCTGAAGAAGTAGGCGCTGAAGCAAGAAGCTGCGATATTAAAGGGAAAACGGTTAGTATTGCTATTAAGTATGCAGATTTTCAGTCGGTGACGAGACAAAAATCCATACCTGCCACTTACCTTACCAAAGATATTTATAAGGCAGGAATAGAACTGCTGGAGCAGAATTGGAATGTGCGGCGGCCTGTCCGGCTGTTGGGAATAGGAGTAAGCAATTTCAAAGAAGACAATGAAGTGATTCAACTTTCCTTCGAAGATCTGTTGGGTAATACCAACAGTAAGCGGTCAGATGAAAAGGAAGAAAAGCTCGAAAAAGCGATGGACAGTATACGGAATAGATTTGGACACAATAAAATCAATAGGGCAAAGCTAATGTAGTCTTTTAAAATTTTTAATAATTTATTCATATATTATACATAAAACAAGGGTATTATAGAGATATGGACACAAAACATACCCTTCTTTCATCAGGCCGGTTTGAACGTTAAATTGGCCTGATTTTGTTTTTGTAGGATGAGTTTGTTGGAAGTTTTATGAAAATATGGTATGATGATTTTAATCTTTGATCAAGGTTTTCAAATCAAAGAAAATCACGATAGGAGGTTTCAAAAATGGATTATTATCAGCAGGATCGGGCTTATGAATCGGGGAAAAGTCTGAGTGAGCAGTTTGTCAGAGTGTTTGGCTGGATGTTTATAGGACTTATCATAACCGGAGTTACTGCAGTTTTTACTGCCAATGCGTTGCTTACAGGTGCAATAGGATTCTCCAGACTTATGTTTTATAGTCTTATAGCGGTTGAACTGGGATTGGTATGGTTTCTTGCCAGCAGGGCTATGAAAATGAGTTATGGAGCCGCAGCTACTGCGTTTGCTATATACTCAGTGGTCAATGGTGTGACACTGTCTACAATTTTTCTTGCCTATACCGCTAGTTCTATTGCGTATGTATTCTTTATTTCAGCTGCATTCTTTGGATTTATGAGTGTATATGGAATTGTTACAAAACAGGATTTGACTTCCCTGGGCTCCTTATTCTTTATGGGATTGATTGGCCTGATTATCACCTCTGTAATCAACATTTTCCTTCGCAGCTCCACACTGGATTGGATCATATCTTTCGTGGGAGTTGCAATATTCCTGGGACTGACTGCCTATGACAGCCAGAAAATCAAGGATATTCATTATGCATATGCCGGAACGGACAAGGAAAGAAATGTAGCCATTGTCGGCGCACTTACGCTGTATCTGGACTTTGTGAACCTGTTCCTGTATATCTTAAGAATTCTAGGTAAAAGAAGATAGATAAAAAGCATTCATGCTAGATATAATGAAGAGTGAGGGACATTACCTTCACTCTTTTATTTTGAATTGAAGCAGGAGAGAGCAGTATGAAAATGAGATCTATTAGGATTTGTTTAACTATAAGTGTTTTGATGTTTTTTCTTTTGTCAAGCATAGGGTGCAAAGGGCAAATTATCGAACAGGAAATGAGAGCGACTTACCCAATAGCATTGAAGTGGAACGACAATCTGTACAATCCATCTCTTAATAACCCAATAGAAGATGGAAGTATCGGCGAAAGAATAGGGGAAATCACCGGGCAGAAAGAACCTATGCCCCAAAACAACGGGGAGATCAACAGTACGGTTGAGTTTAAACCTGGGAATCGTCTTTATAGCATAAAAGGAGTTGAAACATCGGAGGCAATTGCGGTTGATAAAGAAGGGAAGTTTTATAGAATAAATCGAGCAAGGTCCTCTTTAGGGGTCATATGGGATAATAAAATATATGACTTTGTTGGAAACTTTCAAAATGAGAATGAGGCTCAGAATATCAATCAGGAGATCGGCGAAGTCAAACGGCAGGGAATAAAGGCAGAGGAGGCTGAAAATGGTGATATCACGGTATTGGGAGAGGAGGCTGATGCATCTTTGTTTCCCCAGGGAAGCAAAATCTTTGCATTAAAAAACACTCCGTTGAACAAAGCAATAGCAGTCAAAGGTACAGATGGAAAATACCACAGGGTGGAATATATAAAAAAACTGAAACAGTAAAGTTCATCGAATGAGTAAAATATAAATAGTATTGGAGACAGACAAATGCATTGATTTCAGTGTTTATGATAATATATGCGTTGATTACCGATTGATAAACGGATTAAATAAATACTTACCAGCTTTTCTCCTGCATCTGGAGAGAGGAAGCAGAGCTTGAAAAGTGGAATTGGAATGATATTGAAAAGGTTATGCTAGGAGGTTGATTGTGCATGGGAAAGTTTTTGGTTGTATGCTATTCCAGGTCGGGACATACAAAGAGAATCGGACAGGAGATCGCAAAACGTATTGGGGCTGATTTCGAGGAAATCATCGACACCAAGAACAGAAAAGGTATTATCGGCTTCATTACATCCGGCCGAGATGCGATGAAAAAGAATCTGACAGTAATTCAGCCTGCGAAATACAATCCAGCGAAATATGATGCGGTAATTATCGGGACCCCGGTATGGGCTTCAACGATCTCCAGCCCTGTTTTGACCTACCTAAAAGAGCGAGCAAAGGAATTTAAAAAGGTGTCCTTCTTTTTCACAGCCGGCGGGGACAATAATGATATCATTTTTGAACAAATGAAAGAATACTGCGGTAAGTCTCCGGTATCGACCTTTGGGATTACACGGGCAGAGGTAAAAAAGGGAGCCTACCTAAAAAGAATGGAAGAATACATAAGGAAATTGTCCTGATCCAAAAGAAAGCCTCTCTCACATAAGGGAGGCTTTCTATAAAGTGAAATACCTGGAGGAATCAGCGAAAATGGTGTTGATTCCTTGCGTTATAATGCTCACGACTTCTGTTAACAATAATTTGATTCCGCCCATTTCGAAAACTCTTTTTTACATCATATCCCTTCATGACAAGGGTATCATAGATTTCATCCGTCTGATCAAAATAATTGTTTCCGATGTCAAGGATGAGCGTCTCACCTGCCTGCAATTCGCTGGAGATGCTTTCCAAGGTAGAATCTATATTCAAGTTTTCGGCGTTCACAATTTTTTCATGGTGCTCCATAAAATAGCTCCTTTCAGGTTTTGAGGAATCCTTCGTTAAATTTGTCTTTCAAGAAGATGGTTGTTCCAACAGTGTAATTATTATTAGCAATAACAGAACAGATGCGGTTTTGACACAGTGCCTTAATCATATTATTAACGTTGGGGTTCTTTTATATTACGAAAATTTTATTTTAAAAATCTTTTACGAGGATGTATATAAAACAGCGAAATGGGTCAATAATAATGTTGACCTCACAAAATACATTTTGACCCCCTTTACATTATGGTTAGTCGCCAGGCTAACCATCTTTTTTTTGCTTCCACCTTTTTTCATGATCCAATTTGATAAAAAAGGAATTTTGACGACGATGTTGAATATCATATTGATATGCTTTATGAGGAGGCTTTTATGGGTTTTGTTTTTGTCGTGTTTTTTTTGTTTGCTATCATCATGGTCATAGCAAGCTTGTCAAAAGGGAGCAATCCGGGAAGAGGCTATTCCCGAAGCTCAAGTTTCAACCATACAAATGTAAATTCCAACATGAATGGCGGTTTTATACAGGATCCGTCGATGATGAATGATCAGGGATATTTGGGCAATATCGGTTATGATGACGACAATCACAGAGATCCCGGTTGTGATTCAGGATGTGATTGTGGTTCTAATGGCAGCGGATTTGATGGCGGTTCCGGCGATTTCGGAAGTGACTCCAGCTGTGATTGTGGAGGCGGAGATAGCGGAGGGAGCTGCAGCTGCGATTAGCAGCTCGGAATAGGATTACCCAGGGAATTGTCTATGAATGGGAGAGTGAAACCGATTGAAATTGGACAGGCTGTTGGCCATCACCATGCTGCTGATGAATAGAAACAGGGTAGATGCAAAGGAACTTGCAGAACAATTTGAAGTCTCCGTCAGAACTATTTACCGGGATATTGACGCCATTAATCAGGCCGGCATTCCTGTGGTGTCTTACCAGGGAGTCAATGGCGGATTCGGGATTATGGAGAATTATAGAATAGACCGCCGGGTTCTTTCGGCGGATGATCTGATGTCTATTATTTCTGCATTGAATGGGGTTAGTGCGGTCATCGATGACAGAAAAATGTCCAATACCCTGGAGAAGATCAAAGGGTTAGTTCCGGAGGGTGAATTGAGCAGAATCAAAAAGACCAGCGAGCAGATCATTTTCGATTTTGGTTATCTCGGATACAGCCGATTCCAGAAGGACAAGTTCAATCAAATCAAGAAAGCCATTGAAGATCAAAGAATTATAAAATTCCACTACTCCAGTGCATCCGGAAGCAGTATGGAACGTTCGGTGGAGCCAATGAACATGATCCTGAAAGGGTATGCCTGGTATCTATATGGGTTCTGCCTTATAAGAAAGGACTTTAGGATGTTCCGGCTGTCACGGATGCGGAATTTAAGGATTAATGAAGAAAAATTTGCGCTTCGGGAGAGGCCTTTTGAAGATTTTGATTGGGATGGGCTGCCGGGACAAGAGATAGAGCCTACAGAAATCACACTGAAATTTTCTCCAAAAGTCAGGGTTAAGATTGAAGACTTTTTTGGTGCTGAGGCTGTAGAAGAGTGTCCGGACGGATTTTTGCTGGTGAGAACCAGTTATCCGGTGGATGATTGGGTTTATGGCTTTATCCTGGGTTATGGAGAGAATGTCGAGGTGCTGGAACCCGAGGATTTGAGACGTGTTATTAAAGAAAAGGCAGAAAAAATAGCGACTATCTATAAAAAATGAAAAATGATTAAAAAACATGACACAATGATGTCAAGTTTGCCCCTTTATAATGAAACCATGTTAGTAGGAAGTCGGTTGACGGACAGGATTGTACGATTATGTACAGGATGCAGCTCAAGAGAACTCAAATAACATCGGTTTTTATTTATTTTAGGGAGGATGAAGCATGAAGACAACGATCATGGAAAAGAAGGAGTTCAAGGTGATAGGAATTGAGATCCGCACCACCAATGAAGGTGGACGGGGTGCCATGGAGGGGGCGCAGCTGTGGCAGAAGTTTTTTGCAGAAAACATTCTTGAGAAAATCCCCAACAAAATTAATCCGGCAGTGAACTATGGATTATATACGGAGTTCGATGAGAACTTTAACATTGCTGACGGGTATTATACCTATTTAGCCTGCGTTGAGGTAAGCAGCCTGGAGTCGATCCCGGAAGGAATGGTGGGAAAAACAATCACTTCCTCAAAATATGTAGTGATCACTACAGAAGGGCCATTCCCACAAAAGATTGGCGAGGCATGGCAGTATATCTGGGAGACAAGCTCCTGGGACACGGACGGTAAAAGAGCATTCAAGGCGGATTTTGAAGTATACGATGCTTCAAGGTATCTACGGGCAGAAAACCCTGAAATGGATATCTATATTTCTATCACATAAATTAAAGGAGGCAGTTCTCATGGCAAAGTTGGATTTGAAAAAACAGATGAAGGCTTTATATGATGCACCAAAAGAACCGGTTCTCGTGCAAGTGCCGAAGCTTCAATACATTATGATTGACGGTGAAGGCAATCCGAACACCTCTGAAGAGTTCAAAGCAGCAGTACAAGCACTTTTTAGTACATCGTACACGTTGAAGTTCTCGCTGAAGAAAGCCGGTCAAGATGGAGACTACGCAGTTATGCCCCTTCAAGGCCTTTGGTGGACAGAAGATATGGCAGAATTCAGTGTGTTGAACAAGGACGTCTGGAAGTGGACATTGATGATTCTTCAGCCGGATCATATTACAGAAGAACTGTTCAAGCAGGCTGTTGATGAAGTTGAAAGAAAAAAGAAGATTGCCAGTGCCAGAAGGCTAAGATTTGAAACTTTTGAAGAAGGCCTTTGTGCACAAATAATGCATCTGGGTCCATATAGTGCGGAAGAACCGACAATTGAAAAACTCCATAAGTTTATTGATGAGAGTGGATACGAGCTTTCAGGAAAACATCATGAGATCTATCTTAAGGATTTCACAAAGTGTGCACCTGAGAAGCTAAAGACGATTATTCGGCAGCCTGTAAAAAAACTAAAGTAAGTTCAATCGTTTTATCGATTTTCATCAATATAGAACGAGCCCCTAAATTACATAGGGGTTCTTCTTATGTTAGCATGCAGAATATGTTTGTAGGCATTCCGGTTTTGGAAATGGACTGGATTAAATTATCAGTTATTGTACAATATTACGAATGTGGAACTCTTCCTTTTGGATTTTCGTCTAACGATGCATAGAGAGAAAAGAAAAAGATAAAAGGAGGAGTCAAAATGAAAGTGATTCAAACTGGGAAATGGGCAGGAAACATGAAAAAGGGTCTTCTTCCCGTATTGCTGGCAGTGGTTGTGGCGACGACTGCAGCAGGATGCGGAGGAAGAAAAAGCAGTGAATCCAAAGCTGCAGAATATGCAGCAAAAACTGAATCTGTGGCGCCAATGACTGAACAACCAAAGGCGGAAGCGAAGATGGCTGAGCCTGCAAATTCAGTGAAGCGGGAAGAAAGCAAACCGGCTCCCGGCATTGGACAGAATCCCGGAAGGTCAGTTCTGCCTAATGGACAAAGGTATGAAGATGCCTTCTTCAAGGACTACGGTGTCAACCCGTTTGTTCAGGCAGAGGAAGAGCCATTGTCCACCTTTTCAGCAGATGTGGATACCGCTTCCTACTCTATTGCACGAAACTATCTCAAAAATGGGTCCTTACCCCCCGCGGAGGCTGTAAGAGTAGAAGAATTTATAAACTACTTCAAACAGGACTATCCGGCGCCAAGAGATGAAGCCTTTGCCATTTATACAGAAGCAGCTCCATCGAAGTTTGGAGAAGGTTATCACCTCGTCCAGATAGGTTTGCAGGGTAAAAAACTGGATGTCGAAGAGAGGAAGGACGCTTCTCTAACTTTTGTAATCGATGTATCAGGCTCCATGGACAGAGAAAACAGGCTGGAATTGGTCAAGAAAAGCCTTCGGATTCTTATAGATCAGATGGGAAGCAAGGATAAGATTGGGATCGCTGTTTACGGAACCAATGGAAGAAAATTATTAGACCACACAAATGCAGTCAATAAAAAGCAGATTATGGAGGCAATCAACGAACTGAGGCCTGAAGGATCAACGAATGCAGCGGAAGGACTGCAGATTGGCTATGAAATGGCTTCAAGAGCTTTCGTCCGCGGCGGAATCAACCGGGTGATCCTCTGTACGGATGGCGTTGCAAATCAGGGCATTACCAGAGCAGAAGACATTTTAAAAACCATTGAAGATTATAAAGAACAGGGAATCTACCTCACTGCGCTAGGGTTTGGGATGGAGAATTACAATGATGTCCTGCTTGAGAAACTGGCGGACAAGGGGAATGGACAGTACGGTTATATTGATGATATCGATGAAGCGAAGAAGATTTTCCTTGAACAGCTTACCGGGACTCTGCAGGTGATTGCCAAGGATGTAAAAGCCCAGGTGGAGTTCAATCCGGAAAAAGTTGAACGTTATCGCCTATTGGGATATGAAAACAGAGCGCTGAGCAATGAAGAGTTCAGAGATAATAGAGTGGATGCCGGAGAGGTTGGCTCAGGCCATACGGTAATAGCATTATATGAAGTAAAATTAAAAAACAACGCATTAAAGGATCTGGGGACCGTAAGAATAAGATACAAGAATCCGGAAACAGATCGTGTTTCTGAGATGACAAAACGGCTTTCTGCATGGGATGTCGGAAAAAGCTTTGAGGATGCCAGCACCCGGTTCAGATTTACTGCCTGTGTTGCAGAGTTTGCAGAAGTTCTCAGAGG
>JAOAAU010000095.1 GCA_026418695.1 Clostridia bacterium
ACTATACAGTGTGAATCCGTGAATCTCAGTGTTCTCAGTGGTTCAGACTTTTAATTTATTAACATTGGATTTTTATCATTTCTATTTGATAATTTTGTTGTTATGGATTTATATGCGCATATAATATTTCCAATTGTTGTAGGGGCGGGTGGAGCAGAGCCTCACCCCAGCCTATTCATTACCCATATTGTTGGAATATATTTGGAAATCAACCCTCACCCATCTATCTGCCCTCTCCCGAGCTCAGTAGAGGGCAGGAATAGTATCTCTTTGAAGCATAATTAGGGAATTTTGTCCTATATAAAGTATTCCATATAATCTTTTCCGTTTTACCATTCTGGGAGAAGGGCTAGGGATGAGGGTTTCAGCGAAATAATATCATTTATTACATTACTCTACAGATTACTGTAAGTCTAATGAATAGTTTCATTCGTTGTTGGTATAAATTATATATTAATATCAGCAACTACCGCGTTTTTTTCCTGGAGATCTTCATACGATATACGATTAGGCGAGAAACTCTATTTTGTTTACGAGTTAAAAATATAAGAATACTGGAGATGTTGAATCATGAACACAGATCATCAGTCACAAGTCAAATACGCAACCTTTTCCGGAGGCTGCTTCTGGTGTATGGTACAGCCCTTTGAAGCTCTTGATGGCGTACTCAGTGTAATATCCGGCTATATCGGCGGCTGCAATCCAAATCCAACCTATCAGGAGGTCTGCTCAGGAAAATCCGGACATTACGAAGCTGTTCAAGTCGCTTATGATCCTGCCAGAGTAAGTTATGAGAAACTCCTCGATGTCTTTTGGCGGCAAATCAACCCGATTGATGTCGGCGGGCAATTTTATGACCGGGGTCAACAATATGAAACCGCCATCTTTTTTTACGATGAAGAGCAAAGAAAGCAAGCAGAAGCATCCAAAAGAGCCCTTGAAGCCTCCGGCAGGTTTCAGCCGCCAATCGCAACTAAACTCCTTGAGGCAGAAGAATTCTATCCTGCAGAAGATTACCACCAGGATTATCATAAGAAGAATCCTGAGCATTACAAGGCTTACCGTATAGGTTCGGGAAGAGAAGCCTATATAGAAGAAGTATGGGGTGATCAACATGAATGAGTCAATTGACAAACCCGAGCAATACAATAAACCCTCTGAAAAAGAAACAATACAAAACTTGAATCCAATGCAGTACAACGTTACTCAGAAGAACGCTACGGAGCCCCCTTTTCAAAACGAGTTCTGGAATCACAAAGAGGAAGGAATTTATGTAGACATTGTTTCCGGAGAGCCTTTATTCAGTTCCCTTGATAAGTTTGACTCTGGCTGCGGTTGGCCCAGCTTTACAAAGCCACTGGAAAAGGGAGGTATCAAAGAGAAGCTGGATATCAGCCATTCCATGGTCCGAACCGAGGTCAGAAGCAGGTCTGCGGATTCCCATCTAGGCCATGTTTTCACCGACGGTCCCGCCCCCGCCGGGCTTCGATACTGTATCAATTCCGCCGCTTTAAGATTCATTCCTTTGAAGGAACTGGAAAAGGAAGGCTACGGAGAATACCTGAGGCTCTTTAAAAATGAATGAAATGCTTGAATTAACTGTATTTCTCAAAATAATTTCATCAAAATCATGCAAACTATAAGAGAATGAGAAATGATAGGAGGGATGATGATGGGAGTGTTTGACTTTTTCTTCAGATCTTCGAACCGCAACCAGTCAGCAGACGACAACAAGAATGACACCAGGGACAACACCATGAACGACGTTGTGTTTACTGAAGAGTTCTCGACAGAAATCGCAGATCAAGGATTCGACGTTTCCAACATGCCAGCCTATAATTCTTATATTGACAATGGCATCAGAGTCACTGAGGCATCCTACCCGGTAATGACACTCACCTACAACGGACTTTTGGCCAAAAACGGTGCCCAGGAAATCTCTGCTGTTGTCGGGTATGGGAACAACCTTAAGTGGGAAGACATTGAAACCTTCACCATGCAAAAGGTTGATGACCAGACATTCGAGGCGTCTATCCCTATTAAAAGGTCAGGCAATATCAACGTGGTTTTCAAGGACAGCACCGATAACTGGGATAACAACTCGGGGATGAATTACTCATTCAGTAACCATTTTTACCAGGGTAGCCATTAAAGGCTGCCCTTCCTATTTAATGCAAAGAGAAGGACGGTTCAAAGTCAAGAACCGTCCTTCTTTTTATTCTATCATATTTCCTTATCGATTTCTTCAATGGATTTATACAGGGTATATTCCTTGTCATACGCCAGTTTCGGTTTCGCTACATTGGGGCTCTCCAATGATCCGCCCAATTCTTGCATCAGAGACTTCACTTTGCTGCTGTCACTTTCCTTTACATCAACAATAACTTTGCAAGCGATATCGGCAACTTCCTCAAACCTGCCAAAGCCGCTCACCATCGGGCTGGCTCCATTCAAAGGAGACTTTCCCTTTCCGATTCCATGGGAATCGGATTGCAGCACCAACCCTGTCAGGCTCGTTGACATTTCTGTTCCGGCAAGATTGGTTTCCACATTTCTGTCGTCAATGTAATGATCATTCATATCCACATAGGCATTTTCGAAACCGGCTTCCTTTAATTTTTTAACCGCTTCATTGGCAGTTTTCATTTCACTGAAGAAAGCTTCGATTTTCATCCGGCACCTCCATGATGCAATTGCAGTAGACAATTAATCCTGTACAATCTCCAAAGCCCCTGACTGCTCCATGATTTCTCTTATCTTGCTGGCTTCATGCTTGGGTGTTTTTACCGCAACAAGGATGCCGTAATCTCCTTTCAAACCTTTTACACCTTCCCAAAAAGGTTCAAAATCGTTCAATCCATCCCTTTCAGTCTTAATCATGGAAATACCCATATCTGTAGCTTCTTCCACGCTGTCAAACTTCTTTTCTTCAGCAAGACTGCTGATAATCATGTCTCCGCGGTCAAATCCGATATTTCTCAAGGAATCCACCAAGGCACTAACCTGTCTTTCATCCGGTAATCTCGCCACCAGTCGCATCTCCCAACCTCCTTCTGTCAGGTTTCTGTAAAGCGCTCGTATACCTTCAGCATTTGATGATAGCTTTCTTCAAAATCCGATCTTGAATCATAATCCTTGATCTTCTGCGCCATTTTCTCCAAGATACCAAGGGAATTGGCTCCGCTGGCATTGGTCATGGGGTCCCTGCTGTCGGACATCATCTGAAGGGACTTGCTGTAGCGTTCTTTGAACTTTCTTTCAAAATCCTCGCTGACATTATCAAAAGTAACCCTGTCAATATTAAACGAAGACTCAAAATTCATTGGCTTTTGATCCATTTTCCCAGCACCCTTTATCCTATTGTAGTTTATTGCTGTTGTTCATTTTTCCGTCGCCCATAATATTATTTGCTTCGTTAACCAAATGTGCCATTCCTCTTACAAGGGTATCATCTTCCAATACGCTGTATAAATGATATCCAAGGTCTTCGCGGTCTGCCAGAACCTCTTCAAGAATCTGAACCGTCCCAAAATCCCCCAGTTCATGCGCACGACGAATATTTTTCCTCAGCATTTCCTGAATCTTCAGCTCGTGTTCCAGGTCATTTCTTAAAAAGTCCCTTATACTATAGCGACCTTCCGGTTCATGTTTGATATAGGACAATTCATGCTGAGTCACGGGATGAGCTGTTGGCACACCACCAAGCCTTGCAACACGTTCGCCTATTTCATCGATATGTTTATTGGTTTGCTCAATATGTTCCGTTAACAAATCATGAATACTTAAAAATCCTTCTGCACCTTCAGACAGCCAGTGATGCTTATTATACTGGCGAAGTGCAGTGTTGAGGGCACATTGATGATCATCCAGCATCAGCGCCATTTCTTTGCGGACTTCATAAGGAAGTCCGATGCCTGCTCCTTCCTGCTTGACAGTCCTTGGCTGCTGGCGGAGAACCATGTCATGGCTGGTTTTGTGTCCTGGCATGTTTTCATTAAAGCCCGACTTTTCCAAATTGAATCTACCCTGAAAATTGCCTACGTTCTTCATTACTGCCTGAATATCCTGCGGTACCCTGGATGTAGTTTGTACTGGTTCCATCAATCAACACTCCTTTGATTTGTTATTAGTTTTTTTCAGTGTCTATTATTCCACAGATTTTTAAAACTATTTGCAAATTCAATGACCTTCAGGCACAAAAAAAGATGGCATGGATTATGCCATCTTAACCAGGTTATCTGCAGTTCACAGAACTACACCCTTGATTTCTTTGTTTCTTTAGCTAAACAAGTCTTGATTTTTGAAATGGCATACCGGTGTTCCCGGATGAAATGATCCGGTATTAAAGGAAGCATGGTTCCATTGGCCATGGCTTTACAAGAACCTCTAAGCTTTCGAATCTTGTCTGCAAAGCAAATAAACTTATTCAACCATTCGATGGCTTCTTCTGCCAGAAATTCTGTTGATCCGTCCATTACTCCAGTCCTGTTGATCATCAATTCCAGCTCTGACGCTTTGATCGTGAGTTTGGTGAATATCTCCTTGAACTTATTGGCCTCATCAATCAAAAGAGACTCTACGGGATCGAGAAAGGATGCAATTGCCGCCGCATGTCCTGCAGCGTCTGAGAGCCATTTCTTAATGTAGGAGGCAAGATTCCCCATATGAATGGGACATTTTTGATAAGGGTTTTCCAGTAAGCTTTTAAATTCCATCGCCTCATTGATTTGGTGATTGAAAAAACTCGGGGATAAATTGATTTGCAGTCCGCACGTCAAAAGTTTCTGCAGGATCATCCTTTTAAATTCTATAAAGCAAATGACTCCTTGATATAGATTAGGAATCACCGGACGGATATCGGATGTACTTTTGATCTCATTGAGCATGGATTCAAAAAAATCCCGATAATATGTTGCATATTGGATATACTCCTGCTCTTTGGGTGCCAGTGTGCTTTGTTGAAAAATTGCATGGTCTCTCATAATTCCTGTCCAGAATTGTACATCTTGAGCAAATTCTTGCATGGATACACCCCCTATAAGTTCTGATACATATTATGTGTTTACATAATGTCCCGTTCCATTTTTTTAATTCTTTTTTATGATCATCAAATTTAACGATCGCTGTTTCGATAAAATGTTTTCAAAAACTGCCTTCATATTTTTCATAGCAATGAGAAGAATAATGTCGGAGGTGAAAAATTCATGTTTAAATCAAGATTTAAATCAGCCATTTTAGCAAGCTTGTGCATACTTACAGTATCGCTGAGTGCTTGCGGAGGCGCCAATAGAGGCAATCAGCAACCCGGTCCCGGGGATACAACTCAGCAGGGAAGAAACATGATCGGTGATAATCGCGGTGTCGATCCGAATGCAGGCCCCGGCGGTACAAACCTTCTAGGTGGCAACCGGGATGGAATTTCCGGTAACAATCCACCGGACAATACAAGAATAGGTACAGACCCTGGAAACAATAATAATATTAACAACAACAATAACAACGCACAGTACACACAGCAGCAAATCACGGACGGAAGAGGGAAGTCGGACAACATTAAAAGACAGCTAGGCACAATCAAGGAAATAAGGAACCCTAATGTAGTGGTTATCGGGAACACAGCACTGGTAGGCTTTAATACAGCAAATACCAAAGTTGATGCAGCCAAAGCAAGGGATATGGTCATAAACAAGGTAAAACAGGTTGATCCATCTGTGACCAACGTTTTAGCAACCGATTCTCAAGACGTTTTACCGGGAATCACACGGCTGTCAGAGGATATACGCAACAACAGACCCGTCAATACAATCGGAGATAACTTCAACCAAATTGTCCGGGGCATCAATCCTGCAGGACGATAAAAATATGGAGCTGCATGCAGCTCCATATTTTTATGAGGTAATCAGCCTTTCCAGCCCCATCGTTTTTGCACTTTTTACCGCATTCCTGTATTCCTGGCTTGTTATTCTCCGGGACATTTCCTCAAAGGACAGCGCTTTATGTGCAGGGAAATACTGCGCCATGATATTCACCGTAGTATTTTTCGAAATTTCTGACGCAATAAACTCCATAATTCTTTCTGTGTTTGCCAGATTGTTGGGCATTACAAGATGCCGAACCAGCAAGCCCCGATAAGCAATATTGTTATCCCCGGTTTTCAAATCACCAACCTGCCGGTACATTTCCCTGACGGCCTCCTTCACAACATCGAAATATCTTGCAGACTTGGTATATTTTTTTGCTCTGTCATTGTCACCGAACTTGATGTCCGGCATATAGATGTCGACAACACCCTCGAGAAGTCTTAATGTATCCAGTTCTTCATATCCTCCGGTATTATAAACAATGGGGATCTCCAGCCCGGATTCCGAAGCATGATCAATGGCTTCAACGATCTGAGGCGCATAATGTGTAGGGGAAACCAGATTGATATTATGGCATCCCAGCTTCTGCAGGGAAAGCATAATTGCTGCCAACTTTTCGGGGCTTACCTCATAACCCTCACCCAAATGGCTAATCTCACAGTTCTGGCAGAATACGCACTGCAAGGTGCAGTAGCTGAAGAATATGGTTCCGGAGCCACCCAATCCTACCAGAGTTTCCTCCTCTCCGAAATGAGCGCCATAACTGTCAATGACCATTGCTCCCCCTGCCCTGCAAAAACCTCTTTCATTCTTTAATCGATTGACCTTGCAGTGATGGGGGCAGACTACACAGCATTCAAGCCGTTCCTTTAATGCCCGGGCTCGATTTTTGAGTTCTCCTGTTTCGTGAAGTTTTTTATAGGATGGTTGGTGCATCCGATGATCCACATCCTTTAACATAAAATATAATTGTTTAAAAAGCTTCTCTCATTGTCTTTTGCAGCTCAAGCTGCCGCCTTCTTTCCAGCATGTCAACGAAAGCCTCTATTCTGGTTTCATATCCGGCTTTTCCCGTAAGTTCATCTATAATCAGTGTCATAATGGGAATCCCGTATTGGTCCTGGATTTCACCAAAGGAACATTGAGCCACAATTTCCGGGAGACAGGTAAAGGGATAAGTATGGATCACTCCGTCAAATCCTTTTTGGGCGCTCAGTATAGCATTTCCTACAGTTTGAAGGCCATGCCCCCCAATATCATCCGTATCAAACAACTCCTTTCCCCTTTCATGGGCTTTATTTTTCAACTTAAGGGGAAGAACCTTTTTGATGCCATGATCGATCACCCAACTGCTGATTGTCAGATGATTATGTACTTCGACTCCAAGGCTTCCCAATTTACTTTCCATCTCCATATTTACGAAAGGATCTATGGAGGTATAGATCTCCCCTACAATCGCAACCTTTAGCGGCTTGAATTCCAAATCCACGGGAATACTCCTGAGCTGCTTCCGGGCAGAATGAATCAATTGTTTTATTTCCTTATATCCTTTGGCTTTAATGATCCTTTGATTAAACCTTCTCATAACCTTGTCCGTATCACCTTTTTGCTGCTCTCTGCATCTGATCCAGGCTGCCGTTTTGCTAAGCCGATCCGCCATTAACACCGTATTTACAGCAGAAAGAATCCCTCTGACAAGTCTTGCTTTGCTCTTGCCTTCTGTAAAAGGTTTCAGTTTTCCCATAAGTTCTTGAAAGGTCATATTGCTGGAGTCCAGCCGAATCATTGTAACATCGTATCCAGCACTCTTCAATATTGCTTCATGCAGATCCGCGTAGTAGCCGAATCTGCACTGGCCGCATCCCCCTCCATAGAGAATATGGTCTGCACCTTGTTCAATCCCGTCCAGTAAATCTCCCAGAGTAATTTTAAAAGGCAGGCATGCAAATTCCGGGGAATGCGCAATCCCCTCTTCAAACTTGCATCTTGATAAGGAAGGGACCGCATAATCAATTTCCAATATATCAAAAAGAACTTTCAAAGGGATAAACAAATTCCCCATATGCGGGAAAGTAATCTTCATCGAATTCTCATCCTATCATATCTAAAAATGCTTCCAGTCTGGTATCAAAACCTGCTTCTCCGGTATGTTCATCCACGGTAAGCTTAAGAAAAGGAACGGTATAGTCCGATTTCAGCCGCCTTTCGATAAATTCAATAACAAAGGAATCCACTCCGCAGGCAAATGGAGTTAAATAGATAATCCCGTCAATATTTTCGCTGCCTGCAAAGACAAAAGCACTTCCCAGGTTATCCAATCCTACTTCCCAGAACACCTTTTCCTGATAAGGAACTGCATGCCTTCTTTTTGTCTGATATTCCAGATCGGCAGGTGTTACGATCGAAATATTCCTGCTTCGCAGCTTCTCTAAAAGCTTCATACTCAAGTACTTGTCATAGATCATGTATGGATGACCCAGAACAGCCAGTGTTTGGCGCTTGCGATCTCTTTCCTTTGCAACAGGTTCCCCAAAGGAATTCTCACACTTTTTATAACCTTGTTCCAATTCCCGCAGCGCATTTTGGAAAGCTTCCTCAGCTGCCCTGTAGTCTAAATCCAGGCTTTTCGAAACAGTCTTCAAACCCTTTGCAGCTTCCATATGCCCGGTTTCGACATTCAGACTGATTTCAAGCAGCCTTACCTGCTTATCCAAGTTGAGATAGGTCATCTCGGGAAGTCCGCAAAACTTTGGACAAGTATACTCTCTATTGATGAGGCACGTGTATCTGGGTATAAAAACGTAATCGACGTTACCTTTTAAAATATCTACATGGCCATGAAAAACCTTGACTGGAAGACAGGTATCATTACTGCAGCATCGGACCCCGCGGTCCAGAATTTCCTTGTTCGTGTCTCCTGAAACGATGACCTCACAGCCAAGATTTCTAAAAAAACCCTCCCATACAGCACTATGCTGATAATAGAACAGCGCCTTTGGAAGCCCTATTTTCGTCAATTCTTTCACCTCTGTTTATTACATTTATTTATCTTCATTCCATAAACCCAATACACGGTCATATTTAAACTTTACCATTTCCTATGAATCTGCTTATTGATGGATAAACCCCGCATTTCGAACCCCATAAGCGCAGTAAAGTCCTGCCAATATTCCTCCCAGCATGTCATAGATCATATCCACGTTTGTATCTACCAGTCCAAACTGGTTATAGGTCTTAAACAGAACGTCACTGAAGTACTCCATGAGTTCCATGACTACCCCTACCAAAGCTCCAAGTGAAACTAAAAGGATAAATATATACAGCCTGGAAACCGGTGTGGCTGCAATGATTTTATTCATCACCGAGTATATGGCCAGTGCAAATGCGAAGGTCCCCACCATATGAAGAATCTTATCATGATAAGGTGTTGAGTAATAAAGCCCCATATATTCCCCGAAAAAACTGTTGAGTACTGCAGAAACCATAATAAAAAGGCGGAGCTGGTTTTCCAATTGGAACTTCATTTTTTTCTCCAGCAGCATAAAACCTGCATAAGAAAACAGGCCAAGGAATGTTTCCGCCGCAAAAGCATATTTCCGGACAAATATGAAAATACCGATAATAATGAGGTACGAACCTATAAAAAGGGAATTTAAAAGTATCGTTAACCTTTTTTGATCACTATTAAATAAGATCATGCTGTCTATCTTCTGGCCAGTTTAAGGGATCTGGCTACATACCGGTGGAATATCCACTCGCTGGCGGCTACAGCCAGTGCAGCAAACATGGCATCAAACAAAGTGATGTCCGCAGGACCAAGCAAAGCATCAAAAGCAAGGATCAGTAACAAAGCCATTACAAAGTCCGTAATCGTAGCAATGGTGTTGTTTGTCCTTTTTAGAACTCCAAGGTCACCTATAAAATAGGATATAAGCGTAACAGCCAGTGCGATGAGCAAAATATTAACATAAGAGACTGTAGTCAAAAAGCCAAGGATAACCTCCAGCGCTGCCGCAGAAACGATAAACTTTATTAATAATGCATAAACATGTTTCATTTTCTATCCTCCATCAATAACTTGATCACGACGAGCTTAGTATCTCCGATTTGCTTTTTTATCATTCGCAGGGCTTTTACTACTTCAATTTCTCTCATTCTTTGCACATGGCAGAATAAGTTTAAAAGCAGCAAAAAGGCTTGAACCGTATGCTGTTCAAGCCTTTTCATTTCTAATGCAAGCAATTTTTATAGTCTGTTTTCTAAAAGAATATCCAGCAGTTTCCTGTCTACACGATACCCCTTATACAATTCGTATACCGCTCCCGGTCTCCCATGCCCTATAATTCCAAATTCACCTTCAAAGTTCCAGAGGGAATACCCCCATCCGAATTCCTTGTAAAGGCTCATCATATCTCCCAGCCATCGAAGGGCTGCATCATTGGGGGTTTTGTTGTAACAACCGAATTCACCGATATGAACCTTCACTCCTTTAGCCTGAAGATCACGCCAAGGCTGGTAGAATTCCCGTAAAGACTCCTTGTTCCACACCTTTCCATCCCAATGGTTGTTGGGATAAACAGGTTCCGGAAGTCCTTTATGTCCATCCCACCAGGTTGCCTGATAATGACTCACCGACATGGGCTGATAGCCTCTACCGCTTTGGATTACATCGAGGTCTGCAAGTTCCTGAATTGCAAGGTGCCCTCCGCCTAATCCGTCTATAACAATTTCCCTATTCGGATCGATGGTACGAATCGCTTGAACCGTCCTTCGAATCAGGTCTGCATGATTTTCTCGGGTGAGTCCGTATTGTCCGACTTCCGGGGGTTCATTGATCAGATCAAAGCTCAGATCTTTATTGTCCACTCCCTTATATCGCTCCGCCATCAGTTTCCATTGGTAGATGAAGCCCTCTTGTGCAATTCTGTCCGTCCACAAATTATCTCTTTCAAGATAATTATAATTGATACAATAACCCGGCACCCTATGGAAATTTAAACATAAATGCAGGTTTCTCTCCTTGCATGCCTTCAGATAGGAATCAATATAGGAAAAAACCTCCATGTCCGGCTTCAGGTATTCAAAGTTCTTTGTCCAGTAACGATAATCCGTGGTAATTCTGACAAAGTTAAACCCCAGCTCCGCCAGAAAGTCCAGCGCTTTTTCATCCGGAGGCTCCGGCTTTCGCCCTTCCTCCCAGGTAAACATCCATTGAAAATTGAACCCGTATTTATTCATCGCTGCCCTCCTGTAAATACTTCATCAACTGCTTCAATTTCGGTTCGACCGAACCCGGTATGTATTCATGCCCGAAATATCTGTAAACCTCGATATCCTTTGGACACTCAAGATGATTGTATGCTGCAAAAACTGTAGACGGCGGCGTGATTTCATCCACCAGGCCGGTGCACATCCAGACGTAGCACTTGATTCTATCTGCAAGATTCATATTGTCAAAATAAGACAAAGTCTTCTTTGCCTGTTCTTCTATCCTTGGATCCGTATTCCTTCTAAAGTATTCATTGAGTTCCAGGTAAGGCATTTGAAGTGCAACATCGATCGCACGATTAAAATGACATAGGTATGGGAACTCCACTGCTGCGATTTTAGGTATGTTTGAAAGTGCTGCCGCCGCAAGGGACAATCCTCCCCCCTGGCTTCCACCGGTGACTCCTATACGGGAAGCATCTACCTGCGGCAAGGATGCCATGACTTCAAGCGTCCTGACAGCATCCATATAAACAGCCCGGTAGTAATACTCCTCAGGAGATAAAATTCCTTTGCTCATCCATCCGGTTGTAAATCCACCGGAAGATACCACATTATCCACACTGGCACCTTGCTGTCCGCGCACAAGCATTTGAAGTGCAGCATAGCCTTTCAAAGCCCAATTCACCGTATCGTGCACGTTCCCGTCAAAGGCCCAGTTATAGCCATGATAAAGTACTAAACCAGGGTAGGCTCTTTCCCCTTCAGGCATCGCTAACCATCCGGCAATATTCGCTCGATTGAATCCCAGATAAGAAATCCTGTATACCTTGATTCCACGAACGGGATACTGGTACGGAGTTAATTCGTATTGTACCGGGACAGCAGCAAGCTGACGAAGGGTTTCATCCCAGAAAGCATCAAAATCAGGCTGTTTGGTCAGCTCGGGTTTATATTTTTTTAATTCTTCTAAAGGCAGATCATACGGTTGTGCCATTTCAACTCACCCTCTCCAAATTATTAAAACATTATTGTTAATCTTCCGGATCTCTCAGAAGTATCCATGATTTTTTTCAAACAGTCTATTATGTAATACAAATATAATATTACCGTATGTCATGTAATTTTACAATAGTTGTTATGCTGCTTTAGTTATAAAAATGATCAGTAAATAAACAAACCAACGCTTGTTTCATAAATATCATCCTCCACCAAGCAAGTCGCACAATCCTTGGAAACAACGATTCTTTACATCATATTTGCATCCGGCGCTTCGTCTCTTGTTTCCTTTAACTGCTGGAAACGCGATCCATAGATTTAATTGTTTTTTTAATGATAATGTTTTAAAAATCGAATAGCAGAACTTTAATCAACATTACGTTTTACTTTACATGCAAGTTACATTTTGATAATATAATGTTACACATTTTCATATTATTTATCTAATTGGCTCAGCTCTGTTCAAAGGAGCTCAATCACCATAAATACGATTCATTAAATTATTTTTTTATAAGGAGGATGAATTATGCCAATCATCGGAAAACCGCTTAAAAACATCCCTTGGCAGGAAAAACCCGAAGGACATGAAGGGATTCTTTGGAGACACACAGGAAACCCCATCATCAACTGGAACCCCACTAAAAAAACAGCCCGTATTTTTAACAGCGCCGTCATGCCTTACGGAGATAAATTCGTAGGAGTTTTCAGAGCAGACCATAAAGACGGAAAAGCCAGAGTTCATTTAGGCTGGAGTACAGACGGCCTTCAGTGGGATATCTGCGATGATGAAATCCAATGGAAGGATGAGCAGGGCAATCCTTATCAGCCCAATTACGCATACGACCCCCGTTTAGTGCAGATCGACGGCACCTATTATATTATTTGGTGTACTGATTTTGGCGGAGCTGCGTTAGGTCTTGGAATGACAAAGGACTTTAAGGAATTTATCCGCCTTGAAAATCCCTTTATCCCCTTTAATAGGAACGGAGTTCTATTTCCACGAAAAATCAACGGAAAATATTTATTGCTGAGCAGACCTAGTGACAGCGGCCATACACCCTTTGGCGATATTTTCTTAAGCGAAAGTCCCGACCTCACTCACTGGGGAAAACATCGCAGGGTCATGACCAAAGGAGGCTCCGGTTGGTGGCAGGCTGTAAAAATCGGTGCCGGCCCGATTCCGATTGAAACTACGGAAGGCTGGCTGATGATCTATCACGGTGTTACAGGAACCTGTAACGGATTTGTGTACAGCATGGGTGCAGCAATTCTTGACATCAACAATCCTGCAAAAGTACTTTACAGAACCAAGGATTACATATTAACACCGGAACAGCCCTATGAGACCGTAGGATTTGTTCCCAATGTGGCCTTCCCCTGCGCTGCTCTTCATGACGCCGAGACAGGAAGAATGGCTATTTATTATGGTGCCGCTGATACATATGTTGCTGTGGCTTATACAAAGGTCGATGAACTTTTGGATTATATAAAGAATAACTCCGAGCTGCTTCCCGGAGATGCTGAAGAATACCGTTAATTTGAAAGGATCATGTCTATGAAGCATGGCGACTTACCTCTGGAAGACCTAAAAAAATATATGGGCTGCAGCCCTTGCCCTTCTGACTTTGATGAGTTTTGGGATGAAGCTCTTCTTGAAATGAGAAGTATAAATCCTTGTTTTGAATTGATTCCCAGCAAGTTTCAGGTCCCCTTTGCTGAATGCTTTGACTTATACTTTACCGGCGTCCGGGGTGCCAGAATCCATGCAAAATATCTCAAACCCAAAAATGCTGCCGAGCCGCATCCCGCTGTCTTGAAATTCCACGGCTATGCCTGGAACGCAGGTGAATGGAATGACAAACTGGCTTACGTTGCAATGGGTTATTCTGTCGCTTCTTTGGATTGCCGGGGTCAGGGAGGAAAATCGGAAGATACCGGAGGTGTTAAAGGTCCGACTCTTCGAGGACATGTCATCAGAGGCCTGGAGGATTCCCCGGAAAACATGATTTTCCGCCACATATTCCTTGATACCGCACAGCTTGCGTCCATCGTTATGAACTTCCCCGAAGTAGACGAACGCCGGGTTTGTGCTACAGGTGACTCACAGGGCGGGGGCCTTACCCTGGCTTGTGCTGCTCTTGAACCACGAATATGGAAATTAGCTCCCGTTCATCCCTTCTTAAGTGATATAAAAAAGTACTGGGAAATGGATACCCTGGATGAATTAAAAGAGTATTTCCGCTTCTTCGATCCAAGGCACGAAAAGGAAGAGGAAGTTTTCTTACGACTGGGATATATCGATGTGCAGAATCTGGCGAAGCGTATCCGCGGAGAAGTGTTGATGGCTACGGGAATGATGGATGCTGTTTGTCCCCCTTCCACTCAGTTTGCATCCTTCAACAAGATTACTTCCCCTAAGAAGATGCTGCTTTATCCGGATTTCGGACACGAATTCTATCCTGACCTGTTTGACAGTATTTTTGAATTCTTTACATCAAAGTAAATGAATTTCTCCTATACAGAAAGGATTCTTTGGCCGGATGGCCGAAGAATCCTTTTTAAAATCTAAGTAAAAGTTCATTTTGACTGCAGACCTAGCTTGTTTCTGTTGTCCTGTAAAATGTATAGTTTTTTCCCGAATTGTTATCCCAGTTCCCGGTATTATCTCTAAACGCGAAGTGGATATCTCCAGGTCTTTTTCTAAAGGTCAGCAGTTCAAAAGTCTGCTGCGCAGTCTTCTGCATTGGAAGCTCCTGTACTTCCTCCCATTGGTTATCCGTGCCATAGCCCATCACCGCATAGACCTCCTGAGCTCCGCTTTTTGCCAAAAGTCCGTTGTAAACCATTTTAATCATGTCCGGAAGATCGTGAAACTCAACTCCCTGTTGCAAACACATACTGGTATCATTATTCTCAACACCGTCCGAAATGTCTGCCGAATACTGCTCATTGGAATCCATGAATTTTTGTATCCCGCTCTTTTTGACTGCATTACTGTCACAGTTGGATCTAAGCGTATCCTTCGGTTTAAGCATATCATCAAAAAAAATACCCATGAAAGTGCCTCCTGTTTTTGATGGACCAGCTTTCGGTCCATGCGCATTCATGGATATTATGATTTAAATTCAAAAATTTATGTTTACTAAAAACAAGAAAAGTTTTTTAAGGAGATATCATCTATGTGATTTGAACTACTGTCCCTACCGGCACCAAGCTGTAGAGCTCAATGATGTCTTTACTGTGCATCCGAATGCATCCGTCCGACATGGCTTTTCCAATCGATGCAGGATTGACCGGTCCGTGAATTCCAATGTGGGGAGCCGTCAGCCCCATCCACCGGGGTTCGTATACTCCGCCGGGATGCGGCGCTTTATTTTTGATGGTAAAAGTCCCTTTCGGAGTTGGTGTTGATGGTTTTCCAACTCCCACAGGATAGGATTTGAACCACTTCCCATCCTTATATAACGTCAGTGTTCTTGCTGCAGTGTTGATGGCAATCCTGTAAGTAGCACGAAATAAATATGGATTCATATAATAATACGGAATTTCATAACCAAACATATCAAAACCTCCTGATTGGTCTTTATACCATACTATTCGGGAGGTTTCACCATGGTTAACAAAATGTATCTCACTTTTATTATCTATATCTTTTTGATAAAAGCAGGATCGCTCTTTGATACCAAAGAGCGATCCTGCTTTTAATGACCCTTCTTTTTTTCCTTCTTCTTTTCCTGTCTCTTTTGGAACTTAAGTTCTTCCAGTTCTTCTCGTTTTGCCTTTGAGATCACCCTGTGTTCAACCTTCCGGGCTTCTTGCTCCAGTTTCATGGCAAGCTGCGCTTTTGTACCGATTCCTCGTGAATTCACTTCGCGTTTGACCTCACGCTGCAGCCTCTTAGGGTTGATTTTCTTCTCTTCTTCCGTATCGGCAGCTATAGGCCGTGAGAACTTAAGATGATCTATGTTTTTCAACAAAAAATCATAGATCTCATAATCCTTTGGTTCCGCGCCAAAAACAACCCTGCAGGTCTCCAGACACCGGTCAAAAACCCGTTCAAACACGCCAACCCAGAAAGGTTCATCAAAATAGACAGTCAATCGAATATTCATTTTTTCTCCTCCTGTAACAAGACGCTTTCGCTTCTTGCATTTTTTCGTGCAGGAGAACGGACAACCCCAGGAGGGCAGGTTACTGACAACGTGTGAAACGCTGCGCCCGGACTACCAACCGGACCGTGTTTTTATCTCCTGATTTTATTATAATCTATTCTTTGGGAAACTCTCAATAAATTTGAAAATTTTCACCATAGAATTAATGATTCAAAAAACCGACATCTACGGAGAAATTATTTACTGATAGGAAAGCAGATCTCCGTCACATACTTGTTTTCATCCTGTGTGTCTTCCGAAGTTACAAGATAGACTTCATAACTGCAGTTGATGACTTTATAATCATTTTCATTGATCCATTTGAGTATTGCCGCATAAGCAGAGCCAATAGTGGAGTAAGGTCCGTTATATAGCGTACAGGCATGGGTCCCTCCAGGAAGAATTCTTACCCCACCCAAGCCATTTGCCGTTGACTCTACAATAGGTATGCACAATTCTACTGTTGTATCTTCCGGATTAAACTCCTTCTCATAGTAAACCGCATGCATGGGACCGCATGCTTTTACACTGTTGGATTCCATCTTCGCGCACAGTTCATTGATCAGTTCACACATATCCATCATGTTAATTCTGCGTTTTACTCCATAAATCACCTGAGGCCGCTTTTCCTTTACCTCCACATTATAGTTGTTGATGTCCATGAAACTTCCACCTTTCTGAATCTTGGCGATTTTCCCCTGAAGCTTGGACATGACATCGGAAATTCTCTGCATTTCCGCAGCCATCTCCTCAAGCTTCCTGTTCATGGCTTCCTGTAGCTTCTTTGTGTCCTTTGATTTTATCAGCTCTTTGATTTCTTCCAGAGAAAATCCGTAGTTCCTAAGCTCATTGATGAGAAAAATATCTGCTACCTGATCCCCGGAATAATATCTGTAAGCATTCCATTTATCTACCTCAGCAGGCTTGAGCAAGCCGATCTCGTCGTAGAACCTCAATGTCTTCGAGGAAACCATTCCTATTCTTGAAAACTGTCCGATTGTGTACACAAATCCTCTCTCCTCTCACCGGCTGATTATATTTTAAACCTTCCCCTCACTGGAATGTCAACTGTTTTAGCTTCGCCACAATCTCATTATACTCCCTGTCCAGTTCCTCGTAATTGCTGCACTTCTTCGGGGTTGCAAGCTTCGCTGCCAGTTCTGCCAGCCTCATCTTCAGGATCATTTCATTTTGCGGAGGTTCCGCAGGCTTTTTATCCTTTTTGTTCAAGAAAGCCAGATACTCTTCATACCCGTCTTCAAATACTGTCAGCTTTCTATCCTGGAGCACCAGGACACGATCTGCAATCTCACTGACAAACCGCCTGTCATGGGATACAAACAGAACCGTCCCCGCGTATTCCTGCAGCAATCCCTGCAAAGCTTCCATAGAAAGCAAATCAAGATAGTTGGTAGGTTCGTCCATAACTAGAAAGTTCGCATCCGATAAAAGCAGCATGGCAAGGGTAAGCTTCACTTTTTCTCCTCCGCTGAGGATACCAACCTTTTTATACACCTCATCACCTTTAAAAAACAGCCTTGCCAGCACTGTCCTTGCAGCCCATTCCTTCCGGATGCTGACCCCCATCACATTCTCCAACACTGTCTTGTCCGGCTTCAAAATGTCCAGTTCCTGACTGAAATAGCCGATTTTCACTCCATTGGCCAATCGAATCCGGTCATCTCTTTGGATCAGCATTTTTATCAACGTTGTTTTTCCTGAACCATTACTCCCAATCAGTGCAGTTTTGCTCCCTGAAGGGATTTCAAATTCCAGACTGTCAAACAGGACCCTTTTCCCATAGCTCAAGTTGATTTTTCTTCCGCTGGCAATGGTCCTGCTTACGGGAGTTTCTACCAACCCTGCTTCCATGATGATCTTGGGATCATTTTTAGGTTTTTCCTTTACCTCAAGCCGCTGAATCCTGGATTCAATGGCGCTTACCCTACGAGCCAGTTTTTGTTGAATTTCAGTAGATTCCCTTTTATGAAGCCTGGCTTCGGAATTTCCCATCCTTTTTGGAGCCTTTCGAACTCTTTGGATATTCATATTTCTTTCAGTCAGTCGCTCCTCAAGCCTTCTTTTTTCGGAAATATACTGGTTGAACTCAAAAAACTCTCTTTCTTTCTGCTGCTCCTTGACCAGTTTATACTGGCTGTAGTTGCCTTTATACATTGACAGTTTTCCATCGCTGATTTCAACGATGCTGGTGCATACCCTATCCAAAAGTTCTCTGTCATGGGATATGATCAGTAAAGCTCCCTGATGCTGAATCAGTTTTTCTTCTACAAGCTTGATTCCTTGAAGATCAAGATTGGTGGTTGGTTCGTCTGCAAAAAGCAGTCTGCTGTTCCGGCTAAGTTCCGAGGCAATTTTCAACCTGGTTCTCTCTCCTCCGCTCATGCCCGCCTTAAAAAGCTCCTTCACCCCAAATTCCTTTTCGAAGTGGGCATCCGGACTGCCGGTTCCTTCTCCGAATTGCTTGATATATGAAACATCTGCGAAAAGGCTGACAGTTCCCTCCTCCGGTTCCATTCCCTCCGACAGGATTTCCATCAAAGTAGTTTTGCCGGAACCGTTCAAACCGACGATTCCCACACGATCCTGGTCATATATTTTTAATTCTTCAAAATCTACAATAGTACGGTCTCCGAAACTCTTCTTTACATTTCTTGCATGCAATAGCAACATAAAAAAACCTCCCCGTTTCATTGTCCCGGAGAGGATTTATTCTGTGGTCAGTACAATTTGTAAAGCAAGCATAAAATGCATACTGTTTCAGCTTCTATATTAACATTATTTTCCCCCAGCAGGAGAAATTCAAGCGGTAATACAGGTTCCAAAACAATACTCATTATTCTTCTCAACTATACCTCAGGAAAGCAAGCCAATATCAATAAACCAATCCGGAACAAAAGTAACTCACGGTTCACCATGAGTTTCACCTTTATTAATTTCAAGTCTCCAGATTAGTTCATTTTCACTAGCGTATACCTTTCCCTTTCGTTAAGATAATTTCATTTTACTTCTAAATATTTTCTTCGTCAATACAATAATTATGCAGAAAATGTCCTTCAACCTACAACGCCACCACCTTGTTTCTTCCGCCTCTTTTCGCTTCATAAAGCCCCATATCGGCTTTTATAATCGCATCATTGAGACTTGCGGTATTCCCTGTAACCATTGCTACCCCAAAACTGGCTGTCACACAGATTTTGTTTCCGTTTTCATCTGTGATGGGGGCTTCCTCTATGGTTTTTCTCAGTTTTTCCGCCATCAGCTTCGCATTCTCAATCTCTGTTTCCGGCAGCAGGATGATCAGCTCTTCTCCTCCATAACGGCCGACAATATCTGATTTTCTAACGGAATCCGAACATTTTTGAGAGACGTGTTTCAGTACTTCATCGCCAACATTGTGGCCATAAGTATCATTAATCCTTTTGAAATAATCGATATCCAGCATAACGATAGTAAAAGGACTGGAGTAACGTCTGCTTTTATTGAATTCCTGTTCTGCAAGCTGGAAGAAATGGCGCCGGCTGTAAAGCCCTGTCAGCCCGTCCCGAACAGCCAGTTTCCTTACTTCCGCGAACAATCTGGCGTTTTCTATGGCAATCCCCGCCTGGTTTGCAAAGTTGGATGCAATCTCAATGGAATACTCAAAATCCTTGTAAGCACCTTCCGATTTGCAAATAAGGAGAATAGACCCGGACATGATACCGTTATATATCACAGGGATTCCGATGACCGAGCCGGCCAGTCCCAAAAGGATATCCTTCGGATAGAGTACGGCTACACTGTCGTTCCGAATCACCGGCTTCAAGGTTTCCATAAGCTCCATCAGGAGCTTGCTATCCCTGGCCTTGATTTCATCCCCTGTTGCCACAAGCGGACTATCCTGATTGTTTACAGCAGCAACTTTGAAATTGTCCCCATCTCTTAAAATAATAAGACCTTTTTCACTGGGAACAATATCAAGGATGTTGCTCAAGATCCGTTTTGCAACCTCTTCAGGCTCCAGTGTTGCAGTCAGGGACTTGGTAAAATCATTGATCCTCTCCGCCATCAATCTGCCTGTCCATTCTGATTCCAGCTTGCGGGCATTGGCAATAGAGAATTTCACAGAAGACTCCAGGGTTAAAAGTGTATTAACGCGCGCAAGCAGCTCTGACTTATTGAACGGCTTTGCCAGATAATCATTGGCCCCAGCCTCATAACCGGCTGCAATATCTTCCGGCTGATCCTTGGCTGTAAGCATCAAAACCGGCAGTTCCAGCATGGAGTATTTTTTCCTTAAGATTCGGCATACTTCAAAGCCCGACACTTTGGGCATCATAATATCCAGAATGATGAGGTTGAAGGGTTCGCAATGGCTTTCCTGAATAATCTTTAACGCCTCTTCTCCGTTGGAAGCTGTAACCACCCTATAGTTGCTCAATGCAAGTTGGTTCGACAGAACCTGGACATTGATCGCCTCATCATCTACAACAAGGATTTTAAAGGAAGGCTGTGAATCATTCAACGGATGCCTCGCCGCCAAAGCTTCAAAGGAAGCTTCTTCAACACTTGGAACCGTATTTTGGTAATTTCCTGCAGGAGATGAACTTTGTTGGATTATTCCCCCATCGTATACCGGAATAGTGAAGGAAAACATAGAACCGCATCCAACCTCAGACTCAAGGTTCATTTCTCCGCCGTGAAGCTCTACAAGGGACTTGGTGATATTAAGCCCCAGTCCCGTTCCCCCGTATTCTCTTTGAATGGAGCTGTCCACCTGTTCAAAGGGATTGAATATCTTTGCGAACATGGTCTTGGGAATCCCGATCCCCGTGTCTGCAACATTGACCTGTCCCATAGTCCCCCTTACACAGGCTGATAGGGTGACCTTGCCTTCGTGGGTGAACTTAATTGCATTCCCCAGAAGGTTGTGCAGGATTTGTTCCAGTCGGTTTTCATCCGCATATATCAAAGGAATGCTTTCATCAATTTCATTTCTGAGTTCAATTCTCTTCTCTCCCAGGAGCGGGCGTGACAGTTCCAGAACCATCGCCGCTACTTGCCTAAGGTCAACCGGTCTCTTATAGATTTTGACATCCTTGTTTTTCAGCCGTAAAAAATCCAATATATCCTTTACCAGGCAAGCCAGTCTTTTACCGCTGGTCACGATCAGATGCAGATTGTATCTCTGCTGATTGTTTAATTGACCGGCAGCGCCTCCCAGCAGAGACTCGGCAATTCCAATGATCCCATTGAGCGGGGTCCGCAGCTCGTGAGACGTGTTCGCCAGGAAATCATCCTTCAGCTTGTCCAGAGCCAAAAGCCGCTCAGAGAGTTCCTCTACCTTCGAAAATGTACTGGAACTCTTTCTGGACATAATAAATGCTTGTACAAAAACAAACACAATCAATCCCCAGGGAACCAGATTGGTAGTGTATATAACCTGTAATGCATACAAAACATCATTAATGGCCGTAATGAAAAACACAATGCTTCCTAAAAGAGAAATGACTGCGCCATCTCTCCCTCTAATGGTTGCAATAATCATGCTGACAAAGGATACGACTACCAACCCAACAACAAACCCCTGGAAAACCACAATGGTATCGGAGTATATC